>NZ_JARVRR010000001.1:0-296588 GCF_030209595.1 Frigoribacterium sp. ME-P-080
GGGGGGGGGGGGGGGGGGGGGGGGGGGGGGGGGGGGGGGGGGGGGGGGGGGGGGGACCGTCCGCCGCCCACCGCCTGCGACCTAGCTCCAGCCCCGACGCGACGCGTTGGCCGCGACGGACTCGGAAAGCGTGGCGGCGAACGGCTCGTCGATCTGCGCGGCGGCCACCTCGAAGGCCTCGGCGACGCCGCCGACGATGCGCCGGTACCGATGCACCGCCTCGTCCGCGGGGATCGCGAACGACCTCGCGGCGTCACGGAACTCCGGTTCGCCGATCGAGTCGAGCGCGTACTCGTCGCCGATCGACATCGCCGAGCGCAGGGGGGCACCGCCTCGGGTCGGATAGGGCGAATGTGAGCCGAGGTCGTAGAGCGGCGCGAGTCGAACGTCGGAGCCGCTCAACGTGAGCGAGTAGTTCTTCGCGTGTGCGTCGGTGTTCTGGGAGGCCACGGTGAACACGAGAGCCTCGAAGAGTGCTCGCTGCGTGACGGAACGGACGCCGTGGTCGGGTATGTTCTCGGCGACGACCCGGGCGATCTGCCGAACGGACGGCCCGCCCTGATCTTGGTACTTGTGTGACGGGTCGACGCTCATGGCCTGGCAGAAGTCCTCCTGGTGCAGCCGGTGCCACACTCCGTCCCGCTCGACGCGATCGAAACGCCGGGTCACGAAGACGTGAGTGCCCGCAGCCGTCCTCATCAGCTCGTGGTCGGCCACCTCGAGTCCCAACGCCCGGGCAGCAGCCATCGACACGAACTCGTTCACGTCATGGTCGGGCAGAGCGGCGGCCGTCGGCTTGAGGATGTGCGTCGTCGGGGTGGAATCCCGGGGAACCCCCCAGGAGCCGTCCGGGAACCGGAACAGCGCCACCTTGCTCTGCGCCCCGGCCAGCGACCAGCGACCGCCGTGGTCGTCCCTCCCCCAGGCTCCCGGATCACGGGACGCACTGGCGAGGAGGACGGCGACGTCGTCATCGGTGAGCCGCTCGACGTCTCCCGTCCGCGATGCGGCATCGCTCGACGCCTCGTCGGGAGGAAGCAGCTGCACGGCACCGGCAGCGTCGCGCCCGACGCTCTCGAGCAGGCGGAACGGGTGTTGGCTCGTCCGGTACCGACTGGCGAGTTCGGCGAGTCGTTCGGGGCTGTCGGGCAGCAGGCCCGCGAGGAACGGACCGGCCGCCCGGGAAGGCCACTCGGCGCGGGTCGGCCGCATGGAGAGCGACATCGGGGTCGGGGTCGCCTGTGAGCGGTAGTCGCCGTCGTACGCGAAGGTCACCCGACCGGACGCGTTCATCGCGAAGGTTCCCGCGAGAGTCCCGTCGAGATAGGCGAGCAGGTCAGCCATCGGCCTGCCCCGGCTCACGCTCGGAGGCCTCGAGGACGATTCCCAGTGCCTGCAGCGCGTCGAGCACCAGGCGGAGCTGCGCCGTCCCCTTGCCGGCCTCGAACCTGTTCACCCACGCACGGCTGACACCCATCGTCGTCGCCAGGCGATCTTGCGACCATCCGAGCGCGATTCGCCGCTCGTGCACGAGGTCGCCCACGGCGAAGACGGTGTCGATTCGCATGTGGCCCTCCGAGGTCGCCGACTCCTGTAGCCGATCGGCTACAGGTTAGCGACGTAACCGATCGATTACCAGACCATCCCGTGACCGATCGATCACACGATCGAGATGTGGCCGTCCGGTCACCACCAGAACGGTGACTGCGGCCGGTAGGGCTCCTCGAGGCGGCGGACGTCGTCGTCGGTCAGCTCGACGTCCAGGGCGGCGACGGCGTCGGCGAGGTGGTGCGGCTTCGTCGCGCCGACGATCGGCGCCGAGACGACGGGGTTCCGCAGCACCCACGCCACGGCGACCTGGGCCATCGACACCCCGTGCTCGGCGGCGACCTGCTCGACGGCGTCGATGATCGGGCCGTCCTCGTCGGCGTCGAAGGCCTTCGCGACCTCGTCGACGGCGGACCGCTCGGTGGTCGCGCCACGCGGTCGCGTCAGCCGCCCCTTGCCCTGCGGCGAGTAGGGCACGAGCCCGACGCCGAGGTCGGCGCAGAGCGGGATCATCTCGCGTTCCTCCTCGCGCTTCAGCAGGTTGTACTGGTCCTGCATGGTCGAGAACGGCGTCCAGCCGTTGACCACGGCGGCGGTCTGCATCTTCGCGAACTGCCAGGCGAACATGCTCGAGGCGCCCGTGTACCGGACCTTGCCTGCCCGGACCAGGTCGTGGAGCGCCTCCATCGTCTCCTCCACCGGGGTCTCGGGGTCGAAGCGGTGGATCTGGTACAGGTCGACGTGGTCGGTGCCGAGTCGCGTGAGCGACGCGTCGACCTGCTCGAGGATCGCCCCGCGTGACAGACCTGCTCCCCCCGGACCGTCGTGCATGCGACCGCTGACCTTCGTCGCCAGCACGACGTCCTCGCGGCGGGAGTACTCGCGCATCGCGCGGCCGACGAACTCCTCGCCGGTGCCCTGCTGGTAGACGTTCGCGGTGTCCCAGAAGGTGACCCCGAGCTCGACGGCCTGGCGGAAGAACGGTGCCGAGGCCGCCTCGTCGAGCGTCCACGAGTGCAGGCCCCGGGTGGGGTCGCCGTAGCTCATGCAGCCGAGGCCGATGCGGCTGACCTTCAGCCCTGTGCTGCCCAGACGGGTGTACTTCACGGTCGTGCCTCCTCGGCGTTCGGGGGTGGTTGGTTCTCCATGGTGGCGGAGGCCTCTGCGGCGTCGGTCGCGCCGGGCGCGCGGCGGTGGAAGAGCGCGGCGATCGCCCAGGGGCCCGGCTGGAGACGCACCGCCATCTCGTCCAGCACCCGCGCCTCCTGCTCTCGGTCGCGCGTGAGGTCGGAGATCTCGCAGGAGGCGCGCCACCACATCGCGAGGCGGCTCACGATCCGGCCGCCTCGCGCGGTCCGCTCGCGACGTCGGGTCGGTCCGGGGCGTCGGCGCGGACGACCGCCGGGTCGGCCTGCGGCGCCGCCCAGCTGGCGAGGAGGCGGAGGCGCTCCTCGGTCGGCGAGCCGGGCTCGGCGCTGTAGACGAGGAAGTTCAGGCCCGGGCGGCCCATCGGCTCCATGGCCTCGTAGACCATGTCGAGCTGACCGACGACCGGGTGGTGGAAGCGCTTCTGGCCGGACGTGTGGTGGCGCACCTCGTGGGCGCCCCAGCGCACGCGGAACTCGTCGCTGCGGGTGGACAGTTCGCCGATCAGGTCGTGCAGGGCGCGGTCGTGGGGGTCGCGGCCGGCCTCGGTGCGCAGGATCGCGACGTTGATGTCGGCGGCCACCGACCACGACGGGTAGAAGGCCTCGGCCTGCTCGCGGTGCAGGAAGACGAAGCGGGCGAGGTTGACCGGCCGCTCGTCGAGGGCGTAGAGGTCGGAGTAGAGCGCGCGGAAGAGTGCGTTCTCGGCGAGGACGTCCATGCGCCCGTTGCGGACGAACGCGGGCCCGGCCGTGACGGCGTCGAGCACGAGCTGCATGCTGCGCGAGACGGTCTCGGGCGGACGGCGTCGTCGCCGGGCGCGCACGGGCGACTCGTTCGCGGCACGGGCGAGGTCGGCCAGGTGCTCGCGTTCGGCGTCGTCGAGCAGCAGGGCGGTCGCGAGCGAGTCGAGCACGACCTCGGACACCCCGCCGAGGCGCCCGCGTTCGAGCCGCGTGTAGTACTCGACGCTGACGCCCGCGAGCAGCGCCACCTCGCTCCGCCGCAGTCCGGGCACGCGGCGTCCGGGGCCGCCCGGCAGCTCGACCTGCTCGGGCCGCACCCGCGCCCGTCGGCTGGTCAGGAAGTCGCGGATCTCGCTCTCGGTGTCCATGCCCTCGACGCTACGACAGGGGCGGGTCGCGGTGGGAAGCCCTGGTGGTGACCCCCTCGGCGCGACGACGGGATGAACCCCGTTCGCGAAGGAGAACCCCGATGAAACGGGGTTCGTCTTCGCGAACGGGGTTCGTCGTCGCGACCGGGGCCCATGACGAGCCCGACCGCACCGCTCGGTAAGATCCGCACGTGCCTTCGACCCTCTACGAGCAGATCGCCGACGACCTGCGGCGGCGCATCCTGAGCGGCGACCTCGCGGTCGGCGACGACGTGCCGAGCGAGGGCGAGCTGGCCGAGCAGTGGCGCACCTCCCGCGGGCCGATCCGCAACGCCCTCGCCGCCCTGCGCTCCGAGGGCCTGGTCGAGACCCGGCGCGGCCGCCCGGCGCGGGTCGTCGCACGCAAGGCGCACCACCCGGTCGACGTGTCGATCCCCTTCACCAAGTGGGTGCGCGACGTCGGCGGCGAGCCCGGCGCCCGCACGCAGGAGGTGTCGCTGCGCCGCGCCGACGACGACAAGGCCCGGTCGCTCGGCATCGAGCCGGGCGCCCTCGTGGTCGACGTCGTCCGGCTGCGACTCGTCGACGGCCGCCCGACCATGCTCGAGCGCCTGACCTTCATCGAGGAGGTCGGCCGCGTGCTGTTCGACGTCGACCTCGACACGGTGTCGATCACCGAGTACCTCGACTCGCGGGGCTTCGGCTACGCCGACATCGACCACGAGATCGACGCGGTCGCCGCCGACGAGCTCGACGCCGAACTGCTCGGGGTCGAGCCCGGCACGCCGATCCTGCGGCTGCACCGCATCACGCGCGGCCCCGACGGCCGCACCTTCGAGGCCTCGGACGACCGGTACCGCAGCGACATCGTCCGCTTCACCGTCTCGGCGTCGGGCCGGGCCCGCGAGGGCGACCACTTCATCCGCGCGATCGGCCCCTGAGCGGCGCCGACCCGCACCCCTCCCGCGTCCGCGGACGCAGGAGGCAGGACGCAGGAGGCGCGGGGCAGCCCCCGCAGGCCGCCACCGCCCCCGGTCACTCCGGCCGGACGCCCACCCGCACCGACCCGCCGGCGGCGGCCGCCGCGATGCCGGCGTCGAGGTCGCGCAGGGCGACGACCTCGCCCACGAGGGCGTCGAGCGGCCAGGCCGCGTGCCTCCGTTCGACGAAGCGGGCGGCCTCGACGAGGTGCCGCGGGGCGTAGTTGTGCACGCCACGGAGGGTCACGAGACGTCGGACGACGCTCTCGGCGTCGAGCGGCACCGCCGGGGCGGGGAAGACGCTGCCGACGAGCACGGCCACGCCGCCGACGCCCAGCGCGGCGAGCGCCGAGGCCACGGCGTGCGGCGACCCCGAGGCCTCCACGGCGACGAGCGGGGCACCGCCCGCGACGGAGAACGCGGCGCTGAGGCCGTCGTCGGAGTCGGGGGCAGCCGTAGGGTCGACCGTCGCGACCGCTCCGAAGCGGACGGCGAGCCGACGGCGGGCGGGATCGGGGTCGACGACGACCACCCGGGCCCCGGCGTCGGTGGCCAGCGCGGTCGCCGTGAGGCCGATCAGCCCGGCCCCCGTGACGAGCACCACGGCACCGTCCAGGGGCACGATCGCCGAGGCGGCGTCGAGGGCCGCCACGGCCGTCGCCGTGCCGCACGACACCGGGGCCAGCAGCTCGGCGGGCAGGTCGGCCTCGACCGGGACGATCGCCGTGCCCGACCGCACGTGCACGTGCGTCGCGAAGCCGCCGCTCAGTTCCCAGCCCGTGACGAGCCGCTCGTGACCGTACTTCCGCACCGACTCGCACTTCTGCGGCAGGTCGCGTCGGCAGGTGGCGCATCGACCGCACGAGACGGTCAGCGACCAGACGACGCGTTGCCCGGCGGCGAGCGGCGCCCCGTCCACGGCGACCGCCCCCGGCCCGAGGGCGACCACGCGACCGACCTGCTCGTGCCCGAGGACGAGCGGGGCGGGCGCGCTCCGGTCGCCCCGGGTGGTGTGCACGTCCGAGCCGCAGATCGTCGCCAGCTCGACCTCGACGAGGGCGTCACCGGGCTCGAGGACGACCGAGGGCACCGCGACGGCCTCGTGCGGACGGCCGGGTTCGAGCCACACCATGGCGGTCGGGGCCGGGTCGAGGGGCAGCGCGGCCGGGGAGGTGGGGTCCGTCACGGACGCGACCCGCGCCTCCTGGTCCGTCGTCCGCGGCGGCACCCCCGTCCGCGGCAGGGCGGTGGTCACGCGACCGCGGTCGTCGACGCGCCGGCGGCCGCGACCCCGGCGAAGGCCGGCAGCCCGACGAGGTCGCGGACGCTCTCGAGCACGACGTCGGCCCCCGCGGCGAGCAGCTGCTCGCGGGTGTGCGCGCCGGTCGTCACGCCGACGACGAGGCCCGCACCGGCGGAGCGCCCCGAGAGGACGTCGCTGACGGTGTCGCCGACGACCGCGACGGCGGCGACCGACGAGGCACGGGTGCGCAGCAGCGCGGTCAGCACGAGGTCGGGTGCGGGTCGGCCGCGGCCGGCGTCGACGGGCGAGAGGGCGGCGTCGACCGTCCAGCCGAGCGCGTCGAGCAGGCGGTCGCGCGTGACGGGCGAGAAGCCCGTGGTCAGGACGACCGAGACCCCGGAGGCGCGGAGTGCGTCGACGAGGTCGCCCGCGCCCTCGATCGGCTCGACTCCCGACTCGTCGACGAGCTCGCCGTAGGCCACCTCGAACTCGTCGTTCGCGCGCTGCGCGAGCGCCTCGTCGCCCCCGGTGAGGTGCCGGAAGACCTCGATCTTGGAGCGGCCCATCGTGTCGCGGACGTACTGCAGGGCCTCGTCGCGACTCAGCGTCGGGCCGAGGTCGACCCGGTCGGCGACGCGGGCGAAGGCCTGCTCGACCACGCCGTCGTCGACGACGGTCGTGCCGGCCATGTCGAGCACGACGAGCTCGATCGGGGTCGCGGCCTCGGCGGCGGGGGTGCCGGACGAGGCGGGGGTGGTGGCGGTCGTGGTGCTCATGCGGTGGGGCTCTCTGTGAGGGGCGAGGGGACGGCCGAGGTGACGGGCGAGGGGACGGTCGAGGTCGGGGCGGGGCGGTCGAGCGCCCGGTCGCGCCCGCCGTCGAGGTGTGCCCCGACGACGTGCTCGGCGAGACCGAGCCCGGTGGTCATGCCGATGCCGGTCGAGACGACCGTGACGAGCACGCCCGGGGCGACCTCGTCGACGACGAACTCGTCGCGGCCCGAGGCGTAGACGCCCTGCCACCGCTCGGTGACCACCGGCTCGGCGCCGAACAGCACGCGGAACTCGTCGAGGAAGGCGTCGGCGATGCCTTCGTCCTGGAACGGCGCGATCGCGGCGCCCTTCCGGTGGCTGTCGCCGACGATCACCGACCCGTCGGGCAGCTGCGTGTACATCTGGTTGAGGTCCATCGCGGCCAGGTCCGGGCGCTCGGCGTGCAGTCGGGACCGCACCGCGTCGGCCGCTCCGGTGCCGGCGAACGCGCTGTAGCGGATCAGCGACCAGCCGGTCAGCAACGGGGCGACGAGCGGACGGACGAGGTCGGCCCGGACCCGCAGCATGTCGAGGCCGCAGCGCTCGAGGGCGTGTCGGTCGGCGAGGTCGGGCAGCAGCTGGTCGAGGTCGTGGTTGGTCGCGACGACGACCGTCCCGGCGTCGATCGGACCGCGGCTCGTCTCGACCCGTCCCGACGAGACCGACCCCACGGAGGTGCGGGTCAGGAAGCGCACCCCTCGCGTCTCGAGGTGCCGGCGGATCGCGTCGGCCGCCTCCCTCGGGTCGACCTGCAGGTCGTACGGGAGCAGGGCGCCGCCGACGACCGCACCGGGAGCCACCGGGGCCAGGGACGACAGCTCGGCCGCGTCGAGCCGCTCGATCTCGGGCCGGTCGCCCAGCACGCGGTCGGTGCGGGCGAGGGCCAGCTCGTCGAGCAGGTCGAGCTCGTCGACGTGTCGGGCGGCGACGAGCGTGCCGCGCCGGGACAGCCAGAAGCCGGCGTCGCGGGCCAGCCGCAGCCAGAGCTCGCGGGCGGCGAGGGCGTGGCGGCGGGCCTCGCCGCTCTGCGGGGTGAGGCAGAGGTGGCCGAAGTTCCGCACGGTCGAGCCGCCGATCACCGGGGAGCGGTCGACGACCAGCACCGAGTGCCCCCGGTCGACGGCGGCGAGGGCGGCACCGAGGCCGACGACGCCCGAGCCGACGACGACCACGTCGTTAGGTGCCGCCGCGTGCCCTGCCGCCGCGGTCGGGGCCGCGGAGTGACGGGCCGTGCCGTGGGCCGTGTCGTGTGTCGCGGTCATCGGAAGACCCTCCGCATCCAGATGGCGAGCCCCTCGACGGCCAGGACCGTGACGAGGATCATCAGCACGATCGCCGTGACCGTCCCGTAGTTCGAGCCCTGGCTGGCGTTGAGCAGGTAGTAGCCGACTCCCCCGGCACCGACGATGCCGAGCAGCGTCGCGGCCCGCAGGTTGGTGTCGAGCATGTAGAAGGTGTGCCCGATCAGGGCCCGGGTGCCCTGCGGCAGGGTCGCCCCGGCGTAGACCTGCACGCGACTCGCCCCGGTGGCCGAGAGGGCGCGCTCGGGGCCGGGCGAGACCTCCTCGAACGAGTCGGCGAGCAGCTTGCCGAGCAGCCCGACGCCGCCGAGCGCCAGGGCGAGGGTGCCGGCCTGCGTGCCGAGCCCGGTGACGACGATCAGCACGATGGCGAGGATCACCTCGGGCACCCCGCGGATGCCGACGAGCAGCAGGCGCATGCCGCTGCGCGCCCCTCGGCTCGGGGCGACGTTGCGGGCCGCGAGCGACCCGACCACGATCGAGGCGACGAGGGTCAGCACGGTCGCGGCCAGCGCGATGGCGATCGTCTCGCCCATGGCGGCGACCATCGTCGACGCCTCGTAGCTGCCGAACGACGGCGGCCAGAACTGCGTCGCGACGGCGGGCACCTTCGCCCAGACGGTGACGAGGTCGGACCAGGCGATGTCGCAGACGGCGATGCTCGCGACGACCACGGCGACCGCGAGCCACCCCCACGCGACGGTGCGTCGACGGGCGCGGTCCCACGGTCGGCGGAGCGCGGACTCGACGGTGGCGGGCACGGGACGCGACGGGACGGGGTGACCGGCACCGCGCCTCCTGGTGGCCCGTCGGACGACGCGGTCGCCGAGACCGCGGCCGGTCGGCGCGATGCCGAGCATGGTGGCGCGGACGCTGCTCGAGACGATCTCCATCACGACGCAGAGAACGAAGATGACGAGGGCGTAGCCGAGGCCGAGGCCGTAGTCGAGCGACTTGAAGGCGAACGACATCTCCATGCCGAGGCCGACGACCCCGACGTAGCCGAGGATCACGCTGCCGCGGAGGTTGATGTCGTTGCGGTGCAGCACGGTCGCCACCCACGACGGCAGCACCTGGGGCAGCACGCCGGCGGTGAACTGCTGGAGGCGGCTGCCCCCGGCGGCACGGACGGCGGTGCGCGGACCCTCGTCGATCTGCTCGATCGCGTCGGCGAAGAGCTTCGAGATCATGCCGACCGAGTGCAGGCCGATGGCCAGGATGCCGGGCAGCGTGCCGAGCGAGAAGAGCAGCACGAACACCATGGCGAGCACGACGTCGGGCACGGCCCGGGCGAGCACCGTCACGAAGCGGGCGGCCGCACGCCACGCGGGGCCGGGGGTGGTGTTCGAGGCCGCGAGCACGGCGACCGGCACCGACAGGACGGCGGCGAGCAGGGTGCCGCAGATCACGAGGCCGAGCGTGAGGGCGGTGAGCTGCAGCAGCTCGCCGAGCGGGGGGAACTCGATCGCCCCGACGCGGCCGAAGAACCGCTCGGCGTTGGCCCAGCTCTGCAGCATCCGCGCGGGGTCGATGTCGACGCTGCGCAGGGCGACGAGGCTCGCGACCAGCAGGGCGACGAGGGTGAGGCCCGCCGCGACGCGCTCGGGCGAGACCCGGCGACGAGGAGGCGCGGTGACGGGAGCGGGGGCCGCCCCGGTCGTGCGCGGGCGCTCGGTGACGGCGGTCATCGGACGGCGTCCCCGGCGAGTTCGAGCTCGATGGCTGCCATCTGGTCGGTGCTCGTGGCGACGCGGCCGTAGATCTCCATCACCTGGGCCTTCGACAGGCCCTCGGTCCCGGTGTCGAGCACGACCCGACCGTGGCGCAGCCCGACGATGCGGTCGGCCCACGAGAGGGCGAGGTCGACCTGGTGCAGGCTGCAGATGACGGTGAGGCCCTCGTCGGCCGCGATCTCGCGGATCAGCGCCATCACCTGGTCGCTCGACTCGGGGTCGAGCGAGGCGACGGGCTCGTCCGCGAGCAGCACCTGGGGGCGCTGCATGAGGGCCCGGGCGATGGCGACGCGCTGCTGCTGGCCGCCCGAGAGGGTGTCGGCGCGCTGGTAGGCCCGGTCGAGCAGGCCGACGCGCTCGAGCCGGGCGAGCGCCTCGGCCTTCGCGGCCCGGCCGTACGACCAGAGCCCGAGCCGGGGCCCGCGCACGGTGGCGAGCGAGCCGGTCAGGACGTTCTCGAGCACGGTCAGCGACGGCACGAGTTCGAACTGCTGGAAGATGAACCCCACCTCGCTGCGCAGCCGCCGCAGGGCCCGCCCGGTGAGCTCGGTGACCTCGCGGCCGAGCACCGTGACGCGGCCGTCGGTCGGCCGTTCGAGGCCGTCGACGTGACGCAGCAGGGTGGACTTGCCCGAGCCGGAGAGGCCCAGCAGCACGACGACCTCGCCGCGTCGGACGCTGATCGAGGCGTCGTCGAGCGCGAGGGTCTCACCGAAGCGCTTGGTGATGCCCTCGAGCCGGACGACGGTCTCGGCGGGGGCGGTGTGCGGGGTCATGTTCGTCTCCGGTTCGTCGTGCTCGGGCCCCGGGACGTCGCCGGGACCCCCACGCGTGCGCGAGGGTCCCGGCGGGTTCCCGGGGTGGGGAGGTGCTACGTCGTGCGGGTCAGGCCTTGCACTGCGACGCGTTCGTCTTCTCGCAGATGTCGCGGATCTGGTCGTAGTACGCGTCGTCGACCGGGGTGGTCTGGAAGAACACGGCACGGAAGCCCTCGCTGTCGGCACCCTCGATGCCCGCGGCGACCATGTCGTCGGCGGTGACGTTCGAGAGGATGTCCTTCAGCTGGGCCTTGACGTCGTCGGGCAGCGAGTCCGACTCGACGATGGGCGCGCCGGGCACCATCTGCTCGTCGATCATCTCGACGGCATCGCTCTTGGCGACCTCGCTGTCCTCGGCGAAGCCGGCGTCGCACTCGGTGCCCTCGCCGACCTTCTGCACGCTGACGTCGTGCTTGCCCGCGAAGACCGGGGTGATGTCCTTCTCGGGGTCGATGCCGGCCTCGAGCAGCGCGTAGCTCGGGAAGAGGTAGCCCGAGGTCGACGACGGGTCGACGAAGCAGATCTTCTTGCCCTTCATGTCGGCGATCGACGTGATGTCGCTGCCCTTCGGCACGATGGCCTGCGAGTAGTAGCCGGGCTCCTGGCCCTCGGCCGTGGTGATCGACGAGATCGGGGTGAGCTCGGCGCCGTTGTTCGTGGCGGTGACGTAGGTGAAGCCCGAGAACGAGGCGACGTCGATCTGGCCGGCGATGCTCGCCTCGATCAGGGCCGCGTAGTCCGTCGACTCGTGGTACTCGACCGTCTTGCCGGTCTCCTTCGCGATGTAGTCCATCAGCGGCTGGTAGTTCGTCTCGGTGTCGACCGAGTCGGGCACGACGCCGAAGACGAGGGTGCTGTCGTCGACCGCGTAGCCGCCCTCCGCGTCGGACGAGCCGGTGGCCGAGGAGGCGGGGGTCGAGCAGGCGGACAGCGTGACGGCGAGCAGGGCGGCGCCGACGAGGGCGGTCGCGGCGCGGGGACGGCGGAGGGTCATGACGGCCTTTCGGGTGGGAGCAGGACGTGACGATGGTGGCACGCGCCCGACCGACATAGGAACCTATCTTTAGGCCCGTTCAACGAGAGTTCACCTCTTGTCTGCCTAACCTGGGCGAGCCGCCCGCGGGACGGGACGGGGTGCCGTCCCGGCCATGGCGGGTCCAGGTGCGGCGGTCTACCCTCGGACCACCACCCCGCCCTGCTCCCGCGACGAAGGCCTCCGCATGCGACACGACGACGGCACCCCCGACTCCCCCGGCGACGACCTCGCGACCTGGTCGGACGAGGCCCACCGCGAACTCGAGCTGCTCGTCGCCCGTGACCGCGAGGCCGAGCAGGCTCGGCAACACGAGGCCGAGCGCGTCGCGCGGGTCGAACGGGCCGCCCGCCTCGAGCAGGAGCGCCGTCGCCGTGAGGCCGAGCTCCCGCCCGAACTGCGCGACGCCGACGACGAGCCGTACGACGGCGGGCCGAGGCGCCGACTCGTGATGGGGTCGTCGAAGGTGCTCGCCGCCGTCGCACTGCTGGCCGCGGTCGCCGTCGCGGTGACCGGGTTCCTCTAGGCCGACCCGCGCCTCCTGGGCTCGTGCGACGCCCGTCAGAGGGCGAGCAGGGCGATGCCGCCGAGCACGACGCCCGAGGCCGCGAGCCGCTTCACGAGCGAGCCCTCACGCAGGACGAGCGCCCCGAACACGGCCACCATCACCACGCTCGTCTCGCGGGCCGGGGCGACGAGGGCGACCGGAGCCGTCCGGATCGCCGTCAGCACGAGGATGTACGACAGCGGCGACAGCACGCCGAAGGCCAGCACCCGCGGCCAGTGGGCGCGGGCGACCGCGACGAGCTCGCCCCGACGCCGGCCGAGCGACGCGCTGTAGAAGACGACCTCGGCGAGCGTCACGCCGACCATGAACGACACGGGCGAGAGGCCCCAGGTGCGCAGGGCGTGGGCGTCCCAGATCGTGTAGCTCGCGATGGCGAGGCCGGTGAGCAGGCCCCAGGCGATGCCCGGGTCGAGGCGACGGCGCGCCGGGCCGGGGGCGGCCGGCGTCGACGCGGTCGACGGCCCGTGCAGGAGGCGCGGCGCCGGAGAGCCGGTCGGCCGCCGGTCGATCAGCCCGGTCGCCACCACGCCCGCGACCACCACGGCGATGCCCACCACGGCCGTCGCCGAGAGCTGCTCGCCGAGCAGCAGGACGGCGAGGCCGGCGCTGACCGCCGGGCCGCTGCCGCGTGCCGTCGCGTAGACGGTCGACAGGGTGCCGACGGCGTAGCCGCGCTGCAGCACCGTCATGTAGACGACGTGCAGCACGGCCGAGACGCCTGCCCCCACGGCGAGGCCGCCGACGCTCGCCCCGAGGCCGCCCGTGAAGGGGACGACCGGCAGCCAGAGCACGGTGCTGGCGACGGCTCCCCACCAGAGGAAGGGGGTGCCGAGGCGGCTCACCCCATGGGCGACGACGTTCCAGCCGGCGTGGCAGACGGCGGCGGCGAGGACGAGCAGGAGGGCGGTGGTGGACATGCGAGGACCCATCGGCTCGGCGCGGGGCGCGCCGAACGGGTCCTCCAGGCTTTTGTCCGTTCAGATGACGGCCCGGCGATGGCGCCCGACCGTGGCGCCGCTCGGACCAGTCGGATCGTGGGACCCCGGAACCCTAGGCGCTGTCGCGGTCAGCGTAGGGGCGGCGGGTGTCCGGGAGGTGAACCGTGCCGCGCTGCACCCGGTTTCGAACGATGCACCCGGAAGCTTCGGGGTGCATGGTTCGGAACTGGGTGCGAGGGCGATGGCCGGAACGGGATCGGGAGCGGCTCAGCCTTGCTGCACCGACCACGCGACGTCGAGGCTCGTGGCCTCGCCCGGCGCGAGGGTGACGAGCGGCCCCAGCACCTCGAGCTCGACGAGGTGCGCCGAGGGGTGCAGGTCGCCCAGCTCGCCGATCGGCGACGCCGTGGGGCGCTGCAGCCAGATCTCGACCTTCGAGCCGCCGTCGGGCCAGGTGCCCCCGGCCGCTGGCTCGGTGGCGAGCGTGAGCGTGGTGCCGTCGGGGTCGCGGTAGGCCGCGGAGCCCGACGCCTCGGGGTAGCCGCGCTTGGCCACGCCGGTCCCGACCGGCAGCAGCACGTCGTCCTCGTGGCGCGACGACGTGACGTCGCCCTCCCAGCCGCCGAGGTCGAGCTCGACGGGAGGCGCGGCGTGGGCGACGACGACCGCGGCGTCCTCGAGGGGGCGACCCGCGCCTCCTCGGGTGTCGACCTGGCAGACCTCCCAGATCGACCAGGTGCGCGGGACGGCCGAGACGTTGGTGAAGGTCGCCGTCTGGCGGAACCCGGCGCCGACGGCGGGCACCGTGAAGCGGCGCTCGACGCGGAGACCCGATCGGGCGTCGTCGGCGCTGGTCAGCACCACGGTCGCGGCCCCGTCGTCGAGCTGCCACCCGACCGCCCACGGCCCCGAGTCGAGCACGGGGTCGGGCGGGCCGGCCCACTCGTCGGGGCCCGACCAGCCCTGCGGCGCCGGCCAGGTCTTCGAGCCGCCCACGTTGGCCCAGGTCGACATGTCGCCGTCGCCCGCCGGCCACGCGGCCACGGGGACGACCGGTGCGAGGTCGGCGTCGACCAGATCCGGGTCGCGCCAGAGCCGCTCGCGGCCGTGGGCGACCAGCGACAGCAACCGACCGCCCCGGGTGGGTGCGAAGACGAGCTCGAGGTCGGGCGTCGTCACCCGCAGCAGCGGCAGCTCGGGCGTGCCCGCCTCGACGACGGCCGGTCGGGACGTCACGCGCGCGGAGCCGGTTCGCGCGCGCCGGCCTCCTCGCGCACGGGCGCACCCGCCGGGATCAGCACGACCTTGCCCGTGGCCCCGGCCGCGGCGATCCGGTACGCCTCGTCGGCGTCGGTCAGCGGGAGCCGGTGCGAGACGACGATCTCGGGGCTGAGGCCGTCCGCGGCGATCATGCGCGCGACGTCCTCCATGCCCTGCACCGAGGTGACCCACGACGCCGTGAGGGTGAGCTGCTTGTGCAGCAGGGTGTCCGAGACCTCGGTCTCGAGACGCCCGCCCTCGCCGAGCAGGCCGACGCGACCCCACTCGGCCGCGGCCTCGACCGCGGTCAGGCGGCCGGGCGTGCTGCCCGAGCAGTCGACCGTGACCTGGCAGCCGACGCCAACGGTCAGGGCCAGCACGTTCGCGACCGCGTCGCCGTCGGCGAGGACGACGTCGTCGACCAGGCCGGTCGCCCGGACGAACTCGATGCGCTCGGGCGACCGCTCGACGCCGATCACCCGGCGGGCACCGAGCATGCGGCCGAGCATCGCCGCGGCGAGGCCGACCGGCCCGAGGCCGACGACGAGCAGGTCCTCCCCGCCGTGCACGCCGGTGCGGCGCAGGCCCTCGTAGGCGGTGCCGAATCCGCAGGCGATCAGGGCGCCGTCGACGAACGACAGCCCGTCGGGCAACGGCACGCAGGTCGACTCGTCGACCAGGACGTACTCGGCGTGGCCGCCGTCGCGCTGCCAGCCGTACGACGCCTTGTTCGGCTGGTCGGTGCAGCTGATGAAGTAGCCCGAGCGGCAGTTGCGGCAGCGTCCGCAGCCCTGGATGTGGTAGACGATGACGTCGTCCCCGACGCCGAAGCGCGTGACCCCGGGGCCCGCCGAGACGATGCGGCCGCTCGGCTCGTGGCCGGCGACGACGCCCTGGTAGGCGGGGGCGCCGTCGAGGCCCTTGTGGGTCTTGTAGCCGTGGTAGATGAAGCCGATGTCGCTGCCGCAGATGCCGCTCGCGCCGACCTGCACGAGCACCTGCCCGGGGCCGGGCGTCGGCACGTCGTGCGTCCGCAGCTCGGCGGTGCCGTCGCCGGGCAGGAACACGCCCTGCATGGTGCCGGAGGGGGACGAGGAGGCGCGGGTCGCGTCCCCGGCGGAGGACGCGGTGGCTGAGGGTGCGGTGGTGGTCATGGTCTAGCTCTCTTCGATCGACCCGCGCTTGCGGGACAGGGTGACGTTGAGCAGCACGGCGAGCACGATGATGACACCGCGGACGACGCTCTGCAGGAAGGAGTCGACGCCGAGCAGCACGAGCCCGTTGCCGATGAGGGTGATGAAGATCACGCCGAGGAAGGTGCCGATCAGGCTGCCCCGGCCGCCCGACATCGCGGTGCCGCCGATGACGACCGCGGCGATGACGTCGAACTCGAGGCCGTTGGCGGCGCCGGCGTTGCCCGAGCCGAGGCGGGCCGCGAGCAGCACGCCGCTGAGGGCGCCGAGCATGCCCATGATCGCGAACAGCACGATGCGCACCCGGGCCACCTTGATGCCGGCCAGCCGGGCGGCCGCCGCGTTGCCGCCGATCGCGAAGACCGAGCGGCCGAACGCGGTCTTGCGGGCGACGAAGGCGAAGACGAGGAAGGCCAGGATCATCACGACGGCGGGCGTCGGGACGCCGAACACCGTGCCGGTGAGGAACGGCATGACCGGGTCGTCGAGCGGCAGCGGCACGGGCAGGGCGTCGGTGCCGAACTGGCCGAGGCCCCGCAGCACGCTCCAGAGCCCGAGGGTGGCGATGAACGACGGCACGAGGAACCTCGCCCGCAGCACGCCGGCGAGGGCACCCCAACCGGCTCCGACCACGAGCGTGATGAGGATCGCCAGCAGGGCGGGCAGCCCCCACTGGGTCATGGCGACGGCGACGATCACCGACGAGAGCGCGACGGCGGGGCCGGTGCTCACGTCGATCTCGCCGGCGATGATCACCAGGGTCATGCCGGTGGCGGCGATGCCGATCAGCGCGGCGTCGCGCAGCAGGCCGCTCTGGTTCGCCACGGTGAAGAAGCCGACCGCGTTGAACATCAGGTAGAGGTACAGCAGCACGATCGCGACCAGCAGGCCGACGATGTTGACGAGCGTGGTGTTGCGACGGAAGGCGTCGCGGACGCGACCGAGCGCGGAGTCACGAGGCGCGCCTCCTGGTCCGCCGGTCGGGGTGGTCGTGGGGTCGAGTGTGGTGGTCATCGGGTCGTCCTTCTTCAGCTCGAGACCATGGAGGCCTGGAGCAGCACGGGCAGGGAGATGTCGGGGGCGCGGAACTCCTCGCGGAGGCCGCCGTCGCGCAGCACGAGCACGCGGTCGCAGGCGAGGGGCAGCTCTTCGATCTCGCTCGAGACGAAGACGACGAGCTTGCCGGTGTCGGCGACGGCGCGCATGATCTCGTAGATCTGCGCCTTCGCCTCGACGTCGACGCCTCGCGTCGGCTCGTCGAGCAGCAGCACGCGGCTGTCGGCGTGCAGCCACCGCGCGATGACCGCCTTCTGCTGGTTGCCGCCGCTGAGCGTGCCGATCGGCCGGCCCAGGTCGTGCGCCTTGATGTTCAGGCGCTCGGCGAGCGCCTTCGTGGCCGTCGCGATCGCACCCGACGACAGCGCGCCTCCTCGGGTCACCCGGCCGAAGTCGCTCATGACGATGTTCTCGTCGATGCCGAGGCCGGGGATCACGCCGCGGCCCTTGCGGTCCTCGGGCGTCATGCCGACCCCGAGCGCGAGCATGCGGGAGGCGCTGGGCCGGTCGACGACGGAGCCCGCGATCGCGATCGTGCCCCCGGTCGCCGGACGGAACCCCGCGATCGCCTGGAGCAGCTCGGTGCGTCCCGAGCCCAGCAGGCCGGCGATGCCCAGCACCTCGCCGGCCCGACCCTCGAAGGTGACACCCGAGAGCTTCGGGGAGACCGCGAGGTCGGTGACGGCGAGCAGCACCTCGCCGCTCGTGACGGGGCGCGTCGCGACGGCGCGCTCCCCGGGGTCGGCGCCGATCATCAGCTCGATGATGTGGGCGGTGTCGCTGCCGGCGATCGACACCGTCTCGACGACCTTCCCGTTGCGCATCACCGTGGCCGTGTCGGCGATCTGCCGGATCTCGTCCATGCGGTGGCTGACGTAGAGCACGGCGACGCCCTGCGCCGCGAGGCGCTTGACCGTGTCGAGCACGAGGTCGACCTCGGCGGCGGCGAGCGCGCTGGTGGGCTCGTCGAGGATGAGGAGGCGCGGGTCGTCCTGCAACGCCCGGCCGATCTCGACGATCTGCTGTTGCGCGAGGGTCAGCCCGGCGACCTCGGCGTGAACGTCGATGTCGGCGCCGAGGCGCTCGAAGGTGGCCCGGGCCCGCTCGACCATGGCCCGGGTGTCGATGCCGAAGCGGCCGCGCGGCCACCGGCCCATGGCCAGGTTCTCGGCCACGGTCACGCCGGGCACGAGGCTGAGCTCCTGATAGCACGTGGCGACGCCTGCGGCGGCGGCCGCGGTCACGCCGCCGGCGCCGAGCGGCACGCCACCGAGCAGGACCTCGCCGGTCGTGGGGGTCTCGACCCCGCTCAGCAGCCGGATCAGCGTGGACTTGCCGGCACCGTTCTGGCCGAGCAGCGCCCGCACCTCGCCGGCGTGCACGGCGAAGTCGACGCCGTCGAGCGCGGTGACGCCGGGGTAGACCTGGCTGACGCCGCGGGCCTCGGCGATGGGGGCGCCGCGGTCACGGGCGGGATCGAGCGGCGCGTCCGGGGTGGGAGCTGTCGACTCTGACAAGGGGATCCTCCTGGGATCGAGGGGACGGGGTGAGGGGCGGCGGGGGCCCGGCGTCGTGCCGGGGCCCCCGGCGCCGATCAGGGGAGGCCGTCGGGGTGGGTCTCGGTCCACCCGGCGGCGTCGGCCGGCAGGTACAGGTCGATCGGTGCGGCCACGACCTTCTCGTCGGGCGTCTTGCCGTCGATGGCGTCCTGGGCCGCGGCGAAGGCGAGCTTGCCCGCCTCGATGCCGCTGATGTCGACGACGGCCTTGAGCACCGAACCGTCGGCGAGCTCGGCGGCGATGTCGCTCGTCATGTCCGAACCGAAGACGGCGACCTGACCGACGAGCCCTCGGGTCTGCACGGCCTTGTAGGCGCCGACGGTCGCGCCGCCCGCCTCACCGTAGAGACCGTCGAGGTCGGGGTTCGCGCTGAGCATCTGCTCGGCGGTCGAGACGGCGGTGTCGACCTCGGCGCCCTCCTGGTTGGCGACGAACACGGTGCCGGGCAGGGCCGCGGTCAGTGCCTCGGAGAAGCCCTTGTAGCGCTGCTGGCAGACCTCGTACTGCTCGCAGTTGATGACGCCCATCCTGGGCGCCGTGATGCCGGCCTCGGTGAAGTAGGCCGCGGCCTGCTTCCCGAGGTCGCCGCCGAACTTCAGCGGGTCGCCGAGCACCCACGCCGTGACGTACTGGTCGACGGCGTCGTCGCTGACGCAGGTGTTGTAGCAGATGACCGGGATGCCGGCCTCGCTGGCCTGCCGGACCGCGGGGACGCTGCCGTCGGTCGAGACCGCGGACAGGATGATGGCGCTGACGGCGGACGAGGTGAGCGTGTTCATGAACGAGCTCTCCTTCGACACGTCGCCCGCCGAGGTGGACTCGAGGAAGTCGACGTTCTTCGAGTCGGCGTCCGCGGCGTCCTGGACGCCCTTCTTGACGCCGCCGTAGAAGCCCTGGGAGTCGAGGTAGAGGGCGCCGATGCGCTCGGTGCCGCCGTCGCCTCCGTCGGCGCTGGGGATGGAGCAGCCCGCGAGCGCGACCGACGCGGCGAGCGCGGCGGCCACGGCGAGGACGCGCCGTCGGGTCCTGGTGATGGGTGACATGGGTCGGGGTTCCTTTCTAGGGGCGCACGGCGTCGTCGCCGGGCGTGACCACGGGTGCGGTCGGGTCGGAGGAGGCGCGGGTCGGGTCGGTCGTGACCCCGAGCTCGGCCGAGAGGGCGGCGACGACGCGGCGCAGGGTCGCCACCTCGGCGTCGCGCACGTCCTGCGGGTCGTCGTGGAAGAGCAGCATCGACGGTAGCGAGGTGGCGAAGTAGTCGACCTCGCCCGGTGTGCGCGAGAGCTCGTCCACGTACGAGTCGAAGTCCCCCAGGAGGTCGGCCGCCCGCTCGACCTCGCCCAGACGGGAGAGGGCACGGACGGTGGCCGCGCTGCGCTCGGTGAAGGCCTGCGTGGCCATGCCCGCGAAGTCGCCGGTCGACCGGGAGGCCGCGGACCAGGCGGCCCGGGCGGCGTCGACGTCTCCCGCCGCGGCGAACGCGTCGCCGAGGGCCAGGTGCAGCTCGGCCGTGGTGGCGAGCGGGTGCCGTGCCTCGCCGAGAGTGGCGGGTGGCGTGAGGGCGGCCTCGACGGCGGATCGCGCCCGGTCGGCGTCGCCCTCGGCCAGCGCCCGACGGGACACGGCGAGGCACGCGTCGTCCCAGGCGCCGAGCACCTGGCCCTCGCCGCCCTCCCAGGGCTGGAAGCTGCGCGAGGTGAGCACGGCGAGCGCGTCGTCCGGGCGTCCCACCTCGGTGAGCAGTCGGGCGCGCACCACGCAGAGGTCGTCCCGCTCGGCGACGAGGTCGATCCGTGACTCGAGCTGGGCCAGCCGGTCGTCGGCGGACGCCCCCAGCCGCCCGGCCAACTCGTCGGACTCGAAGAGCAGCCGGGAGTCGTCGGGACGGACGCGCAGCGCGTCGTCGTAGTGACGTGCCGCGAGGTCGGGGTCGGCCAGCACGTTGTAGGCGGCCACGCCGAGGTTCCGCTGCACGACGGCGGCCTGCGCGTCGTCCAGGTCGGTCGCGGCGGCCCGTCGCCACGCGTCGACGGCGTCCTGCCCGCGGCCCCGGTCGTACCACCAGCTGCCCAGCAGCGACCAGGCGAGGCCGTCGGCCGGCTCGAGGGCGACCGCGTCGAGCAGGGCGGCGACGTCGTCGAGGCGCGAGGGCAGGCAGTTGGTCGCGTCGAGGGCGTGGACCGTGGCGAGTGCCCGGCGCGCCTCGTCGACGCGGCCGGTCCTCGCCAACGAGGAGGCGCGGTGGTAGGCGAGCAGCGGACCGACGGCCACCTGCCCGAGCGCGGTGGAGGCGACGGCCCCCTGGGCGAGGTCGAGGACGCGGAGCGCCTCGTCGACGTGCCCGGACGAGCCGTACTCGAGCGCGACGTCGAGCAGCGTCGGGGCGTCGTCCGTGAGGCGTCGGCCCGCGAGGTGTCGCGCCCACTGGTCGAGCGGGTCGAGCTCGAGGGTCTCGGCGAGCAGCCGGTCCGCCTCGTCGTGTCGGCCGAGGCCGCGCAGGGTCAGCGCGAGCAGGTCGCGCACCTGCAGGTTGTCGGTGCCGTGCGACAGGGCCGTGCGCAGCAGGGCCTCGGCCCGGACGGGGTCGGCCGGACCGGCGAGCCGGGCCAGGGCCAGCGACGCGGGAGCCACCCAGGCGGCGTTCCAGGCGGACTTCTCCAGCGCCTCCTTCGCCTCGGGGGTGCGCCCGAGGCGCAGGAGCGTGAGGCCGAGACGATAGAGGGCCTCGCCGTCGGCCGGGTTCGGCGCCCAGGCCGACTGACGGCCCACCGCGACACGGAGGAGCGCGAGGGCTTCGTCGTAGCGGGCCGCGGCGTGGAGGAGGGTCGCCAGGGCGACGTTGCTCCGCACGTCGCCCGGGTCGCGGCGGAGCGCCTCACGCCAGTAGGGCTCGGGCGAGCGGGTCGCGTGACGGTACTGCCGCAGGTACTGGCCGATGAGGAAGAGCTCCTCGACGGTCTCGACGTCGGCGGGGGCGGGCGGGGCGACGGCGGCCTCGGGGGCGGCGATCTCGGGGGCGCCGGGCTCCGGGGTGCCGGCGGCGGCCACCGCGTCGAGGCTCGCCCGGACCGTGGCGCCGAGCACCGTGACGAGCGTGCGTCCGGCGGAGCGCGCCTCCACGACGACGTCGGAGAGGAGGACGCCCGCCGGCAGGGACCGGTCGAGCACCGACGGCAGGCCGGGTTCGACGTCGACCGTGACCGAGTCGAGGACGGTGCCGTCGACGGTGCGGACGACGACCTCGGCCCGCGGGTGGACGGCCGTGACGGCGAGACCGATGCGCAGGACGCTCCCGGCCCCGGCGGGGGCGTCGAGCTGCTCGACGCGCAGGGCCGCGTCACGGGTCGCCTGGTGGGCGGGGCCGATCTCGGTGATCGGGTACCAGAACTGGCTGAAGGTCTTCGTCTCGCCCGGGGTGAGGAACGAGAAGTCGGGCTGGTTGTCGGTGTAGACGCCGGCCATGAGCTCGACGTAGGGGCCGTCGGAGTCGGTGAGGTTCGCGTCCCAGGCGTGGCCGAAGGGGGCGTCACCCCAGGTCCACTGCTTCTTGCCGGGCGAGATGGCCCGGTCGGCCCAGTGCACGAAGCCCGCGCGCCGCCCGTGGTCGTAGCCGCCGAAGAAGTCGTCGTCGGTGTGGGTCACCATGTACGAGGTCGGCACGGGGATGTTGCGGTACCAGTCGAGGCGGTCGGCGTCGGGGTGCTCGTCGTCGACGCGGGCCGGGTAGTCGACGCCGTAGTAGTCGCCCTCGACCCGGGGGAAGGTCACGACGGCCCGTTTGGCGTGGTCGGCCACGTGCCGCACGTCGGTCGGGAAGAACGACTGGTAGTCGTCGCCCACGGCGGCGGCGACGTTGGCCCACCAGAGGAAGGTCTGCGTCTCGTCGCTGCGGTTGAAGAGGCGCACCCTGGCCTCGATGAGCGACGAGTCGGGGCGCAGCCGGATGCCGTGCATGCCCTTCATCCGGGCGAAGGGGTCGTGGTCGGAGCACCACACCGTCACCGACCCGTCGGCCTCTCGCTCGATCGACACGTCGGTCGGCAGGAAGGTCGCGGGGCGGTGGTGCTGGGGCCAGTTGAACTCGACGCCGCCCGAGATCCACGGACCGGCCAGGCCGACCAGGGCCGGCTTGATGACGTTGTTGCGGTAGAAGACGTCGTAGTCGGCGGTCTTGTCGTACGCGACGTGCAGCCGTCCTCCGAGCTGGGGCAGGATCACCAGGCGCAGCCAGCGGTTCTCGAGGTGGACGGCCTGCCACTCGTGCGGCCGCTTCTCGGCGGAGATGCGCTCGTGGAACGGCAGCGGGAAGACCCGCCCGGACGATCCCTGGTAGACGCGGGCGTCGAGGAAGGCGGGGTACCGGTCGGGCTCGCCCGGCAGGTAGGTGTCGAGGACGAGGGGTTCCGACCAGACGGCGACTCCGGCGTCGGCCTGATCAGTGGGCACGGGGGGAAGAGCCATCTTCGACTCGGCGGTGAGCATGGTCCGAGCGTACGGAGGCCCCGAGCCCGTCGGAACGACCGATCCTGCCGACTGCCTGGACGAAACCACTGCGGCGGACCAGACTCGTCCACATGCTCCTCGAGGACGGCTTCCCCGGTCAACGCCTGCTCGTCATGCCCCGACCCCGGGTGCGGGCCGCCCTCTCGCGGCCGGGCACGTCCCACCTCGTCGTCACCGACGCGGGCTACTTCCCCCGGGCCCGGGCGCACGGCATGACCCGGCCCGACGGCGTCGACCAGTGCGTGGTGCTGGTCTGCACCCGGGGCTCGGGCTGGTGCGAGGTCGCCGGGGTGCGGCACCCCGTGCGGTCGGGGCAGGTCGTGATCGTGCCTCCGGGCGTCGCGCACGCCTACGGTGCCGACGACGCCACCCCCTGGACCCTTTGGTGGCTGCACGTGGCCGGGCACGACCTCGCCGAGTTCCTCCGGGTCGCGGGGGTGCGGGCCGGCGCCCCGGTGCGCGAGCTGTCGGACGTCTATCGCATCGTGGCCCTGGTCGAGGAGGTCGTCCAGGCCATGGAGCGCGACCAGACCTTCGCCAGCGCCCTGGCCGCCTCGGGAGCCGCGTGGCACCTCATGGCGCTCGTGTCGTCCGAGCGGACGGCCGGGGCACCACGGGTGTCCGCGGTAGGTCAGGCCCAGGAGTACCTGCGTCAGCACGTCACCGAGCGCGTCTCGGTCGACGAGCTCGCCGCGATGGCCCGGCTGAGCCCCTCGCACTTCGCCACCCGCTTCCGCCGCGAGACCGGCGTGACGCCGCTGCGGTACCAGACCCAGTTGCGCATGGCGCGGGCCCGCGAGCTGCTGGACACGACCGACTCGCCGGTCGGCCTCGTGTCCGAGCGCGTCGGCTACGTCGACCCCTTCTACTTCGCCCGCCAGTTCAAGGCCGTCCACGGGGTCTCACCGACGGCGTACCGGGCGCAGCGGAAGGGCTGAGCCGCCGACGCCTGCCTCGAGACACCCGGTTCCGAACGATGCACCCAGAAGCTTCCGGGTGCATCGTTCGGGACCGGGTTCATCGGCGCAGGAACTCACGCATGGCGCGTCGAGCGATGCGGTCCGGCGAACCGCAACCCGGCTCACGCACTGCACCGCGTTTCGTGCACTGCACCGCGTCTAGTCGGGGTGCAGTGCACGAAACGCGGTGCGGTGCGGTGCGGTGCGGTGCGCCCACGGCCCACCCCGGGGACGACGAACGCCCCCGCACACTCGGTGCGGGGGCGTCCGGCGGAACGGCTCGGATCAGGCGAAGGTCGCCGCGTCGATCACGAAGCGGTAGCGCACGTCGGACTTCAGGACGCGCTCGTAGGCCTCGTTGATCTGGTCGGCGTCGATCAGCTCGGTCTCGGGCACGATGCCGTGCTCGGCGCAGAAGTCGAGCATCTCCTGGGTCTCGCGGATGCCGCCGATGGCCGAACCGGCCCAGCTGCGACGCGCGGGGATGAGCGCGAACGCGGGCACCTCGAGCGGCTCGGACGGGGCGCCGACGTTGACGAGCGTGCCGTCGACGGCGAGCAGGCCGAGGTAGGCGCCCATGTCGACCTTCGCCGACACGGTGTTGATGATCAGGTCGAACGAGTTCGCCAGGTCGGTGAAGGTCTGCTCGTCGCTGGTCGCGTAGTGCGCCTTGGCGCCGAAACGCAGCGAGTCCTCCTTCTTCGAGGTGGTCTGCGACAGCACGGTGACGTCGGCGCCGAGTGCGGCGGCGATCTTGACGCCCATGTGGCCGAGGCCGCCCATGCCGACGATGGCGACCTTGGTGCCCTCGGTGACGCCCCAGTGGTGCAGCGGCGAGTACAGCGTGATGCCGGCGCAGAGCAGCGGCGCGACCTTGTCGTAGTCGAGCGACTCGGGCACGCGCAGCACGAAGTCCTCGGTGACGACGACGGCCTGCGAGTAGCCGCCCTGGGTGATGCTGCCGTCGGCCGGGTCGACGCCCGTGTAGGTGCCGACGTTGCCCTTGGCGCAGTACTGCTCGTCGCCGCGCTTGCAGTACTCGCACTCGCCGCACGAGTTGACCATGCAGCCGACGCCGACGCGGTCGCCGACCTTGTGCTTGGTGACCTCGGAGCCGACCTCCGAGACGGTGCCGACGATCTCGTGGCCCACGACCTGCGGGTACTGGATCTCGCCCCACTCGCCGCGGACGGTGTGGATGTCGCTGTGGCAGATGCCGGCGTAGGCGATGTCGATCATGACGTCCTTCGGGCCGACGTCGCGGCGCTCGATGGTCGTCTTGACGAGGGGCTCGGTGGCGGACGGTGCCGCGTAGGCGTTGACGGTGCGCATGGGTCTCCTGGGGGTGGATTCGGTACGGGGACGAGGGGCGGGTCGGAACGCGGTGCTCGACGACGGGCTCCTCGTCCTCGACGCTACGCCCCCGCGCCGATCGTGGGAGGCCCTGGCAGGGCCCCCGACGCGACGGCCCGCAGGAGGCGGGGTGCGCGTCCGTCCGGCACCGCGCCTCCTGCGGGTGGTCCGCTCGGGCACCGGGCACCGTGAGACACGCTTCCGGGTGGGAAAGTGCCCTGACTCGCGGCTCGGCTCGCACGGTGCGCGGCGTAGCAAGGAGCCAGACGCAGCACCGGGTGGTCCGGTGCCGGACGAAGGAGTCGACATGGCAAGCGGAGTGGCAACGGTATGGGTGCCCGTGACGGACATGGGGCGGGCGACGGCGTTCTACCGTGACGCGCTCGGCCTCACGGTGAAGGACGAGAGCGACGACTGGACCGAGATCGACGCCAACGGCCTGATGATCGGCCTCAACGGTCGAGAAGAGGCCGCGGCGTCGAGCGAGGGCGGGGCGGTCATCACGTTCCAGCCCGACGGCAGCCTCGAGGACGCCCTGGCCGACCTGCAGGCGCGCGGCGCCGACGTGACGGGCACGATCAGCGAGCACCCGTGGGGCCGCATCCTGCCCTTCAAGGACTCCGAGGGCAACGACCTGCAGTTCTACACGCCGCCGACCGACTGACGTCGGGGCCCCCAGGAGGCGCGGTGCCGGTCCGACCGGCACCGCGCCTCCCGCGTGTGGTGGCGCCGCGGCAGGGCCGGTCGCGCCGCGGTCGCGTCGACCCGGCCGCGACCCCCCATGATGTGGGGATGGTCACCGAGATCCTCATCCTGAGCAACCTGCTCGCCGGCCCGCAGCACGGGTACGACATCAAGCGGAACGTGCGGCGCCCGGGCCTCGGCGTGGTCAACAACAACGCCGTCTACACGACGCTGAAGCGCCTGCACGACCGGGGCGCGCTCGACCGTCGCACCGTGGAGACCACGGGTCGCCCTAACCGCCAGGTGTTCTCGCTCACCGACGCGGGCCGCGACCTGCTGATCGGGCGGGTCGCCGACTTCCCCGTCTCCCGCGCCGGCGACGACGAGGAGTTCTACGTCCGGTTCGCGCTGCTGGACCTGGTCGACGAGGCGACGCGGGCGACGATCTTCGCCACGCGCCTCCAGGCCCTCGACGAGCGCATGGCGACGGCCCAGGCCTACCTCGACGCCAGCGACGACGACGCGACGCGCTTCCCCGTCCAGTCGGTGGCCATGTTCCGGCACCTGCTCGACCAGCTGCGCAGCGAGCGGGCCTGGGTCGAGGACTACTCGCGCGACGGCGAGATCGGTGCCCTCAGGGCCCCGTAGAGCGGGGCACCTTTTTCGTCCCGTCCATTGATGACTAGTACCAACTGGACTAGCGTGACCTCGAAGCCACGCGTCAGCCGATCGCGTCACCTCGTCGCCGGCAGCCGACGTCACCGGCGTGGGCCGGCCCGGGCGACGAGGCGCCGTCGGGTCGTCGTGGCAGGGGCGTCACCGGTCGGGCCGGGGTGACCGCGGGGGGTCGCGGGCACTCCGGAGGTGACGGCCTGCAGGAGGAGCGGGGTCGTCTGAACCGACACCGCACCTCCTGCAGGTGAGGCGTCCGGCTCAGGCGTCGAAGTCGGTGGCGCGACTGCGCTCCGCCCACGCGTCGACGTCGCGGCGGAGGTCGTCGAGTGCGCCCGTGACGATCTCGACGGCGTCCGAGCCGAGCAGCAGCAGGTACGGGGCCGCGCCCGAGTCGACCGCGTCGACGAGCAGGCGGGCACCGGCGGCGGGGTCGCCGGGCTGGGTGCCGTCCGAGGTGTCGGCCTCGATGCGGCGACGACCGGCGGTCTCGGCGTAGTCGGCGATGGGCGTGGCGGACTGCGTGAGCGAGCGCCCCGAGAAATCGGTGCGGAACGAGCCCGGTTCGACGACCGTCGCCGTGATGCCGAGCGGGGCGAGTTCGGTGCGCAGGGCCATGGTCATCTGCTCGATCGCGGCCTTGACGGCGCCGTAGTAGCCCGAGCCGGGGCCCGTGCGGCGGGCGCCGATCGACGACAGGTTGACGATCGTGCCGCTGCGGCGGGCGCGCATGCCGGGCAGGACGGCCTTGACGGTGCGGACGCTGCCGTGGAAGTGCGTGTCGAACAGGCGCGCCACGTCGGCGTCGTCGCCCTCCTCGACGGCGGAGCGGTAGCCGTAGCCGGCGTTGTTGACGAGGACGTCGACGCCGCCGAACCGCTCGGTGGCGAGGTGGACGGCCGCGGTCACCTGGTCGGGGTCGGTGACGTCCAGGGCGGTGGCGACGGCGTGGTCGGGGTGGGCGTCGGCGATGTCCTGCACGGCCGAGGCGTCGCGCGCGGTGACGACGACGTCGTGTCCGCGGGCCAGCGCCTCCTCGGCGAAGGCTCGCCCCAACCCCGTGGAGCAGCCGGTGATCAACCAGGTCGACATGTGTTCTCTTCTCTCTCGTGCGTCGCGGTCGCTGACGCGCCGCACTCCAGACAACCAAGGAGGCGCGGTGCCCGTCGGGTCCCGCCGCCCCCTGTCCCAGCAGTACCCCCTCGCGTCGCTGCCCCGCGTCGCTGCCCCGCGTCGCTGCCCCGCGTCGCTGCCCCGCGTCGCACCGCCCACTGAACGTCGCACCGCCCACGTGCGCGGTGCGACGTCCAGTCGGCGGTGCGACGTCGGCGCCCGGCTCCCGCCGGGGCGGGGCGTGTCGGGCTGAGGGACCCTGGCGGGGCCTCCCTGCCCCGCCCGCGCCGGCCTAGCGTCGAGAGCGACCCGGCCCGGCCCGGCATGCATCCCGCCGCCGCCCGGAGTCGGCGTCCGGCACCGGACGTCCCGGCCCGACCTCGACACCCACCCCCAGGAGCGCACCTATGTCAGATCAGCCCGTCCAGGTCGGCGGAGGGCGCACCCTCTTCGGCGACTTCGCCCCCAAGCTCGCCGAACTCACCGACGACGTCCTCTTCGCCGACGTCTGGAACCGCCCCGAACTGTCCGCGCGCGACCGCAGCCTCGTCACCGTCGCGGTGCTCACCGCCGGCGGCAACACCGAGCAGCTGCGGTTCCACCTCGGCCGCGCCGTCGAGAACGGCGTCACCCGGGACGAGCTCGTCGAGGCGATCACCCACGTGACGCTCTACGCGGGCTGGCCCCGCGGGATGGCCGCCATGGGCGTCGCCAAGGAGCTCTTCACCGACGACGCAGACGACGACACCGACGAGAAGTGAGGAACCCGTGAAGATCCTGCCCCCGCAGCCCACGACCCTGAACCCCGACGAGCAGTTCCCGGGTCAGGTGTGGCTCGACCCGATCGTCACCCCGCAGACCGACGACCAGCGCACCACCGTCGCGACGGTCCGCTTCGCGCCCGGCGCGCGGACCGCCTGGCACCACCACGCGCGGGGCCAGTTCCTGTACGTCACCGAGGGCGTCGCCCGGTTCGGCACCCGCGACGGGAAGGTCGTCGACGTCCACCCCGGCCAGACGATCTACCTCGCGCCCGGCGAGGAGCACTTCCACGCCGCCGCCGAGGGCAGCTTCATGGAGCACGTCGCCATCCTCGAGGCGGCCGACGACCCGGCGACCACCACGACCTGGCTCGAGCGCATCACCGACGAGGACTACGCCGGCCGGGACGCCGACTGAGGCGCCGAGACCCCGGGAAGTCGCCGAGGAGGCGCGGTGCGATTCGATCCGGCACCGCGCCTCCTCGGGTCGCTCCGTCGCGCGGCCGAGCCGTTCGCGGCCGAACGCTCGTAGGGTCGAGGGATGACGACGACGTGGACGACCCTGCAGCTCCTCCTCTCCGCCGGAGTGGTCGTGTGCGGCGCGCTGCTGACGAGGGGTGGCAGTGACCTCGTGGGCGTGCTGATGATCCTCAGCGGGTCGGCCTCGATCGTGGTCGGGCTGCGGGCCATGGCCGTGACCCGGCGCGTCGAGAGGCAGCACGCCGCCCTCGAGGCCGGCGACCCGCCGACGCACGAGCGCTGACGCCAGCGCTGACGCCCCCGCCGACGGCACCACCGATGTCAACGCCGCCACTCCCCCCGACCACCACCGAGCACGAGGCCCCCATGACCGACATCCCCTGGACCACCGGCACCTGGACCACCGAGCCGACCGCGGTCGACGTCGCCGACGACGGCCTGCGCGTCACGGCAGCCGAGGGCAGCGACGCCTGGCGCCTCACGTCGTACGGGTTCGTCCACGACACCGAGCACGCCCTGGTCGCCCCGTTCGAGCAGGGCACCGCCATGGAGGTGTCGTTCGTCCTCGACTTCTCGGCGCAGTTCGACCAGGCCGGGATCTTCGTCTCGGTCGACCCCGAGACCTGGGTCAAGGCCGGGGTCGAGCTCAGCGACGGCGAGCAGAGCCTCGGCGCCGTCGTGACGCGGGGCGAGTCCGACTGGTCGCTCTCCCCGGTCGAGTGGACCGGCCGCACTGTGACGATCCGAGCGAGCCGCTCCGGAGACGCGCTCACCATCCGGGCCCGGGTCGACGCCGAGCCCTGGCGCCTGGTCCGCGTCGCCCCGCTCGCCCCGGACGCCGCGGCGAGCGCCGGCCCCTTCTGCTGCGCCCCCTCGCGCGCCGACCTCACCGTGCACTTCACCTCGTGGACGACGTCCGCCGCCGACGAGAGCCTGCACCCCGAGGACTGAGCACCCCGGCCGGGGCAGCCCGCAGGCTGAGCATGCGCCTGACCCCACGGGCCGCTCCCGGCAGAGCTCAGGAGGCGCGGTGTGGGTGAGACGCGGAGCCTCGTGGTCGCGCTCAGCTCACGACCTGGGCGGATCAGTACCCGGCGACGGTGCCGCCGGCAGCGGCGTCGGCGAGCAGGGCGCGACTGCCGGACACGCCGAGCCGCGTGGCCCCCGCGGCGACGAACGCCCGGGCATCGGCGAGAGTGCGGACGCCGCCCGATGCCTTGACACCGAGCCGGCCACCGACGGTGCTCGACATGAGCTCCACCGCATGAACGGTGGCTCCGCCAGCGGGGTGGAAGCCGGTCGAGGTCTTGACGAAGTCCGCCCCGGCCGACTCGGCCGCTCGGCAGACCGCGACGATCTCGTCGTCGGTGAGCGCCGCCGACTCGATGATGACCTTGAGCACGGTCGGGGTGGGGACGGCTGCGCGGACCGCGGCGACGTCCTCCTCCACCGAAGCGAAGTCGCCTGCCTTGGCGGCGCCGATGTCGATGACCATGTCCACCTCGTCGGCGCCCGCTCGCACCGCCTCCGATGCCTCGGCGGCTTTGACGGCCGACGTGTGCTTCCCGCTGGGGAACCCGGTGACGACGGCGACCTTCAGGTCGGCACCCTCGGGCAGCACGAGGGGCAGCATCGACGGCGAGACGCACACCGAGTACGTGCCGAGCTCGATGGCTTCGGCGATCAGCGCGTCGACATCGCCACGGGTGGCCCCGGGTTTGAGCAGGGTGTGGTCGATCAGCCGTGCGACCTCGGTGGTCGTGGGCGCGGCGTCGGTCGAGGTGGCGTCGGTCATGTGTGGCTTCTCTCTCGGGGTGTACGGCTCGGAACGAAGGAAGGGGCGATCAGGCGCGCTTGCCGCGCTGGTCGAGGACGTGGTTCATGATGAGCGCCGCGACGAGGATGAGCCCCGTCACCACCATCTGGAAGAACGAGCTCAACCCCATCAGGTTGAAGAGGTTGCGCAGCACGGAGAGCAACAGCACGGCGATGAAGGTGCCTGCGACGCCACCCTTGCCACCGAAGAGGCTCGTGCCGCCGAGCACGACGGCCGCGATGGCGTCCAGCTCGAGCCCCTGGTTGGCGGTCGGCTGACCGATGGTGAGACGCCCGGTGAGGAGCACGCCCGCGAAGGCCGCGAGGCCGCCCGAGATGACGTAGACGCTCGTGACGATGCGGTTCACGGGCAGCCCCGAGAGACGTGCGGCGTCCTTGTTGCTGCCGACGGCGTAGACGTACTCGCCGTAGGTGGTGCGCTTCAGCACGAAGGCGACGACGAGCGTGACCAGGATGAACAGGACGCCGACGACGGGCACCCCGGCGATGGTGCCCGCTCCGAGGAAGCGCAGGCCGGTCGGGATCTCCGAGGTCGTGGGGGTGCCGTTCGTCGTCAGGTAGGTGACGCCCCGGACGCTCTGCAGCGCCGCCAGGGTCACCATGAAGGCGGGCAGCTTGAGGTAGGCACTGAGGCTGCCGACGACACCTCCGCTGACGACGCCCGCTCCGATGGCGAGCAGCACGGCGATCGGCCACGGGACGCCCACGCCGATGAAGATCGCCACGAGCATGCCGGCGAGGGCCGCGACGCTGCCGACGGAGAGGTCGATCCCGGCGGTGAGGATGACCAGGGTCATGCCGATCGCGACGATGCCGACGAGGCTCGACTGCTGCAGGAGGTTCGAGAGGTTCTGCTGGGACAGGAACTCGGGTGCGACCAACGACGCGACCACGAAGAGCGCGACGAAGATGATCAACAGGTTGAACCGCACGAGGAGCGCCTGTCGCTGCTGGCGACCGGTCGCCTTCCCCGGCACGAGTGGTTTGCGAGGCCCGGTGGGGCCCGACGCTCCCCCGCCGCCGCGTCCCGAGGCGCGAGGAGTGTTGGTGATGACGGCGTTGTCAGTCATGGTCGATGCTTCCTGTCACGACGGCGCGGGCGATCTCGGCCGCAGGCGTCTGGTGGGGTTCGTATTCGGCGACGTTGCGGCCCTCGTGGAGGACCCAGACGCGGTCGCAGTTCTCGGTGAGTTCGGACAGTTCGCTGCTGGCCATCAGGACGCCGACACCGGTCGCGGCGAGTTCTCGCACCTGGGCGAAGAGATCCGCCTTGGCCCCGACGTCGAGTCCTCGGGTCGGTTCGTCGAGCAGCAGGAGGTCGATGCCGCGAGCCATCCACTTGGCGAGCACGACCTTCTGCTGGTTGCCGCCCGAGAGCTGTCCGACGGCTTGGTCGACGTCCGCGTACTTCACGCCGAGCCCCGCGAGGGGGCCGGCGGCGACGCGGCGAGCGGCTGCGGCGGGGTTGAGCCCGAACGGCCTCAGCGCGGCAAGCCCGGCGTTGCGCAGGATCGACAGCTCGAGCAGCAAGCCCTGGCGTTTGCGATCTTCGGGCACCAGGCCGATGCCGAGGGCGACTGCCCTCTGCGACGACATCTTCGTGTGCCGCCGACCTCGGAAGGTCATGTCGAGTGCCGCGGACGAGTCGCCGAAGACCGAGGCGAGCAGGGTCGTTCGACCGGCACCGCCGAGCCCCGCGAGACCGACGATCTCGCCGGGTCGCACCCGTACGCCCCGCACGTCGAGCACCCCGGGGATGACCGCGCTCTCGATGTCGAGCAGTTGCCCGGTGCCCGTGAACGGCGGTCGCGTCGTGCTCTCCGACTCGGCGAGCTCCCGGCCGATCATGGCGTCGACGAGGTCGCGCTTGCTGACGGCGTCGACGGCGTAGGTGGCCACGGTGCGGCCGTCGCGCATCACCGTCGCGCGATCGCCGATCGCCTTGACCTCGTCGAGGCGATGCGAGATGTAGACGATGGACCTCCCCTCGGCGACGAGCTCGCGGATCACGTCGAACACGGCCTCGAGATCGTGCTCGGTGAGCGTGGCGGAGGGCTCGTCCATGACGATGATCCGCGCGTCGCTCGTCAGTGCGCGAGCGATGGCGGCCAGCTGCTGCTCCGAGACCGAGAGCGACCGGACGAGGGCCGACGGCGAGAACGTGCCCCCGACACGACGGATCGCCTCGGCCGCGAGCTCGGTGCGTCGACGGTGATCGACGAGCGGACCGCGGGTCGGCGCGTGGCCGAGGAACAGGTTCTGCGCGACCGTCAGGTCGGGGACGAGGTCGAGTTCCTGGTAGATGGTCGCGATGCCGGCGCGCACCCCGTCGAGCGGGTTCGAGAACGAGACGACCTCGCCGGCCACGGTGATCGTGCCCTCGTCCGGCAGGTACGAACCCGACAAGATCTTCATCATCGTGCTCTTCCCCGCGCCGTTCTCGCCGAGCAGGCAGTGCACCTCTCCCGGGGCGACCTCGAGGGTCGCCCCGTCGCAGGCCCGGGTGCCGGGAAACGACTTGACGATGCCGGTCATGACGAGCGCGGGCACGGCCGCGCCGTCGTCCCCGGAGGACGAGGAGGCGCGGGTCGGGCCCGAATCGCCGGCCCCGAGGCCGTGCGCGTGCGTGGTGGCCTCGGCCACCGGTCTCGCGATGTTCATGTCAGTGCTCCAGTACAGCCCGCGCGGCTGCCTCGTCCGTGACGAGCACGGAGCAGAGGCCGCTGACGAGGGCGGCGTCGATGATGCGGGACTTGGCGGCGCCGGCGGCGACCGCGACGCTCTGGGGGTGGGCGCGCAGGTCGTCGAGCGTCAGCCCGACGGTGCGGCTCTCGACGTCGGCGTCGGCGATGCCGCCGTCAGTCGTCACGTAGTGCCCGAGGACGTCGCCGACAGCACCGGCGCCGCGGAGGCGCAGCAGTTCCTGGGCGGTCACGGCCCCGCTCTGCGCGAGCACGCTGCGCGGTCCGAGGGCTCCCAGCGAGAACAGCAGGGCGTCCGCTCCACGGGCGCTTTCGAGCACCTCGACCACGAAGGCCTCGCCGTACAGGGCGTCCCGCGTGGCGACGTGCTCGACGATGGCGGGCACGGGCAGCAGTGTCGCGCGACCGTCCCCGCTGTGGGCGATGCTCTGGGCGACGTTGGCGGCCGTCGTGGGTCGGACGGACCGGCTGATGCCGCCGTTGACCTGGATGACCTCGATGCCCTGGGTCCAACCGTGCGGCAGCACCGCCGCGACGCCCTCCATCGTGTTGCCCCACGACACGCCGAGGGTGCGGAGCCGGTCGCCGTGCGACCGCAGCCACCCGGCCGCGGCGACCGCGACGTGCGCGTGCCCGTGCTCGTCGTCGTCAGGGGTCGGCACGACCACGCAGGCCCCGAGCCCGAACCGCGTACGGAGCTCCTGCTCCAGGTCGCTCTTGCGGGCCTGCGGGTGCACGACCCGGATCTGCACGATGCCCTCGGCACGCGCCTCCTCGAGCAGGCGCCCCACCTTCCACCGGGTGAGGTGCAGGTCGCGTCCGATCTCCTCCTGCGTGCGGCCCCGCTCGTAGTAGGCCTGCGCGACCGAGAGCAACAGGTCCGACCGGTCGGCCTCGAGGGCGGCGCTCATCGGAGCACCGCGCCGGAGCCCGCCTCGGGCACGAGGAGCGAGCGGGCGTCCGACGGAAGCGACGCAGCGGCGGTACGACGCGCCTCCTGACGGGCCGCCGTCGCGTGCATGACGGGGGTGAGGGCGCCCACGAGTTCGATGTAGTCGTCGTAGGTCTCGCGGTAGACCTCGTGGTGCGCCGCGTCGGGCGTCAGCACCCGGGTGCGGGGCGCGAAGAGGGTGGCCCCTTCGTCGAGGTCGCCGACCAGCCCGGCACCGACCGCGCCGATGACGGCGCACGCCCGGAGCGTGAGGTTGTCGCCGTCGACGATCTCGGCCTCACGGCCCAGCACGTCGACGGTGACCTGCTGCCACAGGGCGTTCTTCTCGATGCCGCCGGAGAAGACGAGGCGCTCGCACGAGACTCCGGCGCGCTCGAACGAGTCGACGACGCCTCGCGTTCCGCAGGCGACGGCTTCGACGGCGGCGCGATAGAGCTCTTCCCGCGTCGTGCCGAGCGTCAGGCCGACGACGGCGCCGCGCAGACGGGCGTCACGGTAAGGGGTCCGGTTGCCCATGAAGAAGTCGAGGGCTCGCAGTCCGTGTACCTCGGGATCGACGGCGGTGGCACCCGCGATGAGCCCGGGGAGGTCGTCGCGGGCGATGCCCATGATCCCCTCCCCGACCCACTTCAGCACCGATCCGCTGGTGACCTGTCCGCCCTCGACGAGCCACTTGGACGTGCGGAGGGCCTGGGGGTACGGGCCCCACACCTCGGTCGTGTCGACGGGGGCGTCGACCTCGGCGATGATCGCCGACGACGTGCCCGAGACGAGCGACACCAGGCCGTCGCAGTCGCCGCCGCAGGCGAGCAGCGACACGTGGGCGTCGATGCCGCCCACGGCGACCGGAGCGCCGGGCTCCAGGCCGAGCTCGTCGGCCGCACGTCGAGTCAGCTCGCCCGCGACCGCGCCCACCGGCACGACCTCGTCCGGCAGCTTGTCGGCGAGGCCCTCGATGCCGAGGGCGGCGTAGAGCTCGACCGGGAAGCGTCGCGCGATCGGGTCGTAGTTGTACTTGCAGACGGCGTTCATCTGCGAGCCGACCCAGCGACCCGTGAGCCGGAAGGTGAGGTAGTCGATCGCCTCGACGATGCGCGACGAACGGTCGTACGTGTCGGGCTCGTTCTCGTGCAGCCACATCGCCTTCGGCACGAGCCACTCGGCGGCGTCCGATCCGCCCGACCAGGCCAGCACGGCGTGGTCGGTGGCGAAGTCGGCGGTGCGGCGGGACTGGGCGGAGGCGCGTGAGTCCATCCAGAGGATCGCAGGACGGAGGGGCGTGCCGGCCTCGTCGACGACGGCCACCGTGGAGGCGGTGGTCGCGGACGCGAGGGCGACGACGGGACCGGCGGCGCGGCACGCGTCCGTCGCCAGCAGGGTGCGGGCGGCGTCGACGAAGGCGGACCACCACTCCTCCGGGTCCTGCTCGGCCCACCCGGGACGGGGGAACGACGTCCGGTACGGACGGTGGACCGAGCCGAGCGACGTGCCGTCGTCGGTGAAGGCGCCGACCCGCGCGCCCTCGGTGCCGAGGTCGATGCTGAGGAGGACGCCCACGTCAGTCCCCGTTCGGCATGAAGATCACCTTGGAGCTGTGCTCCGAGCGGGCACCGAGCACCTGCATCATGTCGGGCAGCTCCGACAGCGGCAGCTGGTGGGTGATCATGAACTCCCACTTGAGCTCGCCGCTCGCCAGCTTGTCGGCGGCCGTGCGCCACTCGTCACCGGGGAACGGTGCCGAGAAGCTGTTCCACGAACCGTGGAGCGTGACCTCCTGGCGCAGGAAGGTGTTGAAGGTCTCCTTCGAGAGGGTGACCTCGGCGTGCGGGATGCCGATGAAGACGGCGTGGCCCTTCGGCCCGACCAGCCCGGCGGCCATGTCGACGGTCACGGGGACGCCGGCCGACTCGAGGACGACGTCGAAGCCCCGCCCGGCCAGGGCCTTGGCCTCGTCGTGGGTCTTGACCGCGTGGGTGGCGCCTGCCTCGATTGCCATCGCCGACTTCTCGGCACTGAGGTCGATCGTGACGATCTCGCCGGCGCCGGCGAGCTTGGCCCACTGCACCCCGAACAGGCCGATCGGCCCGGCGCCGACCACGAGGACGCGCTGTCCCGTGCGGAGGCCGGTCTTCCAGAGTGCGTGGAGCGCGATGGCCGCGGGGTCGAGCATGGCCGCCGCTCGGGAGTCGATGCCGGCCGGCATCTTGAGGAGGTTGCCGACGGGTGACACGACGTACTGGGCGTAGGCGCCGTTGCTGCGGCTGCCGAAGTAGTCGTAGTCCTCGCAGAGCCCGAAGTCGCCGCGGACGCAGAAGTCGCAGTGCCGGCAGGGGATGAGCGGCGGCACCGAGACGAGGTCGCCGAGGTCGAAACCGGTGACGCCGTCGCCGAGCTCGGCGACGTGGCCGCTGAACTCGTGACCGCAGATGATGGGCATGACGTAACCGCCGTTGCGGAGCATGCGCGGGATGTCCGACCCGCAGACGCCGCAGGCCGCCACTTTGAGGAGGACCTCGCCCGGGCCGGGGCGCTGGACGGCGGCTTCCTCGACGCGGATGTCGCCGGGGGCGTACATGACGGCGGCCGTCATCGTCTCGGGGATCTCGCCCCCGTCGACGCCCGGACGATCGGTGGTGCCGGTGCCGGTGCCGGTGCTGGTGCTCGTGGTCACTTGCTTGCCTCCGCGAATGTGGTGGTGCCGACGAACGTCGACGCGTTGTCCTTGCTGATGAGTCCGGTGCCGGCGTCGACGAACGCGTCGACCTTTTCCCCGCGGGCCACGGCGCTGGCCGTGTCCACGGCGGACGCGCCCTGCGACCCGGGATCGTTCACGGCCGTCGCGACGTACTGATCGCCGTTGGCGATCGCCTCGACCGCCTCCATCAGGCCGTCGACGCCGAAGACCTTGACGTCGGTGCGTCCGTTCTCGTCGAGCACCTGTAGGGCACCCAGGGCCATGTCGTCGTTGTGGGCGTAGACGGCCTTCACGTCGGAGTTCGCCTGCAGCAGGTCCTGCATGGCGGTGACGGCTTCGCTGCGGACGTAGTTGGCGTAGGGCCCCTCGACGACCGAGATGCTCGGCACCGCGTCGACCGCGTCGTGGAAGCCGGCGCTCCTGGCCGCCGCCACCGCGCCTCCGGCGTCGCCCTGGATCTCGACGACGGTGCCGCCCGAGTCGCCGAGGGTCTTCACGAGCTCGTCGCCGACGAGCTTGCCCATGGCCTCGTTGTCGCGCCCGACGAACGACACGGCGCCGCTCTCGACCGGGCGGTCGACGGTGACGACCTGGATGCCTGCCGCGTCGGCGGCGGCGAGTGCCGGGGCGACGCCCTTCGGGTCGACGGGGTTGATGATCAGGACGTCGACGCCGCGCGTGATGAGGTCCTGCACGTCGTTGTTCTGCTTGGTGACGTCGCCGTTCGCGTCGACGAGGAGCAGCTCGTCGCCGTTCTCCTCGGCGCGGGCCGTGGCGGCATCGCTGAGTGACACGTAGAACGGGCTCTGCTGCGTCGCCTGGCTGAAACCGATGGTCAGCGCCTCGTCGGCAGACGCTGTCTTGGCGGCCGCGCCGGTCTCGCCCGGGACGGAGCAACCGGCGAGCGCCAGCGTCGTCGCGGCGAGAGCGGCGGCGACGGGGATCATGCGTGAGAACTTCATCGTTCCTCCTGGAGTGCGGCCCCTCGTTGGGCCTGCCACAAGGTAGGTCGGTCGGTGGGACAGGGTCAACATCCGCGCACGACTTTGCTCATGTGAGCAAAGTCGGCACGTCTTCGGAACTCATCCGCGCCTCCAAGGCACCGGCCCTCTGGCACGATCGTCCCCATGAGCGATGCACCCGCCACCCGTTCCGTCGCGCCGCCGGACCGCTATGCGGCGACCGCGATGTGGACTGCCTACTGCGCGTCCCGACGGGCGACGGACGCGGTCGACGACGACTACACGGTGGAGCACTTCGGCGACACGGCGCGGCTCGCCGACGAGCTGCTCGAGGCGGTGCTGTCCGGTCGGAAGCGGGCGACCGCCGAACTGGTGTCGGAGTTCGCGCATCGGGGCGATCCGTTGCCGCGGGTCGGGTCGCACTGGATCGCATGCGACAGCACGGGGGCTCCTCGGATCGTCATCCGGAGCCTGCAGTTGCGCATCGGCGGGTTCTCCACCGCCGACGCTGCCTTCGCCTTCGCCGAGGGTGAGGACGACCGCACGCTGAACAGCTGGCAGCACGAGCATCGGCGCTACTGGGAGCGCACGTGTCGAGCTCGTGGCGTGACGTGGTCCGAGCAGGACGAGATCGTCTTCGAGCACTTCGCGATCGTGTGGCCGCCGGAGCACGCGGACTGAACACCGCCGGGGCCGTGGGTGCCGAGGGCCGAAGGTCAGACCGAGAAGGCGCGGCGACGGTCGGTGACGGGTCGGCCACAGTCGAGGTCCGCCCTTGACAATATTGTTGAGTGCGCTCAGCATTGAGCACACTCGGATGCTTGAGTCGAGACCCCTCGCGCTGAGGACGTCGCGGGCCGCGCGAGCGATCCCACCACCCCAGCCACACCCACAGCCCCCAGGAGCACCCCCATGCGAGCCTTCGCCTTCGACGCCTACAAGCAGCCCCTGCACGAAGTCGACGTCCCCGAGCCCACCGTCGGCGTCCACGACGTCCTCGTCAAGGTCGAGGCCGCCGGTCTGAACCACCTCGACGCGAAGATCCGCGAGGGCGAGTTCACGCTGATCCTCCCGTACCGGACGCCCCTCGTCCTCGGCCACGACGTCGCCGGGACGGTCATCGAGGTCGGCGGCTCGGTCCGCAGCCTGAAGCCCGGCGACGAGGTCTTCGCCCGCCCCCGCGACCACAGGATCGGCACCTTCGCCGAGCGCATCGCCGTCGACGAGGCCGACGTCGCCCTCGCCCCGACCTCGATCAGCACCGTCGAGGCCGCGTCGCTCCCCCTCGTCGCCCTGACCGCCTGGCAGGCCCTCGTCGAACGCGGCGACGTGCAGCCCGGTCAGAAGGTCCTCGTCCACGCGGGTGCCGGTGGGGTCGGTTCGATCGCGATCCAGCTCGCGAAGCACCTCGGCGCGCACGTCGCGACCACCGCCTCCTCGTCGAACGCCGACTTCGTGCGCGAGCTCGGTGCCGACGTCGTGGTCGACCACCGCACGCAGGACTTCGAGCAGGAGCTGTCCGGCTACGACCTCGTCCTCGACAGCCTGGGCGCCGAGAACCTGGCGAAGTCGTTCCGGGTGCTCCGCCCCGGCGGCATCGCCATCGGCATCCAGGGCCCGCCCACTCCCGCCTTCGCCAAGGCCGCGGGGCTGAACCCCGTCGTGCGCCTCGCGATCGCCGGCCTCAGCCGCAAGGTGCGTGCCCAGGCGAAGAAGCTCGGTGTCTCGTACGAGTTCCTCTTCATGCGCGCCGACGGCGGCCAGTTGGCCGAGATCGCCGCCCTCGTCGACGCGGGCGCGATCCGACCGGTCGTCGGCGCGACGCACCCGTTCGCCGAGACGGCGACCGCGCTCGACGGCCTCGGGAAGGTCCGCATCCGCGGCAAGGCGATCGTCACCCTCCCGTGACGGTCGGCACACGGCCGACGTGGCGGGGCATCACGGCCGACGTGGCGCGTCAGCGCGGCAGGATCACCTCGAGCTGACGTCGCACCCCCGCGACGATCTCGTCGTCCGGCACGGACTCGTCGACCGCCGACGACATCGCGAGCATCATCACCGCCGACACGACGTGCGCGAACGCGGCCGCGTCGGAGGGCGTCGCCGAGGTGAGGCGTGCGACGATCCCGGCCACCGCCTCCTCGGTCCGGGCCACGATCGCGAGCGCCTCGGCGTGGTGCGGCTCCGTCGCGTCGCCGAACGCCATCTCGCGCAAGTAGGTGCGGCCGTTCTCGACCTGGGCCCGGTTGCAGTGCACGATCGGCTCGAGGACGGCGACGACCGCGTCGAGCGCGGTCGTGGCGGACGAGGAGGCGCGGATCCCCTCGTCGAGGGAGCGCGCGTAGGCCGCGTTCTGCGCGAGCAGCAGCAGCTCGCCCTTCGTGCGGGCGTAGAGGAACAGCGTGCCGGCGCCGACGTCGGCCGCCTCGGCGATCTGCTGCGTCGTCACCTCGTCGACCCCGTGTCGGCTGAACAGGTCGGACGCGGCCCGCGTGATGCGCTCGAGCTTCTCCTGCTTGTTGCGCTCGCGCCGGCCGAGCGGCAGGGCTGACGACGTCATTCGGATCTCCCGGAATAGAAACTGACTGAACTCAATTATGACATGAGTCACCTATGGCGACTCGGTCTCGAGCCGCCTCATCCTCGCACCACCCCGGAAGGAACACCCATGACCGACATCACCGGCTCCGTCGTCCTCGTCACCGGAGCGAACGGGGGCATCGGCACCCGTTTCGTCGAGGCCGCCCTCGCCCGCGGCGCCGCGAAGGTCTACGCCACGGCCCGCACCCCGCGCACCTGGGACGACGAGCGCGTCGTGCCCCTCACCCTCGACGTGACCGACCCGGCCTCGATCGCCGCCGTCGTCGAGGCCGCGCCCGACGTCACCGTGCTGGTCAACAACGCCGGCGCGAGCACCCCCACGCCCGGCATCCTCAGCCACACCGACGACGAGATCCGCGCGAACGTCGAGACCAACTTCCTCGGGCCGCTGTTCCTCGCCCGGGCCTACGCGCCGCTCCTCTCGGCGCACGGCGGCGGCACGGCCATCGTCGACATCCACTCGGCGCTGTCGTGGTTCGCCGTCGCGGGCATCTACTCGGCGACGAAGGCCGCGCTGTGGTCGGCCACGAACTCGCTGCGCCTCGAGCTGCAGCCCGCGGGCGTGCAGGTCGTCGGCGTGCACGTGGGCTACGTCGACACCGCGATGGCCGCGGGCGTCACGGACGCGAAGACCGACCCGGCGACCCTGGTCGCCGACGTGCTCGACGCCCTCGAGGCCGGCGAGCACGAGGTCCTCGCCGACGAGACCTCGCGCCAGGTGAAGGCCGGCCTGTCGGCGCCGCTCGAGGCGCTCTACCCGCAGCTCGCCGCGCGCTGACCGGTGACGTCGAGGAGGCGCGGTGCCGGCCCGACCGGCACCGCGCCTCCTGCGCTCGGTCGCGTCAGCTGTAGCAGGCGCGGTTGATCGCCACGAGGAACGGCCCGTCGACGGTGCCGCCGGCCTCGACGTAGCCGCGGATGACCTCCATCGCGACGTCGCGGCGCTGCGGGACGCGCTCCTTCTCGGCGGCGGCGAGCCACCCGGGCATCTCGGCGCGCGTGCGGTCGGTGCAGTAGACGGGCGAGCCGGGCTGCTGGCGCCAGGACTCGGCCAGGACGCCGGCGTCGACGGCGTCGAACCCGGTCTGCTCGACGAGCTGCATGGCCACGGCGCGGTCGGCGTCGCGGTCGGCGGCCACGGGGATGGCGACGCGGGAGGGGTCGCCGGGCTCGGTGGCCTTCGCGTCGAACGACTGCGAGATGATCGCGTTCCACGCCTTGGCGATCGGGCGTCCGAACAGCTCGGACAGCCAGACGCTCTCGGGGACGCCCTGCTCGAAGTCGTGCATCGAGCCGTCACGCATCGGGTAGTAGTTCGACGTGTCGACGACGACCGCGCCCTCGGGGGCCGAGCGGACGTACTCGGCGATGTCGGCGTTGCGGTTCATCGGCACCGAGACGATGAGGACGTCGACGCCCCGGGCGACCTCGGCGGCGTCCACGGCGCGGGCGCCGGTGCGGAGGGCCGCCTCGTCGATCGTCTCGGGGCCGCGCGAGTTGGCGATGGCGACGTCGTGCCCGTGGCGGGCGAGGCGGCGGGCGATGGTGGAACCGATGGAGCCGGCCCCGATGATCCCGATCCTCAGGTGTGCTCGTTCTTCTTCTCGTACGTCAGACATGCCTCCAGCATGAACGTTGCCATTAGTGTGAAGGTCAAGTCGGAGGAGGACTCGTGCGCATCGGTGAACTGTCGACCAGGACGGGCGTCCCGTCGCGGATGCTCCGCTACTACGAAGAGCAAGGCCTCATCACCCCGACCCGGCTGGCGAACGGCTACCGCGACTACGACGAGCGCCTCGTCGACCGGGTGGGCAAGATCCGCGGCCTGATCGACGCGGGCATCCCCACGCGCATCGTGACGGACATCCTGCCCTGCCTCGGCCAGCCGCAGACGATCGTCGTCGAGAACGCCGAACCGGGGCTCGTCGAGCTGCTCGAGACCGAGCGCGACCGGATGACCGAGAAGATCGAGTTCCTCACCCACAACCGCGACGCGCTCACGAGCTACCTCGGCGCCCTCGAGGACGCCGGCGTCGAGCGTCCGGAGACCCGGGCCGGGTGATCCGGGCCGGGTGAACCGGGCTGCTCGACGCGGGCCGTGCCGGGGTCAGCTGGTCGCAGGCCGGGGTCGGCCGGTGGCAGGGCGGGGTCAGCTGGTCGCAGGCCGGGTCAGCCGGCGGGGGGGCGGGCCAGGATCAGGTTCGTCATGACCTGCGTCATCACGGCCCGGTCGTGCTGGTCGAGGAGTTCGATGCGGGTGCGGACCACTCCCCGGTCGGGACGCGACGCCGAGGGGCGGGCGTCGACGACGGTGAACCGGGCGCGGAGCACGTCCCCGGGGTGGACGGGAGCCGACCAGCGCAACTCGTCGACGCCGGGTGACGCGACGCTGGCGCCCTGGTTGAGGTAGGACTCCACCATCAGGCGCATCATCATGGCGGTGGTGTGCCAGCCGCTGGCCACGAGTCCGCCGAGGGGAGTCGCCTCGGCCCGTTCGGCGTCGACGTGCATGTCGTGCGGATCGAACCGGCGGCCGAAGTCGACGATCTCGTCCGCCGTGACGCGGTACGAGCCGTGCTCCAGCGTGAGGCCGGGCACGTAGTCGTCGAGGAAGCGATCGGCGAGCCGATGCGCGAAGGGCGAGGTGTCGTCGGCCGCCGCTGCGGTCCCGTCCGGTTCGTAGGGCACGCCTTCACCCTAGGTCGGCCGAGGAGGCGCAGTGTCGGTCGACCGGTCCGCGTACGATTCCGGCATGAGCCGCTTGGACGACATGCCGTTCGCCAGGGTCTATCCCCTGTACGTGGCCAAGGTCGAGCGCAAGGGCCACACGAAGGCCGAGGTCGACCAGGTCGTGACCTGGCTGACCGGTTACGGCCAGGGAGAGATCGACCAGCACGTCGCCGACGGCACCACGTTCCGCGACTTCTTCGCGGCCGCCGACCTGAACCCCCGGGCCTCGCTCGTGACGGGTGTCATCTGCGGCGTCCGCATCGAGGCCCTCGACGACGAGCTGACGGCGAACATCCGCCGCCTCGACAAGCTCGTGGACGAGGTCGCGCGCGGCCGCCCGATGGCGAAGGTGCTGCGGGAGCAGTGAGGAGCGGCGAGCTCAGCCGAGCCTGGGCCCAGACCACGAGCGAAACGATGTCAGAGCGATTGCTGAACCAAGGCGGCGATGTGTCCCAGCGCACGTCCGATGTTCTTCACGGCCGCTGGCGCGTCGGATGTGACAGAGACGAGCGAGGCGAAGCCTATGAGCAACGCGGCGACTCCGACGCGGCGTCCGACCTTGTCCTCTTTGACCCGACGAGCTTCACGCGCCAAGGTCTCGTGCCAAGCCTGGACATCAACCTCACCCCGGGATGTGAGCTCCCAGGCCGTTCCTCGGAATTCGCGGGCCACCAAGCCCGGGCCGTCCGCTATCGGTTCGAAGATCTCGGTTCCTTTGCGTGGCGGCGGCCCGTACGCGATTTTTGTGTACCTAGAGGGGAACAGATTGCGCAGTCGGTCTCGGCGGATGCGCCTTACGATGTCCGCCGTGAAGACCTTGGCCTGGACGACCATGACGAAACCTTTCGGCAGAACGAGGTCCGCATCCGGCGTGATCCGCCGTTTGACTTTCAGTGTCACGATGTGTGCCTCGACCTGATCAGCCGGAATGTTGAGCGTGCGGCCGATCGAGAACGGCGACATCCAGAATGCGGCCTTGGCGCGTTCTTCGAGCCTTGGTCCGGCGTGACGGAAGAACATAGCGGCCCCGAAGCCGGCGAAGACGTCCCACGGTGACATCGGCCAGTCGGGCGGTGGCGGCCCGTCTTTGGCGATGCGTTTGATTTCACTGAGCACGCGTCGTGTGTCGTCGGTCACCGGTCCGCGCTTCTGCTCGTCGGGTAGCCAAGCGTCCTTCACGGCATCGAGAACGTCTTCGTACCCCCAGGGAAACCGGTTGGCGGAAACATGCACCGTGCACAGTCCATTGGCCACAGCTGGCTCGCTGCATCGCAGGACTTCGTCAGAGGGGGGTGATGGCTCGTCGTGGGAGCAGAGCGGCAGACCGTCCAAGTACCGGGGGCGCTGCGGCTCTCCATACTGCCCCATGAGCTGGGCATGGAAGATGCAGTGAAACGACACCGGCACACTCAACGGGCCCCACTCGATGTCGCCAGGAGACGCGTGCCCCGCGCGCAAGTTCGGGCCTACACAACCGTCGATGGCACACCGGTCGGGATATGCGTCTAGCGTCTCGAGCGACACGCGTTCAGCCCGCAGCCAAAAATCGTTCCAGTAGGCCTGCGTCGGGCGGCCCTTGTCGTCGAAGAAAGCGGAAACGTCGCGGGGTTGCGTCATTTCGTGATTATGGACAGCTCGTGACACGACCGCCAAGACCTTGGCGAAGGTTCTTCCGAATAGCTCAGGCGTCGGGCGTCTCGGTGGGCCGGGCGTGCCTCTTACGCAGGTCTCTCAGGCTCTTCACGAAGTAGAACAGCCCGACTCCGAGCATCGGCAGTCCGGCCCATGGGGTGTCGAGCGTGACCACCAGCGTGACCCCGACGGCCAAGAAGACAACGCCGAGCGAGACGTCGGCGTTCGAGTTCGCCTCAGCGGGGGCCTCTCTGCGTGGGTTCGTCGACTCGTCCATGTCTCGACGCTACGTCGAGATCGTGGCGCGCGCCTCCGTCGGTCGAGGGATGCTCACGGCGAGTGCCGCACGTCATGGGCGCCATCGAGCCGGGTGCGACGGCCCGTGTGCCCACGGTGCACGCTCGCCCGATCTTGGCTGACGCTGCCGGCAAGGTTCATCAAGCCTCCGAAATCGCTCACCCGGTGTGGAAGTTAGCCAAGCGGCAATATGGTCTTGCCATGAGCTCATTCGGACGTGTCATCGGCGGCGCATTTCTGGACGCCGGGGTCACCACCGCGACGTTCGGAAGTGACCTTGTGGTGCAAACCGGAATCAAGGGGCGCCGGATGACCACTGAAAACGTCACTGCGTGGCAAGAGATGCCCGTGGAAGCCCAAGACAGCGCTTTGACTGCGGTGGGGAAAGCTGCGGCCGGCGTCGCTCTACCCGGTCGATTCGGGAAAGCAGCCTCCGCGGCGGTGGGGGCCGCTTTCGACAACAGGAGACCGGATCACCAGGTTCGCATCGACTGGGCCGACGGCAAGACGTCGCTCGTAAAGCTGCCGGATGCTCTCTTCACTCAGCTCGAGCTCGTTCTCTCCGCACAGCGCATACCTGACGCACCTCGAGAAACCACGTCTAAGACTGTGGACAACCAAACGCAACCGACCATCGCGGACAAGACTTTCGACCTCGTGTCTGGTCTCGTGAGAGATCGGTTCGCGTCCAGGACGCAGTCGCTGGGCGAGGTCGACCCGGCACCCGCGGCCCAGGCCGATGTGGCAGAGCAGCTTCACAAGCTCGCCTCCCTGAGAGATGCGGGCATCCTCACGGATGAAGAATTCGCGGCGAAGAAGTCAGAGCTGGTCGCACGGCTCTGAAACATCCGGCGTGCTTGAACCCCGCACATCGACGCAATGTCTGATTTATGCCACATCGGCTCCGTGTTAGGATTTCTTGACAATGAGCGCTAGTGCTATTTGCGGAACAAGGACGGGGCTGCAGGCATGAAGTTGCAGACACCCTCAGATCTCGCCCGCCTCATCAAGAACGCCCGCGTCCAGCAGTCGCTGACCCAACATGACGTCGCCCACGCGGTCGGCATCACCCGTCAGTCCCTCGCCCGGCTCGAACGCGGCAACGGCGGCACGTCTTTCGACACGGTGCTGCTCATCCTCGATCACCTCGGCATCCACCTGAACGCCGCGACAGACCGCGACACCGCTGCTCTCGCCACAGACGCCACCAGGGGTGCCGCCCAGGCCGCGGCCGACGCCCTCACCAAGCGCATCACGACACTGATCGGCTCGGGCACACTCGAAGCCATCAGCAAGCCATTCCTCGGCCCGCTCCCCCAGATCGACCCCTCTCTTCTGCTCACGATCACCGCCTCCGACCTCCCCGGGCAGGTCGGGGCCGACCTCGACGCCGCCACACTCGCCTCGGTTCGCGAAGCCTCCCGCGAACTGACCGAGCGTCTCGCCGTCCCCGGCTCCGTCCTCATCCGTCCGCCACGAGAAATGGACGCCCGCGCACCTTCCACCACAAAGGCCCTAACGACTACCGGCCCGGATGCCGAAGGGGGCACCAGGTGATCCGCGCCCTCGACGTGTACCTCTACGAGGTTCACGTCGCCACGATCAGCCGGCGAGGCGAGAACCTGCAGCTGCGCTATCTGCCCGAGTACGTCAGCGCTGACGAACCCGTCCCCATCTCGGTGACGCTCCCCGTCGTCACGACCGCCTTCGGCAACGACCACACCAAGCGGTTTCTCGACAACTTGCTGCCCGACCGCGCCGACGTCCGTTCCCGCTGGGCGCGGGGAGCGAAGCTGACCAGCGACAGCACGTTCGACCTGCTCTCCGTCTACGGCGCCGATGTCGCCGGCGCGCTCGAGTTCTACCCCGCGGGCACATCACCCAGGCAGGAGGAGAACCTGACGCCGCTCAGAGAGAACGAGATCGGCGACCGCATTCGGCAGATCCGTCGCGACGACTCCGACTGGCTGCAGCACCGCGCCGTCGAAGAAGGGTTCTCACTCGGCGGCGCCCAAGGGAAGTTCGCGCTCGCCCTTCGCGACGACCAATGGTTCGAGCCGTCCGGGCGGCAGCCGTCGACACACATCTTCAAGCCGGGCATCCAACCGCTGCCCGGGTCCGATGTCACCGAACACATCACCCTCCAGGTCGCGCGCCTACTCGGGATCGACGCGGCCGCATCCGTGATCGCCGAGTTCGACGGCGAGCACGTCCTCGTCGTGGAGCGCTTCGACCGCTTCGACGACGACGGCACCATCGGTCGACTCCATCAAGAAGACCTCGCGCAAGCCACCGGGACCTCGCACGTCCAGAAGTACGAGTCCGACGGCGGCCCTGGCTACCGCGACATCTTCGCCGTCTTCGACCGCAACCTCGGCGCCGCCGAGGCCAAGAGCGCCAAGGAGCGGTTCGCGAAGCTGCACGTCTTCTCCTGGATCATCGGTCACAACGACGGCCACTCCAAGAACTTCTCCCTCACCCATGTGCCCGGTCGTAGCGTGCTGGCCCCCTTCTACGACCTCAACAGCGCTCTCGCGTTCAAGCAACGAGAGCAAGTCCTCGCTCACGACCCCGCCGTCTTCGACACCGTCGAGCTCGCCCTCGCCGTCGACGGGGCGAACACACTCGGCACCTTCACCGCAGACAGCGTCCGATGCCTCGAAGCTGACGCGGGGCTTGCCGAAGGACACCTGCGGGAGTTCGCCCTCCAGATCACCGCGGTCCTCCAGCCGACCGTCGCCGGCGTCACCGAACTACTTCCCGACCGCCTCAGATCGCTCCCCGCCGTCGCCCTCTACCCGCACGCCACGTACACGCAAACCCGTCGAGTCGTCGACGCACTCGCATGACCGGCGACGTGTCATGGGCCGCTGCGGGTGCGGTCGCGTCCGATTCGTAGGGCACGACCTCACCCTGGGTCGCGACCATGCCGACCGAGACCCCGGGAAGTCGCCGAGCCCCGCACTCGCGAGCAGGGGTCTCGGCGACTCCCTGGCGTCTGAACGCCGAGGAGGCGCGGTGCGGTTCGAACCGGCACCGCGCCTCCTGCGGTGGTCGCGTCGTCACGACCGGGCCTCCGGACGACCGTCGACGGGTCGATCAGCTCGCGCGAAGCTCACCGCTGATCATGAGCGTCGCCCAGCGGCTCCGAGGTCGGCGAGACGCCGCAGCCCCTCCTGCGAGGGCGATCCGGGTTCCGCCGTCCAGACGATGGCCGTGTGGCCGCCTCCGGCATCGAGGGCTCCCCAGTCGAGCGTCAGCTCCCCCACGACGGGATGCCGCAACACCTTGGTGCCCGTGCCGCGCGTCGCCACCTCGTGCGCCGTCCAGAGCCCCGCGAACTCGGTGCCGAGGGCGACGAGCTCGGCGATCAGGGCCTGGAGCCGCGGGTCCTCCGGGTCCCGGGCACTGTCCATCCGCAACTGCGCGAGGGCGAGGTCGACCACCCCGAGCCAGTCCGAGTACAGGGTGCGGAGGGCGGGATCGGTGAACAACAGGCGGATGAAGTACCGCTCGCCCTCGGGGACGGCCGAGAAGTCGGTGATGAGGGCCGCCGCCATGGCGTTCCACGCGACGACCTCGGTCCGGGGGCCCATGACGAAGACCGGCGTGGCGCCGAGGTCGTCGATCATCCTCAGGACGAAGGGGGCGACTCCCACCGACACAGGAGGCGCGTCGTCGGGCAGGACCTTCCCGGCCAGTCCGGCCAGGTAAGCCCGCTCATCCGGGCTGAGTCGGAGGACCCGAGCGAGATCGTCGAGCACGGGCGCCGACGCCGGGAGTCGTCCCTGCTCGAGACGCGTGTAGTAATCCGTGCTGATGGAGGCGGCCCGGGCGACCTCCTCGCGGCGGAGGCCGGGCACGCGTCGGGGGTGCTCGTCCTCCGTCAGACCGAGGTCGTGGGGCCGCAGTTCCGCACGCCGAGCCCGGAGGAAGTCGCCGAGCTCTCGCCACTTCGGTTCCGCTGCCATGCGCCGATCCTGCCAGACCCCCACGGCGACGCATCGACCGCCGATGAAGAAGAGCGAGGCGGGTTGGGGGGTCATTTTCCTTCCCCTGTGGAGCGTCGCGTCGGAGTGGCAACGTGATCTCACGACACCGGAAGATCCCCTTCCGGCGGCGACAGGAGGACACCATGAAGGCCATCGGCCTCACCGAATTCGGAGGACCGAGCGTCCTCCACCCCGTGGACGTCCCCGAGCCCCACGCAGGGCCCGGAGAGGTCCGCATCCGCGTCCGCGCCGCGGCCGTGAACCCGGTCGACACGATCATCCGTTCCGGCGGCTTCGCCGGCAACGACGGCGCCGTCGTCGAACCGGTCGTCCCCGGAACGGACGTCACCGGCGTCGTCGACGAGCTCGGCGACGACCTCGCCACCGACGAGGGCTTGCAGCTCGGTGACGCGGTCATCGGGTTCGTGGTCCCCGAGGGCAGCCACGGAGGCTACAGCGAACACGTCGTCCTCCCGGCGGAGTCGGTCACCCGGCTGCCCGGCGACCTCACGTTCGTCGAGGGTGCGTCGTTCCTCTCCAACGCCCTGACCGCCGAGATCACGCTCGAGCACCTCGCGCTCGGTCCCGGAGCGGCCCTCGCCGTGACCGGTGCCACCGGAGCCGTGGGCGGCTACCTCGTCGAGCTCGCCGCCCGCCGAGGCATCACCGTCATCGCCTCGGCATCCGAGGCGGAAGCGGAACTCGTCCGGGGCTTCGGGGCGACCCACGTCATCGACCGCGGCCAGGACTTCGCCGCCGGAGTCCTGGCCCTGACCGGAGGCCGTGGCGCCGACGCCCTCGCCGACCCGGCGATCGTCGGCGAATCCGTCTTCGGTGCCGTCCGCGACGGAGGACAGGCGGCGTTCTACCTCCCCACCGACAGCACCCCCGGTCGCGACGTCCGGGTCTTCTCGTCGTACGTGATGCGGTCCCACCGCCGACACGACGTCATCAGCGTCCTCGCGGGGCTGGCCGACCGAGGTGAGATCGCGACCCGTGTCGCCGGCACCCTCCCGGCGGCCGACGCCTCGACCGCCCACGCCCGGCTCGAGCAGGGCGGCCTCCGCGGCCGTCTGGTCCTCGAGTTCTGACCCACCCGATCCCCACTCCCCGACCCACCAGCACCACCACCAGAGAAGGACATCCCATGGACATCGCCGCACCCCTCCCCAGCGTCGGACAGACCTGGCTCGCCGACCTCGGCCCCGACACGCCCCTCGGCCACTTCACCGTCGAGATCACCTTCGACACCGAGACCCAGGTCTCGTTCCTCGTCACGGGCGGTGCCATCGAGGGCCGTCACGAGACGATGGAGTACACCACCACGAAGGTCCGCGACGGCCTGCACGTCGTCCGCTGGACCGAGCCCGACTCGGGCGACCACGTCACCCACATCGAGGACTACACGAACGGCGCCTGCATGGCGAGCTCCGTCATCGGCGGCGAGTTCGTCCAGCTGCACGGCACCTGGACCCGCGTCCGCTGACCCCGGCTGGCACCGGCACCGGCACCGGTTCCGATGCCTCCGCCGTCCACCCGTGCCGAGGCAGGGAGGCCCTGAGCGGGCCTCCCTGCCTCGTGGCGCCCCGCCTACCGTCGACCCCGACTCGACACCCCTGAAAGGAACACCATGAAGGCAACAGTCATGTACGGCGCCGGCGACGTCCGCGTCGAAGACGTCCCCGACCCCGTCATCCAGAAGCCCACCGAGGCCTTGATCCGCGTCACCTACGCCTGCGTCTGCGGCTCGGACCTGCACCCGTACCACGACCTCGGCGACACCCCCGAGGGCCGCCGCATGGGCCACGAGGCCATCGGCGTCGTCGAAGAGATCGGTGACGACGTCCGCACCCTCGTCGTCGGCGACACCGTCATCGTGCCGTTCGCCTGGTCGGACGGCACCTGCCCGTTCTGCCGCGACGGCATCACCACCTCGTGCGTGCACGGCGGCTTCTTCGACGGTGCGCCCTCGGCGACCCAGGCCGAGAAGCTCATCGTCCCCGAGGCCGACGGCACCGCCGTCAAGGTCCCTGCCGGCACGGACGAGGCACTCATGCCGAGCCTGTTGACCCTGTCCGACGTCTACCTCACGGGCTACCACGCCGCGGTGCAGGGGCAGGTCGGCCCGGGCAAGACGGTCACCGTGATCGGCGACGGCGCCGTCGGTCTCTCCGCTGTCCTCGCCTCGAAGCAGCTCGGTGCCGAGACGATCATCCTGATGGGCCGCCACACCGCCCGCACCGACCTCGGTCGCGAGTTCGGCGCCACCCACGTCGTCGCCGAACGCGGTGACGAGGGTGTCGCGAAGGTCATGGAGATCACCGGCGGCGAGGGCTCGCACGTCGTCCTCGAGGCCGTCGGTCACATGCCCGCCTACGAGCAGGCCTACGGCATCGTCCGTCCCGGCGGCACCATCAGCCGCGTCGGCGTGCCCCAATACGAGGAGGCGCCGGTCGGCTTCACCTCGCTGTTCGGCAAGAACGCGACCCTGACCGGTGGCCCTGCCACGGTGCGCGCCTACCTCGAGGCCGCCATCCCGCAGGTGCTCGACGGCACCATCGACCCGGGCCGCGTGTTCGACCGCGAACTGCCCCTGTCGGAGATCGCCGAGGGCTACCGCCTGATGGACTCCCGCGAGGCGCTCAAGGTGCTCATCCGCCCGTGACGACCGAGGAGGCGCCTGTCGAGCGAGCGGGCGCCTCCTCCTCCCCGCGGACGAACGGTCCCGCACCTCCCCCTCCCCCTCCCCTCGAACTCAGAAGGAGTCTCACGATGCCCACCTTCGACCCAGCCACCCTGGCCGCCATCGGCGGTACCGACGACTTGCACGTCTCTCCTCTGCGGGACGACGGCGTCACCCACGGCACCCCCACCTGGATCTGGTCCGTGGTCGTCGACGACGCGCTCTTCGTCCGCGCCTACAACGGGACCTCGTCCCGGTGGTACCGGGCCGCGATGAAGCAGGGCGCAGGACGCATCCGCGCCGCGGGCGACGAACACGACGTCACCTTCGAGGCCGCTGCGGGTGTCGCCGACGACCTGGTCGACGCCGCGTACGAGGCGAAGTACCACGGCAGCCCGTACCTGCCTCCCATGCTCACCGCGAAGACCGTCGCGGCGACGGTGAAGATCAGTCCGCGCTGAGCGTCGCTACGACACCGGTTCGACGAAGGGGCTCCGCACGATCTGCGGAGCCCCTTCGCCGCCGTCGGTGGTCACGTCGGCACGACGCGCGCCCGTTCAACAGAGCAGGGCGTCGCGTCGCATGCCGTGCCGCAGACAGGAGAGACCGCCATCCGGGCACGGATGGCGGTCTCCCCGGTCGCATCTGCGGGTTAGCTGGTCCTCGCCGCATTCTTGTGAAGCGATCCCCGAAGGGCGAACCACACCAGTGGCCCGACAACGGGGGCCACGACGACCACGATGAGCCAGATGGTCATCATCTGTGCCGACATCGCCTTGTCGCGAACGATGGAGACGATGGCACTGACGAGGAGAACCAAGCCAGCCAAGAGGACTACGGACCAGAAAAGGTCGAGTGGCGCGAGTCCGAACATGAAGTTCTCCTTCTTCCTAACTTACGTTCTATTTTAGGCGCGGGCGACGGATGCCCCACCGGTGGTCGTCCGCAGGTCGAGCCAGAACGGGGTGTTGCCCCATCCCCCGGCAGACAGGTTGAACTGGTGACGGATGTCGCGGCCGTTGTTTCGTGAGAACGCGATCTCATTCGAGACGGCCAGCACGGTGACGACCTTGTTGGAATTCGCGATGAGCTGCGACTTGGACGACGTCGGGGTGATCTGGTAATTCGCGTTGAAACTGTTACTCCACGTGACACCGTGGTAGTAGACGTGGCAGCTCTGCGCGTAGCGAACGCCTCCATTGTTACCGAAGACACAGTTGCTGACGCCCTGGGCTTGAGTGGAGACTCCACCCGTCTTGGGTGGCAGCACGACATTGCTCTTGGCGGTTCCGTCCAAGAACGGCTTCGCCTGAGCGATCATGGCCTGCAGTTCGGCGGGACTAGCTTGGCGCCCCTGCTCAATGCCCATCTCGGTGTAGGAACCGTCTGCGTAGACGTCCTTCGTCACCTTGTAGTCGCCCTGCTGCTTCGTGGTCGACGACACCGCAGCCTTGCCAGACGCGGCGTCCCACAGCTCGCCGTCTGTGACTTTCTGCAACAACTCGGCCTGCTGCGCCGGAGCGATGTCGGAAGCTGCGAGAGACGACTTCGTCTTCTCGAGTTCGACCTGGCTCACACCCGCCGGGGCGGCGATCGCCGGCGCTCCCATCAACGTGGTCCCCAAAACGCAAACTGCTGCCGCAACACTGAGGCCTACCATCTGCTTCTTCATGCAATTCCCCCTTGAACTGTGCGTTGAAGCCCCAAACATACAAAAGGGTCTGCTTTTTTTTCAACCCCGCTCGAGATGTTGCATCTGCTGCACTTTCTTCCCCTTGCCGTTGAGGAGGTGAGCATCGAGGATGCCCAGGGCCGAGCCGGTCAGAGCGCCGCAGGGAACGCGTTCCGCCGCCCGTACACCGTCAGCGCCAACGCCACGACCCCGAACCCGATCATCAGCACCGGCAGCACGAGCCCGTCCGCCACGGCCAGCAGGGCCGCCCCGACGATCCCCGCGAAGAAGATCGCCACGTTGAACGCCACCGGCAGGAAGGCGTTCGCGACGTCGGCGTTGTCGCCGCCGACGGTGGTGAGCGCCGCCTGCAGCTGGGCCGAGGCCCCGCCGAACGTGACGCCCCAGAGCACCGCGGCGACGACCATGGCCGGCACCGACGCGTGGCCGACGAGCAGGACGACCCCGGCGACGACGAACACGGCGACGCTGCCGTGCAGCAGCGCCCGCGGGTGCCGGTCGAGCAGCGCGCCGGTGACGACGATCCCGCCGATCGAGGCGATGCCGTAGATCAGCAGCGTGACGTCGACGCCGAGCCCCGACCCGCCGGCCCGCAGGTACGGCGAGACGTAGGTGTAGATCGTGTTGTGGGCGAGCATCCACGCGGCGATGACGGCCAGGATCACGGCGATCCCCGGGATGCGGAACACCCGCCCGAGCGAGAGCCGCGCCCCCGCCGGTGCCGGTGCCGCGTCCGGGACGATGGTCGCCACGAGCACGAAGACGACGACCCCGAGCAGGCTCAGCCCGCCGAACGACCACCGCCAGTCGAAGGCCGTCCCGAGCCACGAGCCCAGCGGCGTCCCGAACGCGAAGCCGACGGGCGCACCCGCCGAGACGATCGCGAGCGACAGTCCGGCACGGTCGGGCGGGCTGATCCGGCGTCCGTAGGCCGCGAGCATGCCCCAGATCACACCCGAGAACGCGCCGGCCACGAACCGCGACACCAGGGCGAGGGCGATGACGGGCGAGAGCGCCGTCACCGTGTTCGCGACGACCAGGCCGGTGATCGCGATCAGGAGGAGCGGCTTGCGTCGCATCCCCCGGGTCAGCGTGATGGCCGGCACGGTCGCGACCACGGTCCCGAGTGCGTAGGCGCTGATGAGCAGTCCCACGGCACCCTCGCTCGTGTCGAGGCCGTCCGCGATGACGGGCAGCAGGCCCGCCGGCATCGTCTCCATCGCGACGAGGATGAACCCCATCGTCGCCAGGACGACCAGCGAGAACACCGGCAGCCGTTCGACGGGCCCTCCGGCGACGGAGGCGCGGGGCACGTGGGTGGGAACGGGGGCTGCCGACATGGTGAGGTCCTTTCGGGCGCGGAACCGCGCCTCCTGGGGGTGAGCCCGGTGGTGCGGGAGGAAGAAGGAGGCGCGGGTCAGGTGACGGGGTCGGCGGACCGGGCCCGTTCGACGACGTTCGCGGTCGCCGCCCACGAGGCGAGGAGGCGCAGCCCCTCGTCGGACGCGGAGCCGGGGGCGGCCGTGTAGACGGTGAGCGAGTGCCCGGGGGTGTCCTGGAGTTCCATCACCTGGAAGTCCAGCTCGAGCAGGCCGACGGCCGGGTGCCGGAACTCTTTCGCGCCGACGTAGTGGCGGCGGACGTCGTGGGCGGCCCAGCGGGCGCGGAACTCGTCGCTGCGGATGGACAGCTCGCCGACGAGGGCGGCTATGCCGGCGTCGTGCGGGTTGCGGCCGGCGTCGCGTCGGAGGATGGCGACGTTGACGTTGGCTGCGCGCTCCCAGTCGGGGTAGAAGTCGTGGGCGCCCGGGTCGAGGAAGATGTAGCGGGAGTGGTTGGCGGGGCGCAGGGTGCTGCGGTACATGTCGGAGTACAGGGCGAAGCCGAGGGCGTTGGCGGCGACGAGGTCCATGCGGGTGTTGGTGACCATGGCGACGGCGCCGGTCATGGCGTCGAGCATGTGCTGCACCGGTGACTGCGCGATCTTCTGCTCGCTGGAGACCGGGGGCCTGCGGCGGGAGGGAACGGAGGCGCGGGCGAGGTCGTAGAGGTGGTCGGTCTCGGCCTGGTCCAGGGCGAGGGCGCGGGCGATGGCGTCGAGGACGCTGTCGGAGACGCCGCCGAGGTTGCCGCGTTCGAGTCGGGTGTAGTAGTCGACGCTGACGCCGGCGAGGCGGGCGACTTCGTCGCGTCGGAGCCCGGGGACGCGTCGCTGGCCGCCGGCGCTGACGACGCCGGCCTGTTCGGGCGAGAGGCGTGCGCGGCGGGTGGCGAGGAAGTCGCGGACCTCGGCTCGGTTGTCCATGGCTTCGACCCTACGGTCGGCGGTTCGGGGCAACCAGGCCCTGTCGGGGCCAGGTTCGGTGGGGCCTGGCACGGCGCTGAGGCGGAGGTCGTGACGCTCGCTCAGTACCTCGGTAGGGTCGTGGCACCAGCACCACTCGACGACGGGGGACCGAGATGACTGACGGACGCGACCAGACCGGGCAGCAGGGGCAGCAGTACGGCGGGCCGCAGGACGGGCGTCAGCAGTACGGGGGCGTGCCGCAGGCGCCCGGGGCGGGGCCGGACGGAGGGGCCGTCCAGCGCCCGTCGCGTGGGTTCGAGATCGCTGGCTTCGTGCTGTCGTTCTTCGGTTTCTTGGCGATCGCCGGCCTCATCATGAGCACGATCTCGTTCCGCCGTCTCGGCCGAGCCGGTCAGCCCCGGGGCCTCTCGCTCGCCGGCATCATCATCTCGATCGTGGTGCTGCTGCTGACCGTCGCGTTCATCGTCGCAGCCATCGTCGGCGCCTCGACCCTCCTCGAGACCTGCGCGGACCTCGGCCCGGGCACCCACGTCGTCGACGGCGTCACCTACACCTGCAGCTGAGCTGCGACGGCGGGCCTGGCGAGGACGCGGTGCGGCTCGCCCTGACGGCCTCCGCTGCCCGCCCGGCAGGAGGCTTGCGTCGCCGCGCTTACTGCTTTTCGAGACGGACGGTCGTCGTGGTGCCCATCAAGCTGGCTTTGTAGCTGAGCTCGCCGCCATCGACGGTGAACTCCTTCGTGTCGTCGGTCGAGGCGAGCATGGCCGAGTCAGTCGCGGCAGCGTCGCGGGCCGAGGACCACGTGTAAGGCGACGCGTCGTCGGTGGGAGGCGTGAAGGTGCCGACCCAGTAGATCGACTCGGTGTCGCCACCGTCGCTGACCCAGTTGATCGAGATGGTGTCGCCGGTGATGGTCGCCGCTTGGTACGCGTCTTCGCTGCCCGAGTTGGTCTGCTTCCACGACCCGGTCAGGTCCGGCACCGGAGCCGCTTCGGGTGTGGCCTCGGCGGAGGCGGCGCTCGTCGCAGACGAGCCGCTCGCTTGCCCCGACTCGCCTGCACCCGAGGGCGCGGGGCCGCTGCAGCCGGCGAGCGCCAGGGCGGAGACGAGAGTGAGCGGGGCAAGTGCGGCAATGAGTTTCTGCATGATGACGCCATGCTCCCAGGCTTCCTGACGATGCCTCACCGCCCGTCAGCCCACCGACTCGGTGTCAGAGGGGGGCGAGCAGAGCGGTGCAAGCGCCGATGCAGCTGTGGTCGTCCATGTCGGGGCGTGCTGAGCGCACCCGCCGGCGCACGAGCGGCAGGCGGCGAGGCGGGCCTTGATGACGGCGCGGGTGACGGCCACGGTGGCCGGGCTGGTGCGCTAGAGGACTGAGAGGGTGGTCGCGCAAAGGTGGGAGCAGTTCAGGTCTGCTCGGACGCAGTCGGACATCACTGTTGGAATCACCTTTCGCGACTTCTTCGAGCTTTAGTTCTCAACCCCTAGGCCTCACTCTTAACCGGTGTCATCTACGGCGTCCACATCGAGAACGTCAACGACGAGCTGACCGCCGCCATCCGCCGCCTCGACAAGCTCGCAGCCGGGGTCGCAAGAAAATCACTGACAGTCTCGCTGTTGCGGGTGGAGCAAGAGTGGACCACATCCAAGCCCCTCACCGCTCACGCTCATGTCTGCTAAGAGTCCACCTCGACTCACAGTTTCGATTATGTCGATAGCGCAGGAATGGCAATGAGCCGGCGAATGACGGCGCCCTCCTCAGCATTGTCAATGCCATCCCGCACGGCATCACCACCACCACTTGCCCACCAACCCACTTCAAAACCGCCACCCGCTCCCCATGAAGATCTGCCCATCCCCGGGGGCCTCCTGAGCACCTCCACTCCCGCCAACGATGCACCCCGCTCGATCCGACACCAGCCATCCGCCGGGCGCACACCGAGACTTCTCCCGGCTGCAGGAACGCAAAGCGTTCTTGCCGCCCCCCTCTCAGCGATCCACCCCTCCGACACCGATTTGACGTCCCCGCGCTCTCGGCGTCGGCGTGCATCTAGCCTCTGAAATTCTGACGGGGTGAAGGAGTATCAGCAGGCGTGGGACGACACTTGCCCGGTCGCCTCCATGAGAGCAGCGCCCCTCCCCCACCCTCGCCTGGCTCCGCCTCACCTAGATCAAGGGGCGACTTCGACCACGACCTCGAGCGGGTTGACATCTACAGCCACCACCCCGATCCCCGCACGCAATGGGTCGAACGCAAGACGGACCTCCGTTATCAAGCCGACGTAAGGCGAATGCGTCCACATCGCCCCCGTGGTCCAAGACGGTTTGCTCGACCCGGTTGCCAACGGTTCGAAAAAGCTGGGGGGGGGGGGGAGCGGCTTGGGGGGGGGGGGGGGGGGGGGGCAGAGGTCCCTCATCTAATCAGCACAGACCGGTCGGCACAATGCCCCCCAAGTGGGTGGATTATCGGGGAATAGCTTGCCTCTAAATTTCATCCCAGAGGGCACACAGGCTGCACCTCTTGCAGAATCTCAGGAGAGACACATGAAGACATTGAGCCGTGTAGCCATGGCCGCCACAATCGCTTTCGCTCTCGGAGCCGGGAGCGCCGTACCCGCCTTCGCGGAGACGGAGACCCCCTCCAAGGCCGAGGCCATCAGCCTCAACACTGAATACGGAGACCTCTCCGCCGACGAGCTCAACGCTCTCCCCCAGGAGGAACTGACAAAGATCGAGCAGGCCGCGGAAGTCGCCACCATCGATGAGACGACCACTGTCACCTACGACGCGGCCGCGACCGCGACCGCCGCAAAGTCGACCTCGATGAAGAGCACGACTGCGGCTACGCCGGTGATCCTCTGTTACACCAGCCGGGCTCAGCGCACCGCGAAGAGCGCAGTTGGCATCAACCTATACATGTCGTACACGGTCGGCGGTTGGTGCCGCTCCGGCAGCAAGGTCGTCTCAGCGAGCCTGAAGGACTCAGGTTCGCAGACGTACTACCTGGGTTGGTCATCCAATGGCAAGATCGGCAGCGGCTCCGGCGTCGTGTCCGGGCAGGGCCGCTCGTACGCCCAGTACAAGTTCACCTTCCAACTGGGCACCCCCGTTCCCACCCAGTACCCGACACCGTGCGTGCGTGTGAAGGGCCTGGGGAACGCCTCGGCCCAGAGCGATTACACCTGCGGGATCTACTAACCCGCAAGGACTTGGCCCGGCTTCTCGATCAGCGAGGGGCCGGGCCTTCGGTTTGCACGGGGTCCATCTGCAATTCCGTGCCCCCAAGATCTAGCCCCAAGAACAGGCCGACCCCACCAGCTAGCACCACGATCACAGCCAGGGCGATGAGAGGAACGAACCAGACACCCCACCTCCGGCGGCGGACAAGAACTAGCACGAGCAGCGCAGCACCCAATGCGGACGTCAGCAATCCAAGGAACGGGCCCGTGAGGGCTAGGAGAACCGCGAGAACCATTAACGCCACCGGCCACAACGGCGCAACTCGAGTTGCAGGCCCATCAGAGCTAACAGTCATCTCGCGCCCCCTCGTTTAGCGAAAACTCCCGCCATCAGTTTGCCCGACCAATCGCTCCTGGGCACGCTTCCGGCGCACCGTGGGCCGGTGCATCGCTGCACGGCGGGTATTGACGCGCATTTGCGCGCCCCCACTCGTCGTCACGACGGCCACAACTCAGGCTCTGGATGCAGCTGGCCCGTGAGGGCTGACAGCTCGGCCCCGTGTTGGATCATCCACGCGACGGCGCTGTTCAGGCTGTCCTCTCGGCGTAGCCAGGGCCGACCGCCGGTATCGTCGCGGCCGTGGGCGCAGCAGTGGTAGACGATGCCACCCAGCTCGGCGCACGACAGGACGTAGCCGAGGGGTGCGGTCCGATCCCGTCGGACCTGCCAGACACCGAACGTGCCGGGGATCGGAGGCACTGCGAGCGGGTGCGTCGGGATCGGCCGGCGCAGAATCTTCGCCGCCGCTTCTCCTGACCCTCGTACTCCCACGGCGGGAGCGTACGTCCGGCCTCTGACCTTGACCGCCTCGTGCGGGCTCTACGATCAATTGTCAGCCCGTGCCTGGGCCTCGAAAGGAACTGCGTGGACACCGTTACAGAGCAGAGCATCGCAATGGTGGACGCCGAGGTCTCAGCCAGCAGAAGACTCATCGACATCGTCTCTGGTCTTGAAGTACCCAATACACCCGAAGAGACTGACGCCGTACAGCCCTTCGCTCGTCAGCTGTTGGAGGACTACGGATACCCTCGTGCTCACATCCGTACGCGCCCTCAGTGGCGAGTCAAGTCATCCCCGTCAGATCTGGCTAAGAAGTACCCCGTAGACATTGCTGTCTTCGATTCAGACGACCAATCAGATGCGAACCTTCGCATCGTCGTGGAATGCAAAAGAAGAAGCGCACAGACGGACGCGGCCAGCTCGAGGACTACATGCGTCTCTCTGCGGCAACCCTCGGCGTGTGGTTCAACGGCGAGGAGCGTTGGTTCCTTCGCAAAGTCGTGACGGGCGACACTGTTGTCTTCCAGGAAATTCCCAACCTGCCTCGCTTCGGGGAGCGCATTGAAGACCTCGGTCTGTACACCCGAGAGCTGCTCCGTCCCACGCACAATCTCAGGTCGACTTTCCGCGCGATTCGCAATTACCTCGCGGCCAACGCTGTCGCCATGACACGCGATGAAGTCCTCGCCCAGCAGATCATCAACGTCATCTTTTGCAAAATCTACGACGAGCGCTTCACCGCCCCCCAGGACACTGTGCGGCTTCGCGCGGGCATCGACGAGAACGCAACCGCCATCGCGGAGCGAGTCCACGCGTTGTTCTCTGAGGCGAAACAGCAGTACGACGACGTATTCGACGACGACGAAAAGCTCACTTTGGACGATCGCTCACTCGCCTACGTCGTAGGAGAACTGCAGCCCTACTCTCTGATGGAAAGCGACAGAGATGTCGTTGCCGACGCCTTTGAAACCTTCATCGGCCCCTCACTGAAGGGTGCCCAGGGCCAGTTCTTCACCCCCCGCAACGTCGTCAGGCTCACCACGACCATGGTGCAACCAACGAGCAAGGATCGAGTGATTGATCCGGCTTGCGGCTCTGGCGGGTTCCTTGTCGAAACTCTACGCAACCTGTGGAGCCAGGTCGACGCGCGCGGCTCCAAGCTCAAATGGCCGCAAGCGGAGATTGACAGCGAGAAGCAGAAGGTTGCAATCCGGTCGATCCGGGGCATCGACAAAGACGCATTTCTATCGAAAGTCGCCAAGGCCTATATGGCAGTACTGGGCGACGGACGTGGTGGTGTGTTCTGTGAGAACTCGCTCATTGACCCCGCCGAATGGCGGCCCAAAGCCGAAGATGAAGTCCGCGACAACCACTTCGAGGTAGTTGTTACGAACCCTCCCTTCGGCAAGAAGCTCAAAGTCACTGACGCCGTCACGCTTGCGCGCTACGACCTAGCTCACAAATGGAAGCGCGACCCCGAGGCCTCGGTTTCGAGCGCACAGCCACGCTTTCTGATGGCCAATCGCCGCAGATCTTGTTTATTGAGAAGTGCTTGAACCTTCTCAAACCAGGAGGACGGCTAGGCATCGTTTTACCTGAGTCAATGCTCTGTAACCCGTCCCACAAGTTCATCGTTTCCTACATCCTGACCCGAGCCCGCATTCGCGCTGTCGTTTCGATGCCGGAGGAGCTGTTCCAGCCCTATACGCACGCCAAGACGGCAGTGGTACTAATCGAGAAGTTCGGCAACGGGATAGACGACAGTCCTCACCCCGTCTTTATGGCTCTTGCCCGTTGGTGCGGGTACGACTCGCGGGGGCATGAAGTACCCCGCGATGACCTCCCAGAAATCACGGAACGGCTCGAACGGTTCCTGGCCGACGAAGACTTCGAATTCGATCATCTCGGATTCACGGTCAACTCGGACGACATCCTCGATCAGATCTACCTCCCGAAGTATTACAACCCCGAACTGCGGCAAAGACTCGACGGGTTGAGCCCGACGCACGATCTTGTCTCTCTTGGTGACCTCGCCGAAGCCAACGTGATCTCCGTCAACACAGGCCACGAAGTAGGAAAACTTGCCTACGGGACAGGCCCCATCCCGTTCATCCGAACCTCGGACATTGCCAACTGGGAAATCAAAGGCGACCCGAAGCACGGCGTTAGTGCAGATATTTTTGATGACCTAAGCAGCCGTCAGGACGTCGAGCCTGGCGACATCCTCATGGTTCGGGACGGCACCTACTTAGTAGGAACGTGCGCCGTCGTGACCGAACTCGATGCCCGAATTGTCTTCCAAAGCCACATCCTGAAGTTCAAAGTTCATGACCACGAACGCATCGACTCCCGACTGCTGCTGGCACTGCTGTCGGCCCCGATTGTCAAAGAGCAGATCTGGTCCAAACGGTTCACGCAGGACATCATCGACACCCTCGGCGGGCGTTGGAAAGAGCTTGTCATCCCGATTCCCCGTTCGGAGCAAACTCGTCTCGAAATCATCGAAGACGTTTCGTCCGCGATCAGGATGCGCATCGACGCCCGACTTGCAGCGCGCAAAGCCGTCATGGGTGTTGCACCGCACGGTTCCCTGGACCCTGAGGTTGAGTACGACTTCTTGGTTCTCGGGCGCTGACAAGGTCAATCTCGGCCGGAGAGACGTCTCGCTAGACGAACACCCAGCGAGGCACCAAGCTCTAAGTGCTGGGCAGGTCAGTCGCCGTCGCTACCCTGCTCGTCCGACGCCTCCGCGTCAAACGCCGCTCGAATTCGTTGTTGAAGGTTTTCGTGGTCCTGTGCCCGGGCCCAAGTTCGGTACTCCGAGTCGTTTGCCGGCGGACGTGTGTCGTTGGCATCCATGAATACAGTCTCCTGGGCGCGGTTTACGCGCCACTTACGTTCGTATTCGGCCCCAGTGGCGACGAATGCCACCCGCTTGATCGCGGCCCATGGGAACAGGTCGCCACTGGCTGGCAGGGTCAGTTCGTATCGACCGTCATCGAAACTCGGCATGATGTTGTCGCCGTTGCTCGCGAGAACTATGCCGATCGAGTCAATAGCTACGACTCGCCCCTGCAGAGTCTGACGCTGCGGGGCCGGCGGATCATCTTGCTGGTAGGGATAGTCCTCCAGAGCAAAACTAATATTTACGACGTCCGTCGGGTTCGCAAATGATGTAGCGCTCACCGTGTCCTCGATTCTGTCTTAGTGCTCCCAACCGTAGGCCCACGTCTTGGCGCAGTGGTGGCACAAACCAGTCGGCTCCATATGATCCGAAACCTCAATGGGCTCGGCTTCTGAGTCTCGATAGCCGATTCCCTATCGGGCTACCCGACAGGCATTCTGCGGCCGCGCATCTCTGCGTCTGCCATTCTCAACTGATGCTGAGCAGTGTTGCCATCGTGTCGTTGGCATTCTTCGTGTGGTCGATCGTTCGACTGGTTCGAGGTCGCAGGTCCCAAGCAGCCGGCCGAACGCCTGACAAGAAGGTCGTTCGAGACAACAAGATTGTCCTAGCCCTATCTGCCCTAGCTGTAATCGCGACCTTTCTCGTCGGCATGGTGTTGATGCCTCGCATCTAGAGAGAACTCGCGTTGCAGCCAGCGATCCCCTATCGGGCGGGACGCATAGAGACCCAACCTTCGGCCTATGGTGCCTTTATGTCATCCCGAAGCAGCCAACGGATCTACCTTTTCTGCGCCGTCGGTTTTGCGGTTGGCATACTCCTGCTGGTTCTTGTGGATGGCGCAGCTCTCACCCTTGCAGCACTACCTCTTGGTCTCTCGATCGGTATCGCGCTGCGCACCTGGTGGACGCGCCACGGCTGGAATCCGGGCATCACCATCACGGAAGACGTAGCCGAAGGCGAAGCACTTAGACACGAGGGCGACAGCGTCGACGGGACTTCCCGAAAGCCTAGAGGCCGCTGAGTGATCCCCTATCGGGCACCTGCCTCGAACTGTTCGGCGAGAGCACACCCGTGATTGTTGTGAAGGCGTGGAACCACTTAGCTAGCCCCGTGCCCTACGTCGCGTCCCCCAACGAATCGCCGGATCGGCCTCGATGAGTGTCACGGAGAAGCACTCCCACTGGGGCGAAGCATTCACGGCCGTCGCGAGTCCCTGGACCGGTCGTGACGCCCGTCAGTTGAAGCGGCGCCACACCGAAACCGTGTGGTTGAACTCATCACACGGGTTTCAAGAAACCACGCTCGAACTCGTCCGGGACTTGCCTCCGACCATGACGAGCGTCGCCATCGTCGCCCGCTGGATCGAGGACCTCACACCTCTCTACGACCTCGGTCAACGCCTGACGTCTCTGCAACTCCTCGTCGCACCCGGAGCGAGTATCGACCTGAGCCGCTTTCCTGCCCTGACGTCGCTCTCGGCTGACTGGCCCACAGTCGAGGAATCACTACTCACCGCAACGGGACTCGAAGACCTTTACCTCGGATGCTTCACGGAAAAGGACCTGACGTCCCTGTCTCCGCTCAAGAACGTGAGCCGCTTACGGATGAAGGACCGGCCCAGCGTGGCCTCGCTCGAGGGCCTCGATGCGCTCGTGTCGCTGCGGTCGCTCACCATCACGGGAGGCAGGAACCTTGCCGACATCACCGGGCTCGAGGGCCCCGTCGGTGCACAACTAGAGGCCATCGATCTGGACAGCTGCCGCCGAATCCAGGATCTGAAGCCACTGGCCCACTGTCGCTCCCTGAGAACACTCGGCCTGGGGAACATCGGTGATGTACCCAGTGCCAGCCCCTTGGCCGGCTTGAAGGAACTCCGCGGACTGTTCCTCCACGAATCGACACGATTCATCGACGGCGATCTCAGCGCCATCGACGACCTGCACCACCTGAACACACTCGGGCTAATGAACCGTCGTCACTACCACCCAAACGTGCAGCATCTCCAAGCGAATATCCGCCGAACCCAGAGCTGACGTCGACTAGCCGCTGATAGGACCGCATGACGATCCCCTATCGGGCGGCGCGTGTGAAACGAAGCGGTGACCGTGTCACTCTCTGAGAGGTGGACGAACGTCGCCATAAAGGCAAGGGTGTTCGCAGCGGTCGGCCTCATCGTGAGCGCCGCGACGGTGTTCATCCTCGGGGCCTACCTCGAGGCTGGCGGCTGTGGCGACATGTGGGGCGGAGCTGTCGCTGATGTCACGCCTCGGTCCGTCGGCACGTCTGCAACCCCCGAAGAAGACACCGCCGCCTACTGGACCGAGGAGCGCATGGAGTCCGCTGTCGCCGCACCAATGCCTATCTGTTGATCTGCGGAGCACGTTGACGCGCTGCCCCGCTGGCCGATGGTGGACCGGCCACTGGTCACGACGACGACGTCCGGCAACACCTCGCGCGGTAGGGGCCCAGACCCGCAAGGCGACTTAGCCGTTTAGATCAGGCTCGACCGCACCCGCGTCCTTCGCCCACTGGTACACACCGGCAGGGAGGCGATCCCACCAGCCACCGTGTTCCCAGGACTGCCGGTAGGCGCGCGCCCACACGTACAGGAGTGCCGTTCCGATCTCTTGGTCCGACTTCGCAGGGAGCAGGAGGTGGCGCGCGGCGCGATCCTTTGCGATCAGTGTGAACGCACCATTTGCGTGCACCTGATCGATCTCGGAGCTGCTCGGGTAGAAATCCATGGCGTCTGGCCGGTCGGTGGCGGTCTGTGCGACAACGCACCAGAGGATGTCGAACTCGCACAAGCTGTCGTAGAGTCTGGCGCGGGTTCGCTGATCGATAGTTCTTACGTCGGGGCGCAGTTCCGGTGATTCCATCATGAGCTGCAACGCGCGCGAGATTACCGGCGCGCCCTCGACGTCATTTTCCTTCGACCGCAGCACGCCTGCGCGAGCAGACATCGTCAGCGCGTGACGGATCCAGGAGGCGTACGAGTAGGTCTCGTTCACCTCGTAAGGGCGAAGCACGAGTGACCGCAATTGCTCCCACCGGGACTGCCGCACTGCCAGTGACCCGAGGACGTACAGCCGGGACAGCACCTCGAACATCGCAGAGGCCCACCCGCGTTCCGAGGGAGTCTCGTTTGTGACAGCGTCCGGAAGCGTCGGAATCGCGCAGTAGTAGCGGGCAAGAGCGTCGATGACTCGGTCGAACTGCTCGGACGTTCCGTAGAGCAGAGCGGACTCCCCAAGGGCGAACAATCGGTCAAGCAGGCCGTTAGCCGACGCGAGGTTGCCGGACGCTGCTACCGCACGCAACGCGTCATCTGCTCGAAGAAGGAAACGAGTCAAGCGCGGCAGACTGCCTGCTTCGACCAACGCGTCCGCTGCGATTGCGAACGTCTCCAGGTCCATTCCGAGGTCAATCGCGAGCGAGGGCTCTGCGCCCATGCCTGAGGCAGCGCTGCGCTGATCGTCGAGCATCTCGACGATGCGACGGACAAGCGCGTCGACATCGCGGCGGGCGTCATCCTTGACTCTCTCGGTGTATCGCTCGAGAAGCCGAGGCCAGAAGTGTTCGGCGAGCCTTGTCGTCGTTGTGCCGTCTCGAACGACGACTTGGCCCGGACGAAACACGACTTCCGGCTTCCGGCCGCCGTTACGTTCATACTGTCCCTGCTTTGTGACGACCAAGGGAAGCAAACCCGGCGGCGGCCCGGCGAAGATTAAGGCCACTTCGCGCGTACCGACTTCGGTCTGCAGCTCGTGCACGGCTGCGACGATCGACAGTCGGCCGTCCACATACGCCGAGACCTTCTGCTGCAGTACCGCCGAATCGAACTGCTTCGGATCGATCGGCTGTTGGTCTATAGCTGGCTTGCCGCTGTTGTCGACTCCGACAATGATGTAGCCGCCGGCGGGCAGCGACATCATCGCGAGCAGATCCTTCACATGCTCGACCTGATGCTTGGGATCGGCGAGGTCGAGGGTCGCCTTGAAATCTAGAGCCTCCTGCTCGGTTTCGAACGCAAGGAGCTCAAAGAGCTTTTCGCGGTCTACGCGACCGTCAACGACCACCATGTGCCCGATCCTCGCACGCACAGCGGTCCCACTGAACTGTCCGATAGCCGACCGACCACCGACCACCGACCACCGACCACCGACCACCGACCACCGACCACCGACGGATGCTAGCCATTTCCCCGCAGCTACGGGACGCCGGCTGTCTCGATCGGTCAGTCCGAATCTGATCTCGGCGAACGATCGGCTATCGGGACGTGCGATCGCAACCCGTGTATTACGGTCGAGCCGTGATTCTCGTCTGTTGGGCAGTCGCCATCCTTCTTGCGTTGATCGCAGTCGCGTTCGCCTTTGCTGACCGGCGTGCAGGCCGAGCATTGTCTCGACGGGCGTCCATCACGTTGGGCGGATCCGTTGTGGTCGCCCTGGTCCGCACTGCGTCCGTGTTCATCTGACCTAACACCGCCACGGGAGCCCGAAAGACCATCGTCTATCGGACACGCGAGTCCTGTCCTCGCGCTGGGCTAACTTATGGCTGTGTTGTTCTGGCCCCGTTATGAAGCCATTCCTGCCAATGCCCAGTTCCTGCCCGAAGGCGCTTTTCCCGCTCTCTACCGCCTTCGACAGCCGAGTCGAACGGATGAGCTCGTGGGCTTCCTGTCCGTCATGCCCGACTTCATCTATTCGGAGGCTGGTCCTTGGTGGAACCCTCGCTGGGTGAATCCGCGACTGGGTCTGGACTGGGTGGTCATGTACGGAGAGTTCGAAACCCTGAAAATATGGCCTGACGGCGCTGCAAGCTACGGGCAGGACGATGGCTTTCCTATTGAGGACCCTGCGGATTTCGCTGAACTGGCTCGTGGGGAGTTCTTGCTCCGGGGAATTTTATTCACAGCCGAGAACGTGAACGCGCAGGCTGAACCTGCGATCTGGCACGAGCACTATGAGTTCAAAGAAGAAATCGCTCGACGCAGATACCGGTTCGAGGACGCACGCTGACCCATCCCCTAGCGGGCAGGGCGAGTGGACCTATCGCGTGAAAACATCTGTCATGACTTCACAGCAGAGGGCTATCTGGAGGCGCGTCATCGTCGCCTGCACGGTCGTCGCCGGGGGCCTCGTGATCGCCAGTCTCCTTGCACGGGAAGCACTGCCAATTCTCGTGCCTGTTGCTGTGATTCTGGGCGCTTTCGCGCTCCTGATGGGGTTGCTCGTTCGACGCCAGTCGCGAGAGTGACTGCCCGGCCAGCGATCGTGAGCTGAGACGGGCACACCGTCTTAGCTTCACGTCTTGGCGCTGGAACGATCTGCGGGCATCATCAACGGATGAGCAAGGGTGCGATCCGCGGTGGTTGGCGTGTCTACCGAGAGCAGCGCCTAGAGTTCCTGGACTTGGCCAAGGTCCGCAGGAGAACACGGGTGGGCGCCCTCGTGGTTTTGGCGGCCGCCGCTCTCCTTGTTTTTAGTGCCGTCCACTGGGACATCTTCGACGGGCCACCAGCACGAGACGCCGTCGCCATCGTCTTCTTCTCGGCCGCCGTGGCTTGTCTCGTCATGGCTTTCATCCCCGTGGCCGACCCCAGCACTGCACCCAACTCAAGAAGGATGCTCGGAAACTGGCGACGAAGCGAACGTATCGATCGTCAATTCGCTAAGAACCCGCCCGAGATCATGCCAGAAGACCGAGACGAGGTCATCGCCGGCTCAAAGGGGCTGCTTGCGGCGTCAGTCGTTGCCGTTGACCGATCCATCTGGGTCCCGTGCGGGTATGTCCTGGTCTGGGTCGCCCTTGTCGTTGCTGGCCTCGCCTCTGCTGAACACTTGAACCTCTTGCTTCTGCCCCTCATCTTCGCTGCCCTTCAAAGCGCCACCGTCTTGACGTCGGTGGTGGCGGCTGGCCGTGCCGACACTGCGCACGACCGTGCTCTGGCACTTCCACCGGCACCCGTTGATAGCTCACCCGTCAAACCCAAGAGCCGTCCGACCGGCTCGATGCTTGCTCTTCCTGACGAGTAACGACGGAGCCAGGAATACCCATGCGCCTTCGTCGGGTAGGCACAAAACACGATGCCCTCGAGATCGCGCCCTTGACGTTGGCCCAGTTCCGGAGTGTGGCTATGGCCTCGCGCCAGGGACGTTGAAGACGAGCAAGGACGAACCGTTCGTCGTCGTCGACTGCCCGCATCAGCCACGTGATGTGCACGGTCATCGAGTAGCCGCGTGGGTCTTTGTACTCGACTTGCCCGACGTCGGAGATGTACGTGATTCGGTCACGGGGAACGTGCCGGGACCAGAACGTGCCGTGGATGTGCATGTCCGTGTCGTCGAGGAGGACGTGGATGCCGTAGCTGCGGATGGCGGCCCAGATTGAGACCGCCAGGCTGGTCATGCCCACCAACCCGATTGGCCACGACCGGATCTCGGGATCGATGGCTGCACCCAGGAAGGCAAGACTTGTCCCGATCCCGATGAGGCAAGCAGCAAAGTTCACGTGCTGCGCCCACCGGGGTGGCGCGAGCCGGATGGGACTCATCGAAAGAGCATCGCATGGGTAGGAGATGTCAGGGCCACTAAGCTTGCTCGGCTCTCTAGATCGCCCGGTAAACCGCCGTATATCGGACAGAGCTGGGTCGCTTCAACCTAGGTGTCGGAGTTGCGAGCGGGCCACCGCTAGTCGCGGGAGTTCCATCAATCCCTGCCGTTGTTTGCCGGCATTCGCGCTGCGGCAGGTACTGCCCGCTACTTCCAGCCGGTTTGCACTCCCATGACGACGATGAAGACCGCGATAGCGGCAGCGCCGATCCACACGCACCACTTGAACACCTGACGGCCGCGTTCACTGTCGGGGAGCCATTTTCCATCACTAGTTCTCACACCGCAGACGGTACCCGGCTAAAGCCCACACGCTGCGGCCGGGTGGCACCAAGCAGGAGACCCGGTGACCGATCGCTCACCGGGTAACGGCGGGGGCTACCCACTCCCCAGCAGCTACAGGGCGTTGCCTGCCTCATTAGGTCAGTCCGATACGTATCTCGGTAAGCGATCCCCTATCGGGTCAGCCGGGTCAGGGAAGAGCATCGCGACATCGGCGCTGTTCGCATACAGGTCGGCCGAGTTATCCTCACGCGTGCGAACACGTCCACCCCTAGCCTCCTCGGCCCTTCTCTTGGCCACCTGCGCAGCCGTGGCGGGGTGCACGTCATCGTCGGGAATTGAACAGCAGTGGGGTGACGGCAAGGGATACATCTCCGCCGACCAGATCGTGAGTGAGATCGCACCTGAGGACCGCGGCGACCCGATCGAATTTGACTCCGAGCTCAGCGACGGCACGAAGATCACAGCGGCTGACTACCAGGGCAAGGTTGCTGTTCTGAACTTCTGGTTCGCCGGGTGCGTCCCGTGCCGCATGGAAGCGACCGACCTCCAAGCAGTGAGCGAGGAAGTATCCGACGATGCGGCATTCCTGGGTGTCAACGTCAAAGACCAGCCCGACACCGCCGACGCGTTCACCCGACGATTCGACGTCACCTACCCGACCGCCATCGACGCAAATACGGGGAGCGTCCAGCTCGCATTCGCCGGCATGACGGCCCCCAATGCGACCCCGGCGACATTCGTCCTCGACCCCGAGGGGCGCGTGAGCGCTCGCGTCTTGGGGCCTGTCGACCCTTCGATCCTGCGAGCACTCGTCAAGACCGCGGCCGCGACACCCGAATGAACATTGCGGCATCCGCCGCCTCTGCCTGGTGCTCGGCCGCAAGGACGCCCCGCCCCGCAGCCGATCCCTTGCCGGGCAGCACGCCTCAATGGCGAACGAACCACCTGAATGGCCAGCGAGCTGAGCGAGACCTCCGCCGCGCGCGTCGAGCCGCGTCCTGCTGTGCTGTTGCATGAGCTCGTCGAGCTCGAGCCATGATTTCATCGCCACGAGTCAGCCGTGCTGCTGCCCGCGTCGGGTGAGTGAAAAGACCGACACCTAACCACGCGAACAGCCCACCAGTCGTGACGACAAAGAGTGGGTGACCTCGGCCGGTGGTTACGAGATCACCTGAGAGCCAAGTATCCGTAAGCCAAAGGCCCACCACCAGCGTAGCGATCCCCAGAACGACGACGCAGCCACCCGACACACGCCATTTCCACATGCCCCCAGCACCTCCCTCCGCACCCGTTCAACGGGCGGGTCTCAAGCATCCAAGCGGAGCTGACCCTGCGCCCATCACGCCACGCGTAATCATCTACCGAAGCCGAGCCGCGGAAGTGCCTCGTCGACGGGATGGTCGTGACTATCGAACTAGCTGGCCCGCTTCAGCCGTCACGACGCCCCCGAGGCGAGCCGCGCCCTGTGGCCCATCCCCTATTGAGACGGGTCGCGGCACTTACGCTGTCATGACGACCTCTAGGGGAGCCACTGTGCCATCGATTCGCCGCCTGACTGCCGCAGCCCTCGCGTCGGCCGCTTTGACTCTTGCCGTCAGTGGCTGCACGACCCCCGGTGTAAACGATCTCTACATGCCGCCCACCTCAGCGGACCCCTACGTGACGCCCTCCTCGACGGACCCCTCCGTGGTGATGCCAAACGAACCAAAAGCGGTGGACCTCGATGGAACCGCGGTTCGATCGTTCCTCGAACAGAACGACCTCCGAGGCCTTCCCCTGGCCGACGCGCGACGCCAGGTCGAAGAAGCTGGCTTGTCGGTTCGATTCGATTCCGGTGACGGCAGCAACTCCACGGTCGAACCACCAGCAGATTCCCGTGTGGTGTCTCGATCCATGCTGACGCAGGAGTCGTATCCACCGTCGCACTTCGTCGTCCTCGTTGTCGCGACGAACACGTAGCGCCGCCCAAACCACAAATCCGAAGCGAGCCGCCATCCCTCGGTACGGGCCGTCGCCACGAGCGAAGAGCGTTCGCTGCGATCGGTCACCGTCCAACGGCGGAGGCCAGCAACGCCCCCGCACCTACAGGGCGCCATCGGTCTTTAGGGGTCAGTCCGAAACTGATCTCGATGAACGATCCCCCATTGGGCGGTCACGTCCGTGTAAGGGTGGGGCTGCCGCGGAAAGGAATGATCATGGCCAGGACGACATGGGCAGAAGCACCGCACACCTTGCGGCGCGCCGTCGAGGATGCACTCGGCGCCGAGGTCACGGAGGCCGTCAGTCAAACCGGCGGCTTCTCCTCCGGGAGTGCTGATCGCCTAGTCCTTGCCGACGGCCGCCGTGTCTTCGCAAAGTCCGTCGAACGTGCCCGCAACGTCGGCACCTACGAGATGCATCGGCGGGAAGCAGCAATCGTCCGGGACCTTCCCACGTCGGTGTCCGCACCCCGCCTTGTCGGGACCCTCGAGCAAGACGACTGGATCGTCGTGGCTTACGAGGACATCGACGGCCGCCAGCCAGGGGTGGATGACACCACGCTCGTCCTCGATGCGCTCGGAACGCTGCCCCGCATCGAGACGCCCTCGCAGTTGCCCCGACTTTCGGACGAGCTGACATCGGACGCTGCGAGCTGGAACCGTTTGACCACGTCGGGAGCAGTGAACGAACTCGATCCTTGGGTCGGTGCGCACATCGACCGGCTCCGCCACATCGCCGCACAACTTCCCAGGACAGCCGAGGGAGATCACCTCGTGCACCTGGACTGCCGTGCCGACAACCTCCTTATCGACGAGAAGTCACGGGTGTGGCTGGTCGACTGGCCCTGGGCCAGTGTCGGAGCATCCTGGTTCGACTCGGTGACATACCTCCTCGATGTCCTGGTCAACGACGGGGACGCAGACGTCGAAAAGCATCTCGATCACCCTTCTCTCCGAGGTGTGCCGGCAGAGGCCGTCGATGCGGTCCTTGCTGGACTTGCTGGCTCATGGGTCGAGCAACTCCAGGTACCGGCACCCGAGGACATGCCGAACCTAAGGGACTTTCAGCGGCAGGAAGCCGATGCAGCTCTCCTATGGTTGAGGCGCCGCTGGGCTTGAGACGCGCCCGCAGCGCGATCCCCTAACGGACAGAACTAAAATCGAGCCACGAGTGCAAGATCCGCATCTAGTCGGTGGAGCGCTCGGAGGACCTGAACGGACCGGCTAAAAATGAGACTGTCGAACATCGCGTCGTCTGTCTTCGGCAAAACTTCGCGCGACACAACCCATGCCGCGGCGGACTCGATACCTACCTCGTCGCTGAACATATGAGCAGCCACCTCGTTTCGAATCTTGATGAGTGTCTCCCTGAAGGGGCGGTCATCAGCAATCTCGCGAACGCTCGCCTTGTACGCCTTCTGCGCTTCGACTGGGCGCTCAACTTCAATGAAGTTGGCGAAGCGGCCCTTCTGCGTTCGCGCCGTCCGCTGTAAGTCACTCAGAACCCGGTAAACGCCCTCGATACTTTCCCGGCGGACCAATGCGAGCAGCTTCTCCGTCGTCATTCATCCTGTCGTAGATAATGACCGAGCCCGGGTGCTGCGAAGCAGCTTGAAGTCGAACGCCGGTGGTAACGGTGGTCAAGCCTGCTTCCTTTCAAGCCCGCGCGTCCGGAAAGAGCCTTCCAGCGTCGAAGGGTTCTCTATCGCGGAGTGAGGGCAACCGGGACCCGCCACCATCCGCACGCACTAAACGTGCGAGCCCAAGGCCGGAACCGTGTCGCTCTGACGGAACACGCCTAACCGGCGCTTCGCGACGCGTCCGCAGGCGGGTCTCTTCGCAGGCTGCACCATGAGTGCACGACGGGCCACCGAGGAAAAAAGAAAACCCCTGGCTGACCAGGGGTTTTCTGTGGCGGCTAGTTAGCTACAGGCTTGCCGGCCAGCAATGACGCCGTGTTTGTGCGTAAGTCGCGAGGACCTGGCACATCCGAATGGGTCCCTCTGGCACATCGTGAGGCTGACGCTCGTGCCATGTTGGCTTTCACTCTGCATGTGTCAGCACTTCTCTTGCCGGGGGGGGGGGTGGACGCCGGAGGCCACATCCGCTTGGGCCGCGGCAGTGAGCGCGCTAGCTGCCGTGGTGACCGCCGCGATAGCGATCTGGGCTCTGGCTTCTCCGCTGGAGCGCGGCAGAGTCGCTGTCCTTCAGCGGATTGAGGTTGGTCTGCGCGGAAGCCAGGATGGCCGGTGAAACCGACGTCCTCGCAGCCAAGCCGGCCAGGTGCTCCATGGACCTAATGAGGAACGCTTCCATGCCTGGCAGTGGGGTCTTGGAACCTACGAGTCGGTCGAGGGCACGGCTCGCTTCGGAGACGGCGTCCACCTCCGCCACGACCATGAGGTGCGCAAGTGCGCCGAGACCGTCACCCTGAACCCGTCCGAGTCGCTCCGCGTTTGGGGCGAGCAGCTCCGCGAGGCGGGTCTCGTCGAGGTCGTACTGCCCCCGCAGCGCATCACTCAAGGCGTCGGCCGCGATGGAGACATCGCCTTCGCCTACGAGGAGGTCCACGATGGTCCGCTCGCGGGTGGTGACGGGCAGGCCGTTCACGACTTCGACGTCGCGCGAGTCGAGGGCACGCCAGGAATAGTTGATGGCGCCCTTAGCGCTCTGGCGGCGGCCCGGGACGATGATCCTGTAGGGGGCCGGGTAGACGTCGCCGATTCCGTGGACCATCGCCGCAGCCGCGGAGGCGATGATAGCGTCCGGACGCAGCGCGGCCGTACGTTCTGGGGCGAGTACCGCGGGGTTCGTCGATAACCATGCCGCGCGGAGATCGTCCAACGGGCTTGAGGGGACAGCGGCGAGGCGGTAGACGCCGTAGTGATCAGTGCGCTCCAGCTCACCGGTGCGGATTCGATGGGCAAGGTTCGCCCGTGCGACACCGTTCCCGCGGGCCTGCGCAGTCGTGATCATGCCCCACTGGCTACTGGCGATGTCAGCGATGCGCTGAGCGATTGAAGCGGGCGTCATTCTCGGAGAGTATCACTCAACTATACGTGCCAAGTATTCACGGAGACGAAGACACACAGCTGCTGAGTCGGGGCTTCTCCCTCTCATTTGCCCAAAGAACGAGCTGAGCCTCCGCGCCCGGCAGGTGATCGGCCGAAGGGCTTCGTTGACGGCGCACGGCTCATCGAGCGGATGGTCGCGAGTGCCGACGCCGCGGAGAACCCGCCGAGCGTAAGACGCTGCCCGTCACTAAGCGATGATGAGGGAATGAACGATGCCGATGCTTCGGGGGCCTATGACAACCGTGAGGCCGACGAAGACGCCGAGCGTGGCTTGCTGTTTCTGCAATTCGGATTCGCGCGTCGGGACCGGCTCGATAGCAGATACCAGCAGCTCGAGCTGAGTCCGAGGTCTTCGCTCGCCGGCGACGAAGCGGCGGCGCCATACAACTCCGTTCCCGACCAGATTGTAAACCTCCTCGGCACGGCTCTGGATCATCTTCACGGCTTGCAGGTCAGTGTCGAGAGCAGTGGAGGGGCCCTCCTAGCGATGTCGTCGTTCACCTTGATTCGGAGCGCGATTGAAGCGGCAGGGACAGGGCTGTGGCTGCTTCAGCCAGTGGCCCGCGATGAACGACTGCTTTTAGCCATGAGACTGACCCGTGATAATCGGCGTCAGCTTAGGTCGGTTCTGACCGACCTCGGAAAATCCGACCCTGGGTTTGAGGTCGTAGATCAGCGCCTGAAAGACCAGCTCGCCGGCCGCCCCGAACTTGCGGGAGCGGACCTCACGAAGGTTGAGTCCGTGACCGAGCGACTTCGTTCGATAGCCACCATGGTTCCACCCGGGCACCACCCGCCCCTGGTTATCTGGAGGATGGCAAGCGGTATCGCGCACGGGAACACGAGCATGATGACGGCGGTCCTCGAACGTCAGCAGACCGAAGCGTTCGATGGTCGGTCGGCGTCCTTCAACGTCACATCGAGCTTCGTCACCGTCTCGATGTTCTACGACGCGGCTTTGGACATGATTGAGGCCCTTCTAGATCTGTTCGACCGTCGCAACGAGTCCATCTCGGTGGCCTGATGGACATGACGTTGACTGCCGGCACCCCTTGCACAGTCGCGACTGTTACAAGTATGGGCGCCGTTGTTCAGTTGCCAATTAGGCGGCCCGTCCGGCACCCTATGGTCTAGCGGGCGCGGTCGGTTGTGGACGCTGTCGGCCACGGGATGTAACCGGATCTTTCCGCGGGGAGACCGGCGTCCGTCCCACTGCGGCTCATGACCCGGACGTACCGCCTCTCGAGTGACTCTTCTGACATTAACCTGCCGAGGAGCGCGTCCTGGCCTTCCCGAGAGTCGTACTCATTGATCGACGCGGGGAGCCGGTGGGGACTGGTGGGGATCGCAGCAGTGCTCGGACCGCCCCCGCCGCGACAGCGCATTCTATAAATCTATAGTTCGGGGCATTGCCCGCATCGTCGACGCTCGTCGAGGTCGGTCACGTGCGGCCGGGGACTAGTCCAGCCAGGACCAACTGAGATCTGTGAGGTCCAGGATTCCCAAGTTGCCGGGAGAGTTATTGGCAGCGAGTGAGTAGACGGACCGCGAATCGGGCAGGTGGGCCTCCGCCCGGACGTGCATGTGACCATGGAACAGGCGTCGGGGAGCGAGGCGGGTCCAGACCTCCGTGACGTGGGCGCGGCTGCGTCGGGAAGCGCTCAGACCTCTCTCGTCGAATAGCCGACGGTTGGGGCGGGCGATCACGTCCTCGACGAGCCGCGTGCCCCCGTCAACCGCCTCGTGAGTCAGCAGCACGTCGACTGTCCAGCCTGCCAGCGCGCGCGCGACGTCGGCCTCCGTCGGCTCTTCGTTGCCCCACCAGTCCTTTCCCTCTATCCGCCTCCCCTGGTCGGGCGAGGCGGCGCCGCCGAAGGACAGGAAAGTCCTGCCTCCGATCTCGAATCGGTAGCCGCGAGGCAGGAAAGAGATCCCGGGGGCCTTGGGCAGCCAGTAGGGGACCCCCGGATGCTGGTCGAAGCGCGGCCCGAGCTGGCTCCAGTCGTCGTGGTTTCCGGGAGTCACCAGGATGCGTTCGATGCTGTTCGCGGCCATTGCCTCCATGACGCTTCGGCGGTAGGCCGCCCAAGGGGTGTTCGAGCTGAGGTTGAAGTCGCCGAGGTGCAGCACTGTCCGGACATCTGGCGCCTGGTCGTGGAGCATCCCGAGGGCGCGACGAGCCCAGTACCCGCTCGAGTGCCAGTCGCCCGCGATTGCCACGCGAACTTCAACGTCGTCGTTCAAGTCGACCTTCGCCAGCGTGCGGAGCCAGGGTTCAGCGAGGCCGCAGCGGCGCCATGCGTCGCAGGACGCACCTCGAATGCAGCAACGATCGAGGGAGCGACATTCATGCCGGACCGGTCGCCCCGCCTTCCATTGCGCATGAGTCGAAGCGAAGGGCCATGCGACGTCGTAGTCGACGCGTCGAGAGGCCTCATGCCCCCACGCTAGCCGAGGCACCCTCCCAACCACAGTGCCGTTTTGCGTCAAGCGACAACACGTTGATATGCAATGTATCGGGGCAGTGCGACGGACATCGGCGTCGCGCGTCTTGCAAATCGTTCCACGGACTTGGCCCCGACGACGACCGAGGGACAGCCCCCAACTGGGGCTCTTCTTAGGCCGCTGTTGTAGCGCTAATGTAGCCAGGAATTGGATTTCATAAAAGCTTTCTGGGGGAAGAAATGTCCGACGAAAAAGACGGTAATCCTGTGACGGAAATTGCCGCGCATCTGTGGCGATATGCGCAAGACCAAGAGCTTTTGAGGGGCGCCTCGGACGACGTGCAGGCGTACCTGACGGAGCTTGCGCAGGAAGCCAGCATCACGGTGCATGCGATCAACGGGCGGGCGAAGTCTCTGTCCTCCTATGAGAAGAAAGCGAGCAAGATCGACGCGTTCGGGGGCCCTCGCTACCCGGACCCGGCCACGCAGATCCATGACTGTGTCGCCGCTCGTATCATCCTGTTCACCACGAGTGCCCGGGACGATCTCGTTCTCCTCGTAAAGAGCCGGACGGACGTCCTCGAACACAAGAACCCAGGGTTGACCAAGTACAACGGCTACGACAGCGAGCACCTCGTTATCACCGGCCTCACGGACGAGGACGCCCAGGCCAGGTACCCGCGCCTGACGCGGTACCTGAAGAAGTACCCGGGTCTCGAGATCCAGCTCCGTAGCGTCGCCTCGCATGCGTGGGCCGAATACGAGCACGACATCCGATACAAGGCAGGCGCCTACCAGGGCCTCTCGGCTGACAGGAAACTGCAGATCGATCAGTGGTTCGTCGAAGCGGGCGGAATGCGTCGCGTGATGGACAACCTCTTCGCCCAGATTGAGGGCACGCTCATCTCGAAGGACACGAAAGAGGAAGCCGCTCCCGCCTCGCCCGAAGAGGTGGAAGCGGACCCGGAAGAGACCGACGAGACGCCCATCGGCCAGGCCTCGCTCGGCAGGGTCGTCGCCGCTCGTCACCCCGGTGCCGAACGGGGCGAAGGACGCGACTACGACGTCGTCCTCGAGCAGTTGGACCGCTTGGGGATTAAGACCACGGGCCAGCTCGAGGTGGCCCTAGCGGACCTCGAAGAGGGCTATGTGGCGCAGTTGATGGACTACCCCACGTCCACGAGCGGCATTCGGCGCCTAGACGATGAGATCCTCGCCGCGTTCACCGACAGGTACGTCGAGGTCGCTCCCGACGGTAAGAGGAGGCAGCTTCTCGAGCTGCGCCTGCGGAGAGTGCGAGGCAAGTTCGCCATCTACTCGATCGAGGTGGGCGAGACCGCCACTCCCCCGATGACCGCTGCCCGGACCGTTCGCCACCTGGCTGCGATCGTCGCGAACGCATCGGGGCTGGAGGCGGCTGAAGTCCTGGGCGCGATCTCCCGCGTGGAAGGCGAACTTAACGCGTCGGCGCACGCCCGACTCGTGCGCACCACGTCGGGTTCGCTCAGCGTGGCCAGCAACCTGACGCGGGCGTGGGCCGAGGAGATCATGCGTGCCCTTGTCAAGGGTGCGCCTACCGCCGGCATCCGAATCGTTCGCGCCGGGGACACCTTCCTGCAGAGCGAAGACGACGCCCTCTAGATCCTGGCTTCACGAGCAGACAGCCCGGAGTACGTGCATCCACGCCGACGCCCTACCGGGTGTCCGGCGTGGACGCATGCGCAGCAGCCCCGCCCGGCGAAACCGGCGGGAGCCGTCCGGGGGGCTGTGGCCCGAGAGCAGAGGCCGTAAAGGATCGGGTCCAACCGGCGTACTCGCTACTTACTCCTACCGCCCTGGTCCTCATCGTGTTCGTGGGTGCCGCCACCGAGCAGCATCGAAGCCGACTGGCGGATGCGCCATGCTGGGTGCCGTCGAAGGTTCTCGAGCAGTGGGACCAGCTGGGGGCGTTCGAGCAGTACCGAGCGAGGCAACTCGTCCATCAAGGCGCCAAGCGATCGCTCCCCGGCATGTGCAGCTCCTGCCTCGAGGGTGCGAAGCGCTTGGCGTGAGGCAGCACCGTCACTGACGGCGATCGACGCCAACGCGCTCATGGCAGCCGCTCGCACCCGTTGTGACGGATCGACGAGGAGGGCTGCGAGTGCGTCGACGTTGCCCGATGCGCGGAGGTGGCCTGCGTACCAGGTGCGGTGCTCCTCGACCGCCGACGTCGCCAGGGCAGCAAGCATCGGCGACGAGATGTCGTCATCGCCGCCGAGCTGGACCTGGAGCGCGTCCAGGGCCGTGGTGTCCAGCCGTCGACCGGAGGGGTCCGGCATCGCCTTCGACTTCCGTATGGCGGGGAGAGCCTCCTCGAGTGCTCGCCGGGGGGAGAGCGGGACTGCGGCAGTGTGCGCGGCCAGGAATCGGCAAGTGTCGATCTTGAGGTTTAGAGCGACCGCGCCGTCTTCCAGGAATCGAAGGAGCGGCGCCCATTCGTCCGGTCGGCGGTGGGTGAGAAGCAGGCCGGCCGCGAGTCGGGCGGCGTCCGTGCTCATGACGCTCATCGAGCCGCGGCGCGCGCGCTCCGTCACAGCCCGCAGGTTGGCCCAGCACGCCTGCAGGGCGGCCGAGACCTCGTCACCTCGGAGATGTGCAAGGTCGGGGACGCCGCGTAGGGCCTCCAGGTCACCGCCCAGAATGCGGCCACCCGTGGCCACACGGACTTCGTGGACCTCGAAGGCCCGTGTGGCGAAGACGCGCGTCCGCCAGCGGGGTGCGCTGTCGTCTTGAGCTGCCTCCGCCACGCGCGCGCTGAAGGGGCGGAGGTGACCGGCATCGTCGAGACGGCCGAGGAGGTGACTCAAAGGTCCCTGGTGGGTCTCGTCGTGGTCGGCGTCGAGTAGGTGATCGACGACGTCGCGAGTCACAGTCTCCTCTGCGAACACGACGACTCCGGCGAGGGCCTCGAGGAGCGGCCCGATGGCGAGCAGCTTCGGCCGGAGGCGGGCTGGGCGGTCGTCTCTTCCCAGCAGCATGTCCGCGACGTCGGCGGCCAGGTGCGCTCCGTGGCTGTGGGTCGCGTAGTCGCCCGCTTCAGCGACGGCCGTGAGGCCTGCTCGGAACGTCGTCCTGGAGAAGGACTCAGGGTCCACACCTGATATGAACTCGCTCAACGTGGCGGCAGACCCGACGGACCTCAGGTGTCGCAAGGCCGCTTTGAGAGACGAGTGATCTCCAGCGGTAAGGAGGTCGTGGAGAGCCCCCGTCGCGTCTCGGCCCTCTGTGAGGTCGACCTTGGCCCGCAGGCCACGGGCGTGCGAGGCCTGGCTTGTCATCCCGGTCAGGTTCGCTATGAGTTCGGCGGACGCCAGGTCGTTGCGGCCGGTCGAAGCTCCGCCGAGGAGGACCGTCGGATCACGGGCCCACGAGCGGGCGGCTTGAGCCATGCTCGTCGAGAGGCCGTTGGCGACTTTCTCGGAGCGCCACCAGCTGGCCATGTTGTCGAGGGCGGGCAATACGTCGGAGAGGTCCCTCACGAGCATCTCCTCGGTCTCGAAGAGGATCCAGGTGGCCGTCGATTGCAGCGCGCTGGCGGTCACGTCGCGGGCGTGTCTGGCCAGCCGGACGGTTGCCTCCTCCGCCATCGATCTAGCCCGAGGATTCTCTCCCCGCTCCATCTCGAGGGCGGCGATCCGCACGCGGAGCCACCCCTGGTCGACCGTGTGCTCGTCGTGCACGAGGTTGACCCGCAGCGCCTCGACCGCGCGCTCGGATTGCCCTGACTGGTGGAGCGCGACGGACAGGGCCACGGCCGTGGCGACGCCCATTCGCGAGGACCGCGTCGACACCGCCACGGCCTCGAGGGGGTCCGCGTCAGCCCCGGTGCGCCACGCGTACAGGGCGCCCGCGAAGCGCCAGTGAGGGTCTTCGTGTCGAAGCGCCTCACCGAAGTCCGGCACGGCCTCGTGCCTCTCGGCATTCTCCTCCCATCGAGTCGCGGAAGAGTCGATCACCGTCGCCGCGGCCTGTGACCACGTCATGGGCGTCACTGAACCCCGATTCGGGTGGGGGACGACGAGCCGCGGTGTCAGGAGTGCCATTCGGGCCTGGTCCTCAACGGGTCGAGTCGTCGCGTCGTAGTTCCACCTCGATCCCTCGAACTGCAGCCGGCGGAGCGCGCGGTCCGCGGTCTGGGCCCAGGGCTCGCGGAACGAGCCGTCCAGCGGTTGCGAAGCGGGTACGAAGACACGGATGCCTTTGCCCGTACTCCTGATCGTCTCGCGGTCGAGGTACGCCCAGAACCGTCGCGTCTTCGTCTCGTCCTGCAGGACGAGGATGTGGGGCACTGGGTGGTCGGACCAGTAGTCGAGGTGACTGTGGTCGTCTTCGCGGAACCACCACCCGTCCTCGCCGTTTACCGTGGCCTGCTCGGACAACGACATCGTCCCGGTCTTAACCTGGACGCCCATCATCAGGAGCAGCTCGACACCTTCGTCGTCTCGGAGCTGCAGGTAGAGATCCGTGCCGAGGTCGTGGTCGCCGGTGCCGATCGCTCCCCAGCCGAGGTTCTCGAAGAAGCCCTTGACAGCGGTCTCGCCGGAGGCGCCCATCTGCCGGTTCGGGGGCTGTCTCATCTGCTTGGCCTCATTCCGGTCGAAACGAAAGGCGAGTTTGCCCGTCTGCACCGTCATTCGACAACGCATGCGCGGGTGCCCGCGTGGGGAGACGCATCTCGCGTCTGGAGGAGCGTCGGCGTAAGCGCCTCGCGATGCAGCTGGGCAAACAGAGGCGCCGTAATCGCGAGAAAGGTATTCTCGTTTATTTTTTTCCGTGCCATTCTCGGAATGGCAATCCGAGCCTAATTGGCTTGCGTTCGAGTTCGTTCCGACGGGCGGGTCGTGAGGGGCCCGGCCGACCGTAGACCGGTGAGAGCGGAGCAAAGTAGGAGCATGGCAACCGAGTCTTGGGCGTCCAGCGATGTCGTTCGCAGGAGCATGAAAGGCAACCGAAGCAGGGATACCGGCCCGGAGTTACGAGTCCGCCGACTCGTGCACGCGCGTGGCTTGCGGTACCTGGTGGACTCGCCCCCTGAGAAGTCTCTACGGCGTCGCGCCGACCTGCTGTTCCGCGGCCCCCGCGTAGCGGTTTTCATCGACGGATGCTTCTGGCACGGTTGCCCCGACCACCACACCGTGTCGCGAACGAATTCCAGCTTCTGGGCGGAGAAGGTGGCGCGGAACCGGGCGAGGGATGCGGACACGAATGAGCGCCTCGCCTCGCAAGGCTGGACGGTGCTGCGTTTCTGGGAACACGAGGACCCCCACGCCGTCGCAATGGTGATCGAACGGTGCGTCAGGGGCATGGAGAGCTGAATCGGTCGGGGCGACTGGTCGCAAGACGGTCGTAGGCTGCGGTCCTCGTGCGTGTCGACACAACCGTCTTGTACGGGGGGCGGAACGGGCCGTCGTTCGGGCCGGACCCGGGGCCCACCAACGCCTTGCGGGGTGAAGCAGCTCAGCGTCGGCGCTTTACAGGCGCAATGCTTGATGGGGCTGGATCCTGGAAGCGCGTCCCGCTGCGAACAGTCCTCCGATGGCTCCGACGGCCACGCCTCCGAGGATTGCAAGGGGTGCAAGTCGGAGGTCGAAGACCGGGACCCAGTGCCTCGAGATAGTCATGCCGAGGACCCCCGAGAAACCGGCGAAGAGACCGTGGACTCCCCCCAGCCCACCGATCATGACCGCCTCGGCCAGGACCAGCCCGGTGATGTGGATCGGCCTTGCGCCGATGGCCCGGCGCAATCCGAACTCTTGCTTGCGTTCGATGACGGACATAATCATCGCGTTGGCGAGACCCGCTATTGATGCGAGGAGGGCGATGCCGGTGAATGCGAGGAGCGTCGTCTGCAGGTCGGACTCGACCTCGCCGCGAAGCCCGGACGGGTCGACTGGTGCGGAGACAGTCAGCGATTCAGGAGCGATCGGGTTGATGACGAGTGGGGCCTGGCGGGCGACTTGCTGAGCCGCGCCGGAGGACGTGAGTAGCAGCGCCTTGGACGGGCCCGCAGGGGGTGGAACGTGTCGTTGAGATCTGAAGCGTTGCCGGAGGTAGCGACCGACCTACCGGACGCACCCGTCCTGCACTTGGACCAGTCCGCTTGGGTGGGGTTGGCGCGAGCCGGCAACGGTAAGGAGATCCGATTCCTGCCCCTGCGAAACAGACTCGCGACGCTTGTGGACGAAGAACGCCTCGTCGTCTGCCTGTCGTCCGTTAACTACCTTGAGCTGTGGAACCGACAAGGGAAGAACAGCCGCGTGGCCCTCGCCCGCACGATGGCAGAGATATCCCGTTACGTGACCTTGGCCCCTCTCGATGCGCTGGTGCGGGCTGATTTCGACCAGAAGCTGCCCGTCGGTCTCAAGCGGAGGGACCCTACGAGTGCGTTGGGCATCGGGGCCGACCATGCATTCGATTCCGAGACGGGCCGGCTTCGCATGGTCGAGTCCCTCGCCACGGACAATGCAGAGGAAGGACCGGCCGTGGCCCCGACCGCGGACTTCGTCCAGCTAAAGCGAGACCTCCCGACCGCGGTCTGGGAGTGGTTCAACCTCGTCGGAGGTGACGATTCCTACGACTTACCTGGCATCGACTACCGGCCTGAGCACCGCCTCGGCGACGCCTTCGCCCAAGACCACAACGCGGGTATCAAGGCACCCGTGGACGCGTCAGAGACGTACCGACAGGTCGCCGGGTACACGCTCAGCTGGATGCATGACGAGATCCTCGCCGAGGAGCATCTGGACGCGCTCCGGCAGCTGGCATCCCCTGCGGCCGCGATCACCTTCGTGAACAGCAGCGGCCCCACGGCCGCTTTCACAGAACTGCTCTTCCGCACCTACAAGAACAAGGCATATGTCTTCAAACAGCACGACCGAAGCGACTTGCTCTCCCTGTCGCAGGCCCTGCCGCACTGCGACGCCGTCTGGGCCGACAAGCACTGGGCCAATACAGCCCGTGCCGCGAAGCTGGACAGCCACTTCGGCACCCGCATCGTCAGCGACCCCGAGAGCCTTCTCGACTGGCTCGACGCCGTGAAACATCGATGACGAGCGCCCGGTCGACGGTGACGGCATGACCTGCTTTCTGGCACGCATTCCGTGAATGGGGCTGGCGCAATACGGCTAAGCGAGCCAAAATCAAATCCGTCCCAATTAGTTTAGAGAAAGCAGCCATTGATGCCGTCCGCTCTCGAGACCGACCATGCCCATGAGTGACGGCCAGCACGTACTGGGCCCGCGGTTGCTGGACAGGGTGAGGGACCACGACGCGGACGCAGTGGACGTCCGGCCCGTCGACGCCGGGCCTGTCAAACGGTTCTTCATCGACATCCTGACTAGAGACGTTGAACTTAACGACGCCATCCTCGATCTCGTCGACAACAGCGTCGACAGCGCCGCGAAACTCCGCGCGTCGGGCTCTCAGGACGCAGTCCTCATCGACATCGTCGCCGACTCGCACTCGTTCTCGATCAGCGACAACTGCGCGGGCATAAGCGTCGACGCCGCCGTAGACTACGCCTTTCGTCTCGGGCGCCCGGGAGACGAACTGTCCGACGACGACGACGACCCGGAACGTCCGCGACCACAGGAGGCGCCTGGGGACGGGGTAGCGGGACAACCCCGGTCGATCGGCCAGTTCGGCGTCGGAATGAAGCGGTCGCTCTTCAAGATGGGCACCGAGTTCACAGTGATGTCCGCCACCGAGGACTCGTACTTCGACATGCATCTCGACGTTAAGAAGTGGATCAGAAAGGCCGACGACTGGAACATAGACGTACGTGTCCACGACCTCGACCGCGCCAAGCTGCCGCCGCGGGGCACTGCCATCGTCATCCACCGCTTGATACCGGCCGTCGCGACGGCGCTCGGAGAACTCGTCGTCACGAACCGACTGAGGGAAGATCTGCGCTCGAAGCACAGGATGGCTCTCGAGCGCGGAGTGGTCATAAGGCTGAACGAGGAGGCGCTCGTCGCGGAGCCCACGGTCCTCGCCCTCAACCTCAAGCCGGACGATCTCATCCGACCCCTGGTCGAACGCTTCGAGCTGGAGGACGACGAAGGTCGGATTGTCAAGGTGGAGATCTACGCGGGGGTGGCGGCCAAGACCCAGACCGCTCCCGGCGCCGAACCCGAGACGGTCCAAGAGGCCGAACGGTCGGCTGGCTGGTACGTCTTCGGGAACGACCGCCTCCTCATGGGGCCTGAGCGGTCCGCCGTCACGGGCTGGGCAGGCGGCCGCGCCGCGCTGCCGCTCTACCACAACCAGTTCGGTCGCTTCCGCGGCTACGTCTACATGAGCGCAGAGGAGTCCGAGGCGCTTCCATGGAACACGACGAAGACCGGGGTGGAGACCTCGGACCCCATCTGGACCTCCGTCCGAGGGGAGATGCTCAGAACCGGCCGCGAGGTCATCAATCTGCTCAACCAGCTGAAGGAGGAGGGTTCCGCCGACGACCGTCTGGCGAAACCGCTCACATCTGCCTTGGAAGCGGCCAAGAACACCAGTGTCAGCGAGGTCGCTAAGACGATGAAAGACGAAGTGTCGCAGACGCTCGCCTATCCCGACGCGAACCCCGAGATCGTCAAGGGCAAGGGGCACCGCATCGCGTACACGGTGGACGAAGATGCCTTCGAGGCCGTCGCCGTCGCGCTCGACGTCAACTCTGCAGCGGCGGTCGGACGCGCGACCTTCGACTACTACTACGACGAGTTCGTCGGTGAGGACTGATGGACGGATCGAAGCTCGACTACCGCCACCGACCCGCCAAGAACATCGAGCGCCACCTGATCGTCGAGACGTTGCGCCGCACGCAGGCTATCTTCCGCGCCGATTACCAATACGTCGGCTTCGGTGCTGTCGAATTTATCGACTTCCAATTGGTGCACAGGTCGCTCGCCCTGCGGGACATGGTGTCCATCGAGAAGAAGGACACGGAACGGCACGAGTTCAATAAACCCTTCAAGTCCATTCGTATCCTGACGGGGCAATCGAACGAACTTTTCCGCCGCAAGGAGATCGACTTGAGTCGCCCCACGATCCTCTGGCTGGATTACACGACCGTGTTGAAGCCGGAGATCATCGACGACCTCCTGCAGGTCGCTCGGATAGTGTCCGCTCCGACCTTCTTGCTCGTCACGCTGAACGCGCAGGAGACCCCCGTAGTGGCGAAGCGTCTCGAAACGTATGAGGCGAACGTCACCACGGAGTATCGGGCCCCGGGTCTCACCAACTCGATGCTGTCCAAGCATGGACTGGGTCGCGCACAGCGGACGTCCGTCGAGGCAGTCCTGGCGCACGGGCTGAAGCAGCGCAGGGACACGGGAATTCAGTGGTCGCAGGTATTGAACATCCATTACGCCGACGGGCAACTCATGCAGACCATCGGCGGGCTCATGCTTCCCGTCGAGACGTCCACGAAGACCGTCCGTCAGGCGTTCCAAGACTTGGACACGTTCCGCCCGGGCGAGGACTATCTCGACCTGCGAGTACCCATGATCACGGCGCGTGAGCGGGCCCACTTGGATCGGCAGCTGCCCAAGAAGTCACCGGCGCCGCTACGGGCCCGCGGCATACCGGGAAGGGACCTCGAGGACTACAGGAAGGTGTACCGGTACTTGCACCTCGCCGGCCTTCAATCCGCGGCCGAGACGACCTGGACCGAGTGAACTGACACGGCCCGACCCAGCCGATACGTGCCCCGGAGTCGGCCGGAATACCGTCGCGTCACGCGAACGCCGGTCGCGCAACCCCTGTGGCTAGGGTTGGGCCGTCATGTGGTGCGCAGGGGACACGGGCCGCCTCGGCCCCTTCCGGCACGACGAGACGGCAGGCGTAGGGACCCTGTCATAGCCCCAGGGAGGCCCGGGGCCGTCGAGAAGTTCTACTCGCCCTGCTCGCCTGCTTTACGGGAAGCCTTCTTCAGCATCCCTCGGTTCGGGAAGAGGTTTCTGGCGATGATGGCCACAATCCCGATCACCTCGACGACGCTCGATGACAGCCACGCGATCATGACGGCATCTGAGGGCACGAAGTCGACGCGGTTGAGGTAGGTGTGAAAGAACCAGTTGGCAACCATGAGCTGGACCCCGACGGCGCCGACGGCGAAGTAGGCGAGGACCCGCTTGAGGCCGATGTCTTGACGCCGATCCCTGGCTTTCAGGGCGCTCATGCTGAGTTCTTCCTCGGGCCGGGCCAGGCGCAGTCTCTTACCGGGCCGCCTACGGAGGGAGACGAAGACCTTGGCGTCGGTGGCCTCCCGGATGTACCTCTGCGCCGCCAGGAACTCTTGCTCGTCCTCGGTAGCACCGGTATCTGCAGGCGGGTTGGCTTTCACGTCACCCATGCGAATGCTCCGCGACTCTGACTTGCCCATCAGTTGAGTCCGAGGGACGAGAGCCGGACATCCATGGCCTCGGTCGAGACGTCGAAGATCCTTGCGATGCGCAGGACGCTCATCCCGTCCGCCCACCACTTTCTGACGGCGGCGCCGGGCATGAGCAGTTCGGCGGCGAAGGCGTTGGCGAAGATCTCGTCGGGGTCCGTTCCGGCCCTGGCAAGTTCGTCACGGGAATCCACAAAGCCGAGCTTCTCGTCGGGCTTGTCGCTCCTGCTGGCGAGATGTCCAAGCTCATGGGCGCATGTGAACCTCTGCCGACGGGGAGAGTCTGCTTTGTTGAGAAAGATCTTCGTCTCGCTGGCTCCGTCTTCCCGGACCAGGAGGCCCGAGACCTTGTCCTTAAGTCCCGCTCGCACTACCTCGACGTCGATGCGATTCGCGATCGCGACAGGGTCGACGGGGAAGGTGACCATCCCCTCGTCGTCAGTCCAGTACGTCTCGAGGTAGTCCCTCGCCTGCTCTCTAGCCGCATCCAGAGACTTACTCTTCGCCATGAAGACCCTCCTGTCCATCTCGTCGACGCGGCGCTCTTGCGGAGCACGTGCGGAGTCCGATGATCGCCGGTTTGCCACTGCCTACGTTCGCGTGGGTAGCGATGGTCATCTACTTGTCGATGTCGTCGAGGAACACGTTAAAGGTCGCGCGGCCGACCCGTGCGGCCGCCTTCTCCTTCAATGCGCGGCTGACCATCTGAAAGGCGTCCAGGTCGACTGCGTAGGTGACGGTCTTCACTCCGGAACGGAGGTTGGGGTTGGGCTCGGGGTAGCGCGCGTGGACGACGTTGTCGGCACGCAGTTCGCCGATGGAGATGGAGTAGACCACCGTGGAGGATGGCTGCTCGACGACGACTGTGGCGGCGCTGTTGAGAGCCGTGCTGATCGGCGCCTCATCGCCCTCCTTGCCCGCCTGCCGCTCACTCTTCGCATGGTTCAGGAGAGTGATGATCTCCCGGCCCGCCACGATCATGGCCTCCCTGACCTCGGCCCAGACGGGACTGCCGCTGTCCACCCCGGTCTTCATGGTGTTCCACGGGATGGCACTCGAGTCGGCCGCTTCCATGTACACGAAACCGCGGAATCTCGCGTACTGGTTGTGGAAGAGCGGGAGTCTGGCCTTGCCGCTGCCCCAACCCGTGATGCGTGTCTTCTCGGCCGAGAGAAGAAGCCGGCCGTTTCCGAACACCTCCCACCCCGCCTCGGCTGCTGGGAACTCCACCTCTTCGGGTTGAGCGTCTTCGTCCATGCCGGACAGCTGTGGCGCAGCCCCGGCCACGATCTTGACCCGGACCGGCTCCCCGTCCGGTGTCGAGATGGTGAACTCGGTGACCGCGGCCGAGATGAGTTCGCTGTCCGCCACCTCGGACGTCCCAGCGGTGAGGCGGTCACCGTTCAGCCTCAGGGTCATCCCGTTGCCCATGGCGATGCGGTGCCTTGACATCAGCTCGTCGCGAAGGAGTTCCGAGAAAGGCCTCTGGCCTTCAGGGCCCCTGACTTCGGCGAAGGCCTCCTCGACCGAGTCATGGAGGTTGTTCACGATGATCGTGGTGCCGGTCGCCTCGTGCGGCTCTCGATCATGGACAAGGATGTCGAAGTCCCAATCGGGCTCGTCCTCCCACGCGTCGACGTCCAACTCGACGGTGAAGTCGCTGTTCGAGGCCGCCGAATTGACGATGAAGTTCGTTCCCAGTTTGAACAGGGACCGCTTCAGCCCCACACCGAACTGCCCGATGGACCCGCTCGTGCCCGAGGCGTCGGTCGGCCGACCCATGCGGAAGACGTAGTCCTTCGCATGGTCGACGTCCATGCCTGCGCAGTTGTCCACAATGCTGAACTCACGGCCCTGGGCCACCACTTCGACCGTGACGCCGCTCAGGTCCCCGTCGGGGTTCTTCGTGCGAGCACTGTCCACGGAGTTGTCGACAAGGTCGAGGATGGCCGCGGCGAGATCGATGTCCCGAGTGATGATGTCGATGAAAAACCGTTTGACCGGTTGCGCGTTGACGCGCTCGATTGTGTCGACCATTTTTCCCCCAAATGCAGTCGGCATCAGGGACTGAGAAAGCGCACTTTAGAAAAGGGGCACTAACCGGCCCCTGCGAGCTTGGATCAGCTTCGATTATCTGCGATCGTTAGCCTATGGTGAAAGCTCCTCAGCCCCACTCCCCCCGTCCGGTGGCCATCGATCTCTTCGCCGGAGCCGGCGGTCTGTCGCTCGGGTTCGAGATGGCGGGATTCGACGTGGTGTCCGCCGTGGAGTACGACCCCGTTCACGCCGCCACGCACCTCTACAACTTCCCGTTGACAGACACGCTCTGCAGGGATGTCAAACAGATCAGTGCGAGTGACCTGCGAGAGTCCGCCGCCCGGGGATGGGCCTTGCACAACCCCGGCGCCGCAGAGTGGGACGGGGTCATCGACGTCCTCATCGGGGGCCCTTCATGCCAGGGGTTCTCCATCATGGGCAAGCAGGACGAGACCGATGACCGCAATCAGCTCATCTACGAGTTCGTTCGACTGGTCGAGGAGCTGCGGCCGCGGGCATTCGTCATGGAGAACGTGCCCGGGTTCCTGCACGATCGGTTCACGGTTTTGCGGGACGAGGCATTTGCCCGTCTCCGCAAGGCCGGGTACAGCGTCGGCGGACATGATCGAGTCCTGCTCGCCACTGACTTCGGCGTGCCTCAGAAGCGTCGGCGAGTCGTCATCGCGGGCACCCTCGATCACGGCGTGCCCAAGGCGCCCACATCGACCGTCGAGACCGCAGTCACCGTTGGCGAGGCATTCGCGGGCCTGCCTGTCGTCGGCGACTACGTCGGTTCGGACGTCGACACGTTGACGCTCACCGACGAAGACGCCAAGCGGCTCCGGGAACCGGTCAATGCATATCTTCGTGCACTGCGGTCACCCGAATCCGGCTACTACGCCCACCCCCGCCGAAGCCCGGCGGACGTTCTCACCGGGTGCAAGGCGACGGTGCACAAGCCCACGTCAGTGACGCGTTTCGCGGCGACCGAGCAGGGCACGACGGAGTCGGTAAGCCGCGCCTACCGCCTGTCCGCGGCGAAACCTGCCCTGACCCTGCGTGCCGGCACGGGACGTGAGCGAGGCGCCTTCAGCGCGTCGCGGCCCATCCACCCGACTGAGCCACGAGTCATCACCGTCCGGGAGGCGGCTCGTCTCCACTCCTTCCCGGATTGGTTCCGATTCCACGCCACGAACTGGCACGGACATCGGCAGATCGGCAACGCAGTCCCTCCCCTTCTGGCTCAGGCTGTAGCGAAGACCGTCATGGACTCTCTCGACCTCAACGCCCGCAAAGGAAACCTCGACGACGTGCCCGCGGGTGACGAGACCCTGCTCGCACTGAGCCCGACCACGGCGGCTCAGAGGCTGGGCGCGCTCAAGGGCGAAGTACCCAAGGAGCGATCCCGCCAGAAGCGCGACAGCACCGACGCTGCCGTCGACGCCCCCGTGGAGCCCGCTTCACCTTCGGCGGGGCTCGCAGCCTGAGGGTTGATGCGTGGGACCCGCCAAGCGCCCGAAAGCCACGGGTGAGGACGACCCCCGGCACCCCACGTCGGGCACGTCACCCGCGGGAGAGCCTGCTCCTTACGACTCCCCGACGCAGGTCGCCTGATCGTCGGCACGAGCGAAGGGGGTCGGGGTCAGGCAGGCCCCGCAGATCCGACGTGCTCAAAGCAGTTCTAGGACTCGGAATACCTAGTTCAAATCGACCGAGACCGCGTACTCTGGACAGCACGAATGACGGCAAATAGGGGGACGGCCTTAGGAGAAAGAATGGCTCAGAGAGTCATAACCACGCTGATCGACGACCTCGACGGAAGCGTTATCGAGGGTGAATCGGGTCGCACTGTCAGTTTTGCCCTCGAGGGTGAAAGTTACGAGATTGATCTCACCGAGAAACACGTCGTCGAATTGGAGAGGGCTTTGGCTCCCTTTCTCTCTGCGGCACGGAAATCTCCCAACACGGGATCGGGACGCAATCGGCCCGGGCGCCCCGACCCGGCCGAGGTGCGCAGGTGGGCGAGAGACGCGGGCTACGACGTGCCGGTGCGGGGGCGCCTTCCAAGCAAATTGACGGAGGCGTTTGAAGCGGAAGTTAGATCCGCGCCCTGACGGGTACTCCTCAGCCTCATGCGATTTCACCCGCTGGAACCGTGCATTCCGCTCTATGCCGAGCTTGACCCCTGTCAAGATGGATCTGTCACGAGTTTTCGAGCTGTGACCAGTGCCCGCCTCGTGGCCTTCCCCCGGCTTGATCGAGGCGGGCACTGCCTGTGCTGCATTCCCGCCTGTTGAGGCGGGGAGGGCCGGTCCTCTTGGTGCGCGCCCTCGACAATGAATGTCCAGGAGTCTGGAAAGGGTTCCAAAAAAAAATTTGTTGCCTGATTGGGGGGCGATCAGAGACGACCCCGACGCTTGTTCGTCGCGAGAGGACAGCGTGGAGAGGGAAGAGTCGGACGCCGCCCTGTGGCTCGCGGCCGTGAGCGGATCGGACCGTTGTTTCGGGGACTTGATGGATCGGCATCGCCAGAGGATCTACGGCACAGCCCTTGTGCGGATGGGTGACGTGCACGACGCAGAGGACGTCGTGGCCACGGTCTTCCTCGAAGCCTGGCGGAACCGGAAGCGGGTGCGCATAGTGAACGAGTCAGCACTGCCCTGGTTGTTGACGGTGACGGTGAATGTCTCCCTGAACCTGAACCGGTCCAAGCGACGCTATCGTCGGCTGCTCTCTGCGGCCCCTCCGTCCGAGGCGTATGGAGACCCCAGTGAGGCTGTGGCTGAATATCTGGACTCGCAAGCCCGCGCTCGGAGCCTGACAAGGGCGATGGCCAAACTCAGCAGGGTCGACCAGTCGATCGTCGAGCTGGTGCTCATCGAGGAGATGACCTTGAATGACGCAGCCACCGCTCTGCAACTTCCGGTAGGTACCGTGAAGTCCAAGCTGCACCGGGCCCGAAAGAAGCTGCAGGTGGACCTGGGTCACCGTGAGCCGCCCTTCCGCGCCGTGGACGGCGCACAGACGACAGGAGGGGCGTCGTGAAGGACGAAGAGAAAGTTCCTCCCATGAACGAGGAGAGGGCTCGTGCCCTGCGCTCCCTCGTCCTCGAACATGTTCGGGAAACACCCGAGCGACGTCGGCGTTCGGTCCGTCGACGAACCCTCACATGGGGCTTGTTGGGTGTCGTCGCCTTGGGTGGGGCCGGTGTCGCTGCCGCCGCGGTCCTCGATGCGCGTAGTGTGACGAACTCTGCGTACGTCACGTGCATGGCGGCGCCAGAGCGGGGCCCGAACGGGTCCTACCCTGGCGCGACGGCGACTGTCGCGCACGACAACGGGCCGGGGCGTATCGACGACGCCATATCGGTGTGTCAGGACATTTGGCGCGAGGGCACGCTGGACGAGGACTACGACCCATTGAGCGTCACCAACGAGCCAGGCTCCGTGCCTGCCGACCTCCAGGTGTGTGTGATGAGGGACGGGAGCGCGGCCGTGGTGCCCAGCGCGAACGAGAACATCTGCGACGCCCTCGGCCTCGCCCCCTTAGTTCCCTGACTTGCTAGGGCCTGAACACGATGGACTTCACCGCGTCGTTCAGGCGAGGGAGCGAAAGGCACGTGGGAGTGCACAGCTGTACGTCTCCGGAGTAGCCGGTGTTGGCGTAGAGCGAGACGGAACACCCGTTCAGGCCCTGCGCGGAACTGATGCTGTTGGTCCATCCCGACGCGAGCGGGGAGAACCCGAAGGTGCTGCCGGAGCATGCGTTGGCCCCGTAGTAGGTGAAGCTGGAGCCCCGCAGGTTGGCGTCCTTGTACGCGCGGCCCAGAACCACGGATGCGGCCGCAGCGCGCGAGCCGACACCGGGCGCCTCCGTCCGAATGCCGTTGTCGGTGAGGTAGGCGTCCACCTCGGCCTCGCCGCCGAAGCAGACCGTCTCGTCCGTGGGCACACCGGTGTCGCCCGGTACCGCCGTGCAGTACGAGGCGTCCTGGCCGAGGGCGGGAGATGGTTCTGGAGACGCCTGAGCTGCCGAGGCCGCCGTGGGGAGCGCAGCTCCTCCGACCAGGAGGAGGCCTGCGATGGCGAGGGTGCTGGAGATACGTGTGCGCATCATGTCGATTCATTCCTGTTGAGGTGATCAGGGCGTCGCCCTGAGAGGACCCGGTGTCCGGGCTCGTTAGGAATGTCCGAGCCGTGTCGACCCGTTCCGATTCGGGCTCCACTGCGTCCGGTCCGGCCCCCTACTCGGGACGGTTGCCTTCCCTCACTCCTCGCCACGAGGCCGTCGCGAAAGATCGGCACGGCCGGGAGTCCGCCAGGAGTCAGGGAGGCGGTCGCGACACATCAAGCGCCATGCGCCCGAAGCGGTGATCGGTCACGGAGGCGATTACCCCTCTGCCAGAGGCGCACGCGGCCGTTGCGCTGCCGCCGCGCGCCCACGGCCCTGGCTAGGGGCGGCCCATGTGACGTCCTCATTCCCCGCGTGACACGCTCCAAGCCAGGCGGAGCCGGGCCGATCCGCCGACCGCCGTTGCGTGGGCTGCAATGTTGACCGGGTCCGTCGCTCGGATGAGGCCGATGCCCTGACGTGGCTGCCACGCTCTAGGAGCTGACCGATCAAGGTCAGCTCGGAAATAGGGGGAACACAGAATGACGAAACACAGAACTACCTGTTTGGCGGTGGTCGGCGCCACGGTCTTCGCCGGGCTCACCTTCGCCGCGCCAGCCACGGCCCAGGACCTGGCACCGGCGTCAGAGGGGTATGTCGCCGCGATCGAGGCGGTCTCGCCGGGCGCCGTCGGCGACGCGGACGTCCCCGCGGCACGGATGGACGGGTTCGTGGATTCACCCGTCTACTCGGAACCGGAGGTCGACCTGCCAACGTCGGTGGACGTGGCAGCGACGTTGACGAGCCCAGAACGGACCGTCGAGATCGCTCTCCCGTTCTCCGGACAGGCTTCCGACGCCGTGGTCACGGAGGACGGAGTCACGACGTTCGACAACAACAACGAGTCCGCCACCGTGCCGGTCGTGCATGAGGACGGCAGCCTTCAGATCTTCACCGTCATCGACGGGCCGGAGGCTCCGACCCGCTACGACTACGAGATCACAGCGACGGAGGGCAGCGCCCTGACCCTCGTTGACAACGGTGGCGTGGTCATCACGGACGCGGCCGGCAACTTCGAAGGGGCGGTCACTCCGCCCTGGGCCAAGGACGCCTCCGGCGCCTCGCTGCCCACCCACTACGAGGTCGCCGGCATGACCATCACCCAGGTCGTCGAGCACTCGAGCGCGGCAGGCTACCCGGTCGTCGCGGACCCGTGGTTGGGGATCCAGCTTTTCGGCCCCATCACGAGAGGATCGTGGCGGAACGACTACACCTACAACGGTGCCGTGACCGCAGCAGGGTCCGTGGTGTTGAGCGGTGGCGGCGGCGTGGGGGGCTACCTCGCCGGCGGGGCCGTGTTCCGCGCGAACGGGTGGGACGAATGGAAGGCCCGCTGGCCTGCAGTGACCAACAAGGCGACCCTGAAGCAACAGTTCGACTGCCATGTCGCGGCGGGCAGCGCGGGCCTGTTCTTCACCGGCCCCTACAACTTGGAACGCGCCCAGTCCAACAGGTCAGACTGGGCTGCCGGCGTGGTCAGCCACCGCTGCAACTGGGACAAGTAGGAGTTGACGGGATGACGACTAAGCGCCTCCTCATAGCGTTCCTGGCGGCGGCCGTTCTCGGACTGGCGGCCGTCATCGGCTTCACGGTGCTGTCCGGACTCGACTATCGGAACCAGGAGAGCCAGGGGCAGCGGCCCGGATACACCCCTGAGTGGATCGTGGCCGGAACTTATGCCGGACTCGGCCTCATGGCCGTGGCCGTCGTCGCTCTCGCCGCTCTCGGGTGCGTGGTCTTGGTCAAGCAGGCGCGTCGACGACGCGAAGGTCATCCGACGATCACGCACCGCTGAGGACCCCGCAGCATCGCTGACGACGACGCCCCGCCCCCAAGGAGGCGGGGCGTCGCTCGAGGTCGGAGACGGCGATCGGTCGCCCGTCAGCCCTGTCGACTTCGAGGCCCAGTGGGGCCTCGCTCACCCCTCGGGCTCGGCAGAGGACGGCTCGGCGTTCGCCGTCGCCGGGTCTCGGGGACGTCCTGTGGGCGCCGGGTATTGAGGGTGACGGCACCGCCCCAAGCGTCCTGGGTCATGCTGACGTTCACGGCGGCGCAGTGGACGGCGAGGACGATCGCGTTGGCGGTGGTGCCGAAGACCTTCGTACTGTGCCGCCGCATGCTGCCACGCCACTCCTTGAGCTGCGCGTTGGCTCCCTCGACGAAAGTCCTGAGCCCGTAGTGGCGAAGCCATTTCTCGGTTCCGAAAGTCAGGTGCTGACGTTCCCAGGCGGCCTCCGCGAGGGGGATCACCTTGGTCGCCCCACACTGACAACCGGGTTTGCAGTCGGTCATGGGTGTGCTGGACTTCGCTCGCATCGACTTCGGCCAGTTCCGACACCGCACCCGAAGGGTGAACGCGGGCCCCTTGAGTTGAACGTCGCCGTTGTCGAAGCGCCGATTGACACGGAACCCCCACTGCTCACGCTCCTCGTAGAGACTGACGAGGTCGGCTCTTTCGGTCGCCTTCATCCCGATCGGGTAGTTCGGGAGAGTTCGGAGCTGTTTCGGTAGCGAGTCCGGGAAGAGGGTGCCGTCGATCCACTGCACACCGCGGGATGAGTTCGAGGGGTGGGGTCGACGCTGGTTGGAGTGCAGATCGTGGACGCCGATGACGGATCGGTCCCGGAGTGCGAGGTGCCATGCCGATGCTTTGGCGTAGCTGTAGCCCCGGTCAGAGGCGAGGTAGCGAGCCTGGACGCCCCGCGGCAACGAGTCCAGCAGGGCGAGTCCCGCCTCTGCCTTGTACTCACCTGCAGGGCGGAGCACCGCACCCCGGATGAACGGCACCCAGAACGCCTGCCCCGGGCTGCCGGCGTCGACCAACAGATGGGCGTCGTACCCGTTAAAGGTGCTGCTGCCCTCCTGGTTCTTGATCGTGCACCATCCGATCCGCGCTTCAAGGTCCGCGCCCACGGCGTAGCGCCCGTCCGGTTGAAGCTTCGGCCACCCGGGCGAGGTCCAGGGCTTGTCATCCCGGGCGTTGTCAGGCATGTGCGGGTCGGCGGTGTCGGGCTTGGCCAGCCAGCTACGTCTTTTCGCGTGGGTCCGGACGTCCGTGCTGTCGAGAGCGAGGACCTCCGTCTGTGGGCAGCCGGCAGGGATCGACGCGTCGATGAGCGCGTTCACGAACTCGTCGACCGACGGCATGCGCGGGTTGCGAGGCCCTCGGCGTGCCAGGGCGCCCTCGGGCTCAAGGTGGCCGACGAGTCCTTGGAACGCTGTCTGGAGGTTGTCGTAGGACCAGTCCCATGGCAGGCCGGCACGAGCCTGTTGGCCTGGGGAGAAGGTGTCGACCCAGCGAGTCAGGTCGGTCAGGACGAAATCTCGCTTAGGGCCTTGGATCTTAAACGCGATCGCGACCGTGAGGAAGGCCTCGATGGACACGAGGCGCGACCTGCCGGGCTTCACGGCGTCGATGTGGAGGACAGCCTGGACGGCGGGAGCGCGCCCGAGCATGGTGATCGCCGCAGTCAGGCTCTTCGAGGTCGACATGATCACTCCTTCCGGCAGGTGCCGGGGCAGCCGTCGTGGTTTGGCCTCAGCTGTCCGGCTCATGTGACGACGACCCTCAGGGCGCACCGCATGGGTCGTGCTGGGCGGCGCCAGCGCGCTCATGCGAGGACTCCCGCGAGGGCGCAATCGGTGACGAACTTGTCCTCGACGTCCTTGAGGTAGGGGCCCAGGAACCCCAGGTAGCCGTTCCGCACCCCGCAGCCTCGAGGAACGCCTTCACTTCGACGCGCTCACTGAGCGCGTCGACCATCCACGTCGTTCGGAGCCGGCTTACCGACAGGCGCGGCAGCCAGTCGGGCACCTCCACCCGGTCCTTCAGGGTGGACATGGCGCTCTGGCTGCGTTCGGCACTGATGCCCATCAGGAACTCCCTCGTGCTCGTCTCGGCCAAGCGGAGTACGCCCGCCGCGTAGGAGCGACGGACAGGGACCGAACGTGGCTGGCCTCCTGGCACGTGCAGATACACAAGCCCGGCACGCTCGGTGACGTGTTCCGGTCGTGCGTGACGCATCTCCGTACTCCGCAGCCCGGCGCCGAGTCCGAGATGCAGGATGCTGTCGAGGAACCTGGAGCGCTTCTCCGTCCTCTGCTTGCCGAGAATCTCCAGGTAGCCGGACATGTGGTGCGTCTCGTACGGAGGGGCGAGTTCTCGACGGCTCTGGTGCTCCGGTTGGTTCCCGTAGTACACGTGGGCGTCGTTCGCTATACCGATTCGACGGAGGGCCGACCGGACCGTCGCACGGGTCTGTGGATGAGACGACACGTACCGGGACGTGATGAACCACTCGAGGACTTCAGGTGAGAGCAGCACCTTGGAGTTCATGTCGCAGTTGTTCGCGGCACCGAACTGGTACAAGCGACACAGGCACGAGAACTGAAGCTGGACGGCCGCGGCTGACTTCGGCTCGCTCTTCACGATGAGCGCACGCATGTCGTCGACGTAGGAGGCAAACCAAGGCTCGCGGTAGTGAATGGGCCGGTACAGCTCCAGGACCGCAGAGATGTCGTTGTCGCGGACGGCGGCTGCGAGGCGTCCTTTAGCCATCAGCAGCTCACCGACTCTGGCCAGGATCGCGGCCCGCTGGGAGGGGTGGCGACGCGGGTCGACGACTGCCCTGGCGGCCGCTTACGAGGAGCACCGCAACGGGTTCGAGGCCTACGGGCACGTCGCGACGGGACGCAGGGCTTCGAGGGAGAACGGGTAGGGGTGACGGCGCGGCAAAGGAGCCCTTGTGTTCCGATGGTGCAGCGTGTACCCTCATAGCAATCTTCTTGGGTTGCATATGGGCTTCGGCTGATCGCGGTAGGACGCGATTCGGTTGGGGCCTTTTTTGCGTCGCCACTCTGGGAGTGACGCTGCATGAGAATTGCCTTTCTAGGTGTTGTCGCTTGGAATCAGGTAGTAGACGGCTCGCGAGAGCTTGCCGATCTGTGGGGTCGGTCCGGTCGAGAGCTTGTGTAGGACTTTGCTCACGTGGGCCTTGTCGTAAGACACGTCCGCTTCGCGGAGTGCCTTATGAATGTCGGTGGTTCGTATGGGCTCCTCGGTCACCAGGCTGAGCACTTTCTTCCAGAAGGGCCTGTCGTCCCGGAGACTCTGGACTGGGCGTTCGCCGGCTTGGCGCGAGAGGGCTCGCTCGATCTCGGTGAAGTGGAACGGGGTTGCCCTGCCGCCGGCCCGCACGACTTCGCCCTCGACGTCGACCGCGAGGCGGACGAGGTCGCGGATGGATGAGGACAAGCGTCGCAGCTGTTCTTCCTGGTGTTCGATCTTCATGGTTTTCACCTCCCTGAGGAACACCTTCCGTGACTGCTCTATCTCCTCGAAAGCCCCGAAATCGGCGCCCCACGAAAAAGCGGCCGATTTGTATAGCAAGTTGCGACTCGCTGCGTACTCGAACAGCTGCTCCCCGAAGCGGTGCTGCCCCATGAACTTCAGCAAGTGTTCCGTCCGGAGATAGCGGCGTCCGCTCTTGTAATCGTTGAGGTCTGCCGGAGGCACCTCGAGGATGTCGGCGACCTGATGGAAGGGGATGTAGGCGAGGGGGCTCAAGCCCCGCCGGCGCGCCTCTCTCATGAGTCGAGCGGCGTCGTGGGCGGCGAACCAGGCCACCAGGTTCACCGCGAGGAACTCGAAGTCGTAGTCGTCCAGGTCGACATTTGTGGGGTCGATCGGAAATGCACCGGGTTCGACTCTGTCAACCGGCCGTCTAGACCGGTTTCGAGCGACGGACCGCATGACCATCTGTTGATGATAAAGGGATAAAAATCATCACAGACGCAGTCGGGGCTGCTGCCTCCCCAGCGACAGGCCGCCGCGCGAGTTTTGGCAGAATCGGCCTTCAACCAGTGCGGAACGTCCGCACCGCCCCGACGGGGGGCGATCTCGTACTCGACCCCCGCAACAGGTCGTGCCATGTTTGCCGCAGGGGTTCCGGCACCCAGCAACCCCACACCCACGAGTCCAGGAGCAACGGTCAGCTATGAGATCTCACTCAGCCCTCTACGTGGATGCGGGGTATCTGCTGTCAAGCGCAGCGACCCGCCTCACTGGCTCGTCCCTCCGTCGGGGTATCGAGGTGAACTACACGGCCTTGATCTCCGCCCTGACCGAGGTCGTCCAGCGAGACTCCGGGCTTCCGTTACTGCGGGTCTACTGGTACGACGCTGCCCGCGACGGTAAGGCGAACCCTGTGCAGGAGGGGATCGCGCTGCTGCCGAACGTCAAGCTCCGCCTCGGCCGAATCGGTGTCGACGGGGAGCAGAAAGGCGTCGACCTCCGTATCGGCCTGGACCTAGTGGGGCATTCCCGCGCGGGCAGGATCGATGTGATGTACCTACTTTCAGGGGACGACGACCTGACCGAGGCCGTCGAGGAGGCGCAGGCGCAAGGCGTGCAGGTGACCGTTCTGGCCGTTCCCTCCTCTTCCGTGAGACCGCACGGCGTGAGCCGACACCTTCTGTATTCCGCCGATGGCCTTGATCTCATCGATCCCGCAGTTCTGGACAGGACCGTGACGTCCACCTCGGCTCCAGCCATCGACCCGCCCGCCAAGACGTCCGCCGGCGAACCGTCGGTGGACCCTGCCCCGATCGACGAGGTCGTTCCCCCTCGTCCGAGCCCTGCCGGGGTGGCGCGGCTAGTGCCGCCACTGACTACCAGGACTGCCGCCTCGCACGAGGGCGGGGGCCAGGTGCAGTCAGTGAGTCGCACCCCTGCAGAGCTTGCCGAGAACATGACCTCAGTCGCGAGGAAGACCTACTCGGCTTGGGCGGCAACGGCCTCGACTGAGCAGCTCAACGAACTTCGGGCGGGACGACCTGCCATTCCTCGCGATTTGGACCGGGCGCTTCTGGTCGACCTGTCGGGGGTTTTGGGCGAGTTCGAGTTGAGCGACTCGATGCGCTTCGGCGTCCGCGCCAAATTCTGGGAAGCCGTCAACAACGTGTAGCTCAAGGATCTCCTCGAGGGGCTCTTTCAAGAACGTGTTCATGCTCCCCACTGTGCCCGTGCTGATGCCTCCGCCTGGGCTGGCGCTGAACACGACTCGCTCCGCCGGCACGTCAAGCTGCGACCAACCGGATCGATGCAGCGTCTCGCAGCACAGTAAGCCGACTGCAAGGCAGGCCCTTCCGCGTGACGCCCGGCTGTCTGGCACATCCCAAAAGGCCCGATAAGACCTCGATTGCGCTCAAATGAGGCGAAAAGTGTAACACCTTTTTCGCGGCCGCATGCCAAAAACACGCATCCGAAGTGTGAACAAACAGAGGCGCCTCGGGTCCAGAACACTGAACTCGAGGCGCCTCTGGGGCTGAACTAGCCTGTGGCGGTACCGGTGGGATTTGAACCCACGGTGGAGTTAACCCCCACACATGTTTTCGAGACATGATCCTTCGGCCGCTCGGACACGGTACCGAGGACGAGTTTAGTACATCCGGCGGCAGGGACGAAACCGGGGGATTGCTCGTCCACCGCACCGCGCCTCCTCAGGGTTGTGCACAGGGTGCACAGACGCCCGGCACGGGCATCGGAGCCCGGCGTAGCCTCGGCCCATGCCCTCACGCCACACCGTCACCGCCTTCGTCTCGGGCGTCGGCGTCACCCTCGCCACCACGGCCGCAGCCGGCGCCGGCGTCAGCCGCTTCATGCAGCGCCGCAACGCAGCCGCCGCCGACCTCAACGCCTTGCTGCCCGTCCACTCCGCCTGGTGGCGCGACCGCTTCGACCGCAAGGGCAAGCTGCTCTACGTCGCGATGGGCGACTCCGCCGCCCAGGGCATCGGCGCCTCGAGCCCGGCCCGCAGCTACGTCGGCCGCCTCTCCGCGTACATGCGCCGCCAGAGTCACACCTCGCTGCGCGTCGTCAACCTCAGCGTCAGTGGCTCGACCACCTGGCTCTGCCGCAAAGACCAACTGCCGAAGTTCGAGAAGTACGAACCCGACGTCGTCACCGTGGCCATCGGCGCCAACGACATCATCCAGTTCAACCCCGAGTCGTTCGAGAAGAACCTCCGCGTCATCTACGGCACCCTGCCCTCTCACGCGATCGTCGGCGACCTGCCCGCCATGTGGATTCCCGACCGCGAGAAGAAGCTCGTCGAGGCCAACGCCATCGTCCGCCGCGTCGCCGGCGAGTTCGGCCTCACCGTCGCCCCGCTCTACGAGACCACCCGCCGCCAGGGCTTCTTCCGCACCTACCGCAACTCGGCCGGAGACCTCTTCCACCCCAACGACCGCGGCTACCGCGTCTGGGCCTCGGCCTTCGAACCCGCCATCGCCGCCCGCCTCGCCCGCATCGCCGCCGATGAAGCCGCCACCACCCACGAGGCCCGCGAGGCCGAAGCCGTCGCGGCCCACACGGCCGCAGCAGCCGCGGCCCCGACTGCCGGCACCGGCAGCGACACCCCGACGACGGACACCGCAGGAGGCGCGACCGCGTCCCCGAGGGACGCCCCCGCCGATGTCGGGGGCGCCTCCTAGGCTGACGGCATGGCTCGCACCACCACTCCCCCGTTCCGCTGCACCGAGTGCGGGTGGACGTCGCTCAAGTGGGCCGGGCGCTGCGGCGAGTGCCAGAAGTGGGGCACCGTCGTCGACGTCACCTCGGCCCTCGTCAGCGCCCGCGGCACCGCCTCGGTCCGGGTCGAAGGCGACCGCGTCGCACGACCCATCACCCAGGTCGAGGCCAACAGCGTCGCCTACTGGCCCAGCGGCATCGCCGAGTTCGATCGCGTCCTCGGCGGTGGCATCGTCCCCGGCGCCGCCATCCTGCTCAGCGGCGAGCCCGGCGTCGGCAAGTCCACGCTGTTGCTCGAGGTCGCCTCCCGCGCCGCCGCCACCGGTGCCCGCGTCCTCTACGTCACCGCCGAAGAGAGCGCCTCGCAGGTCCGCCTCCGCGCCCAACGCACCGGCGCCATGCACGACAATCTCTTTCTCGCCGCCGAGGTCGACCTCTCGGTCATCCTCGGCCAGATCGACCAGGTCGACCCCCAGCTCGTCATCGTCGACTCGGTGCAGACCGTCTCGTCCTCGACCATCGACGGCATCGCGGGTGGCACCTCCCAGGTGCGCGAGGTCGCCTCCACCCTCATCCGCGTCAGCAAAGACCGCAACCTGCCCGTCCTGCTCGTCGGCCACGTCACCAAGGACGGCACCATCGCCGGCCCCCGCCTGCTCGAACACCTCGTCGACGTCGTCTGCCAGTTCGAAGGCGACCGGCAGACCGCGCTCCGCTTCATCCGCGCCCACAAGAACCGCTTCGGCCCCACCGACGAGGTCGGCTGCTTCGAGATGACCGGCGACGGCATCGCCGAGGTCGGCGACCCCAGCGGCCTCTTCATGTCGCGCAACGGCACCCCCGTCAGCGGCACCTGCATCACCGTCGCCATGGAAGGCCGCCGTGCCCTGCCCGTCGAGGTCCAGGCGCTCATCGTCGCCAGCTCGACACCCCAGCCCCGCCGCGTCGTCAACGGCGTCGATTCCTCCCGCGTCGCCATGCTGCTCGCCGTGCTCGAACGCCGCGCCGGCATCCGCCTCGGCGACGCCGACGTCTACGTCAGCACCGTCGGCGGCATCAAGATCACCGAACCCGGCGCCGACCTCGCCATCGCGCTCGCCCTCGCCAGCGCCAGTCGCGAAAAGCCCTTCCCCCAGACCATGGCCGCCGTCGGCGAGATCAGCCTCGCCGGCGAGATCCGCCCCGTGTCCTCCCCCAAACAACGCGCCTCCGAAGCCCGCCGTCTCGGCTTCACCCAGCTCGTCGACGCCGAGTCGGGCAACCTGCGCGAAGCGCTCCGCCGGGCGTTCAGCGCCGCGGGCTCCGAACGCGACCGCGAGCTCGACCGGGCCTTCTGAGCCGGCCCGGCCCGCGCCTCCTTACCCGAGACACCCGCGTCTCTCGGCCCGACCCGCGCCTCGCGACCCGAGGCCGACTCGGGTGTGCTGACGCGTCCCGTGATTCCTGACCCGGGCCCCGGGCCGGGCCGGGGCCGGCCGGCGGACGTACGGTCCCGCACGTCCGACACCAGGTGCGAGTGGGCAGGAGATGCTGCTCCCACCAACCCGACGAGCACCTTCTGCCCACTCGACGGCCGCGATGCCTGCGCACCTGCACCCCCGCACACGAGCACCAGCCCGTCGAGTGGTCCCGAACCGTCCTTCCGACGCACCCGAAGGACGATCCGCGACCACTCGACCCGCGCCTCCGGAACCAGCGCCGCACCCACCGGCCCGGCCCGCACGTGACCAGGGCCCGAGTGGGCAGAAGATGCTCCTCCCCCGCGCTTGAGCAGCATCTCCTGCCCACTCGGCCCCCACCTCGCGACCACCCGAGCACCCGCCCCGCCCGACAGCACCCGCCCCCACCCGACATCCCCCGCACCCACCCGACATCCCGCACCGGGGTACACCCGGGTCGGCGGCCTCACCGGGCACCTGCACCCCGCTCCACGCGGATTCTCAGCCCACACGCCGCGCTGGTCCCGGCCAACCCCCTGACCGGCCCTTAACCTGTGCCCATGTCGACGTTCAAGAACCCGGTCGGGCCGCAACCGCCCTCGGTCTACTGGCGTCGTCGCGCGGTGCTCGCGCTCGGTCTGATCGCGGTCGTGGTCATCATCGTGTTGATCGTCGTCCGCCCCGGGTCCGGCTCGGCAGAACCCGGTGCCGCCGCGACGACCTCCGCGCCCCCGGCCGACACCGCCCCCAGCGAACCGGCCCCCACCGAGACCGCTCCCGCGGCCGACGCCACCGCCGACCCGGCCGACACCTCGACCGAGGGCGCCTCCGACGCCGCGACCTGCTCGACCCGCGACATCGAACTCAAGCCCGTCACCGACAAGACGAGCTACGCCGCGACCGAGCTGCCGCAGATCTCGATGTCGATCACCAACTCGGGCCGCTCCGACTGCTCGATCGACCTCGGCTCGGCCCAGCAGACCCTCGTGATCTCGAGCGGCGAAGAGCAGTACTGGTCGTCGAAGGACTGCCAGGTCAACGGCACCAACCAGGTCGTCACGCTCACCGCCGGTCAGACCCTCAGCACTCCCCCCATCGCCTGGGACCGCACGCGCTCCTCCGCCGACACCTGCGAGTCGACCTCGCGCGAACCCGTCACCGGCGGCGGCGCGACCTATCGCCTCGCCGTCTCGGTCGGCGACATCACCTCCGCCGACACCGCCCAGATGATCCTGAACTGACAGTGACCCACCCGTGAACGCAGCCACCCCCTCCTCCGAGCCCACCGACCCCCGCGAGCCCGTCGACCCGGACGACCGCAACGGCACCTTCCGCTCCGAGTCGCTCGAGCTGGCCCTCGCCGCGCAGGACGCCGCCGCCGTCGCCTTCGCCCTGCGTCACGACGTGGTCGTCGTCCCGAAGCTCGTCCTGCCGAGCGCCGCGAGCGCCACGAACGACACCGCCGCCGACGCCACCGCCGACGCCGCACCCTCCATCGACGGCCCCGACGACGGAGCCCTCCCCGACGAAGGCGACCAGGTCCGCGTCTTCGGACGCGAGAACACCGACAAGCGCATCCTGCTGCTCTTCTCGTCGGACGACACCTACGCCGCGATGGTCCCCGACGACCCCAACCGCCAGGTCATGCTCTACGACGCGCTCTCGCTGCGCGCCTTCCTCGAGGCCCACCTCGACGTCATCGAGCAGGTCTTCTTCGACATCGCCGGCCCGCACACCATGGCCGCCAACCCGGAAGACCTCCTCAAAGCCCTCGGCTAGCGAGAAGCCCCCGAGTCCAGGAGGCGCGGGTCGAGTGGTCCCGAATCGTCCTTCCCAGCGCGACGAGGGACGATTCGCGACCACTCGACCGGCCACAGCGAACGTGAACTCGAACGCGAGCTCGCGCGAACGACTACAGCGCGGGCAGCGCCTTGAGCATCCGCGAGTTGCCTAACGTGTTCGGCTTGACCCGGGCCAGGTCGAGGAACTCCGCGACACCCTCGTCGGTCGAGCGCACGAGCTCGCCGTAGACGTCCGGCGGCACGAGCCCCTCGTCGCCCACGTTGAGGTAGCCGTGCTTCTCGAAGAAGTCGACCTCGAACGTCAGGCAGAACAGTCGGCCGATCTCGAGCCGGCGGGCCGCCCCTTCGAGCGACTCGAGGAGGCGGTGGCCGACCCCCTTGCGGATCCACGCGGCGTCGAGGGCGAGCGTGCGCACCTCGGCCAGGTCGTCCCACATGACGTGCAGCGCGCCGCAGCCGATCGGCACCCCGTCGGGCCCGACCGCGATCTGGAACTCCTGGACGTCGCCGTACAGCGTCACGAGGTCCTTGCCGAGCAGGATGCGCTTCTGCACGAACGGCTCGCACAGCCGTTGGATGTGCGGCACGTCGCTCACGACCGCGTTCCGCACCGTGATGCCGTGCCGGTCGGCACCCCCGAGCGCGTCGGCCCCGCCGAGCGCGTCGGCACCGCCGAGTCCGTCGGCACCGGTGGGCGCGTCTGCCGCGTCTGACATGGGACTCCCTCGAAGACCACGACCCGAGGAGGCGCGGGCCGCCGCCCAGCCTAGCGACGCGTTCGCGACCCGGCCCCGGGTACGCCGAAGGGCGGCCTCCACAGTGGAAGACCGCCCCGGGCGTCGAAGGCGACCCGCGCCTCCTTCGGTAGTGCTGTCGTGCAGGTGTTGCCGTCGCGCCTAGCTCTCGAGCTCGGGAGCGTCGCCCACGAGGACCTCTTCGCGACCCGGCTGACGCGAGGTGGCGAAGGTGAACTCTCCGTCGACGAAGTCGACCTGGACGTGGTCGCCCGCGTTGAGCTCACCCTGCAGGATGCGCTCGGACAGGCGGTCTTCGACCTCGTGCTGGATCGCACGACGCAGCGGCCGGGCACCGAGCGACGGGTCGAACCCGATCTCGATGAGACGCTCCTTCGCGGACTGCGAGAGCACGGCCGTCATGTCGCGGTCGAGCAGACGGTCGGACAGGCGCTTGACGAACAGGTCGACGATCTGCAGCAGCTCTTCTTGGTTGAGCTGCGGGAACACGATCGTCTCGTCGACGCGGTTCAGGAACTCGGGCTTGAAGTGCTTCTTGAGCTCTTCGGTGACCTTCGAACGCATGCGCTCGTAGGAGGTCGCCGTGTCGCCCTCGATCTGGAAGCCGACGGGGCCGCCGGTGATGTCCTTCGTGCCGAGGTTGGTCGTCATGATGATGACCGTGTTCTTGAAGTCGACGACACGACCCTGACCGTCGGTGAGACGACCCTCTTCGAGCACCTGCAACAGCGAGTTGAAGATGTCGGGGTGGGCCTTCTCGATCTCGTCGAACAGCACCACGGAGAACGGCTTGCGGCGGACCTTCTCGGTCAGCTGCCCGCCCTCTTCGAAGCCGACGAACCCGGGAGGGGCACCGAACAGACGCGAGACGGTGTGCTTCTCGCCGTACTCGGACATGTCGAGCGAGATCAGCGCGCCCTCGTCGTCGAACAGGAACTCGGCGAGCGCCTTGGCCAGCTCGGTCTTGCCGACGCCGGTGGGCCCGGCGAAGATGAACGAACCGGAGGGACGCTTGGGGTCCTTCAGGCCGGCACGCGTGCGGCGGATGGTCTTCGAGAGGGCCGCGATGGCTTGCTCTTGTCCGATGACGCGCTGGTGCAGGGCCTTCTCCATGAAGACGAGACGTGACGTCTCTTCTTCGGTGAGCTTGAAGACCGGGATGCCCGTGGCCTGGGCCAGGACCTCGGCGATGATGCCCTCGTCGACGGTTCCGCCGGCTCCGGCCTCGCCCGAACGCCACGTCTTCTCGAGACGGAGACGCTCACCGAGCAGCTTCTTCTCTTCGTCGCGCAGCGAGGCGGCCTTCTCGAAGTCCTGGTCCTCGATCGCGCCCTCTTTCTGGCCGCGGACGCCGGCGATGCGCTCGTCGAACTCGCGCAGCTCGGGCGGTGCGGACAGGATCGACAGACGCAGGCGGGCGCCGGCCTCGTCGATCAGGTCGATGGCCTTGTCGGGCAGGAAGCGGTCGCTGACGTAGCGGTCGGCGAGGTTCGCCGCCGCGACGATGGCGCCGTCGGTGATGGACACCTTGTGGAAGGCCTCGTACTTGTCGCGCAGCCCCTTGAGGATGTTGATCGCGTGGGGCAGCGAGGGCTCGTTGACCTGCACCGGCTGGAAGCGGCGCTCGAGGGCGGCGTCCTTCTCGAAGTGCTTGCGGTACTCGTCGAGCGTGGTCGCACCGATCGTCTGCAGCTCGCCACGGGCGAGCAGCGGCTTGAGGATCGACGCGGCGTCGATGGCACCCTCGGCGGCACCCGCACCCACGAGGGTGTGGATCTCGTCGATGAAGACGATGATGTCGCCGCGCGTGCGGATCTCTTTGGTGACCTTCTTCAGGCGCTCCTCGAAGTCACCGCGGTAGCGGCTGCCGGCGATGAGCGAACCGAGGTCGAGCGAGTAGAGCTGCTTGTCCTTGAGGGTCTCGGGGACCTCGCCCTTGACGATCGCCTGGGCCAGGCCCTCGACGACGGCGGTCTTGCCGACGCCGGGCTCACCGATCAGGACGGGGTTGTTCTTGGAGCGACGGGAGAGGATCTGCATGACCCGCTCCATCTCTTTCTCGCGCCCGATGACCGGGTCGAGCTTGTTGTCGCGCGCGGCCTGCGTCAGGTTGCGACCGAACTGGTCGAGCACCTGGCTGCCGCCCTGCGCGCCCTGGGTCTGTTCGCCGCCCACGGCCACCGCCTCTTTCCCCTGGTAGCCGGAGAGGAGCTGGATGACCTGCTGGCGGACCCGGTTGAGGTCGGCGCCGAGCTTCACGAGCACCTGGGCGGCGACTCCTTCACCCTCGCGGATGAGGCCGAGCAGGATGTGCTCGGTGCCGATGTAGTTGTGGCCGAGCTGCAGCGCCTCGCGCAGGCTCAGCTCGAGGACCTTCTTCGCCCGGGGCGTGAAGGGGATGTGGCCGGTCGGCTGCTGCTGGCCCTGGCCGATGATGTCTTGCACCTGCTCGCGCACCGCGTCGAGCGAGATGCCCAGCGACTCGAGGGCCTTGGCGGCGACGCCTTCGCCCTCGTGGATCAGACCGAGCAGGATGTGCTCGGTGCCGATGTAGTTGTGGTTGAGCATCTTCGCCTCTTCTTGGGCGAGGACGACGACGCGACGGGCACGGTCGGTGAATCTCTCGAACATCTTCTTTGCTCCCTAGGTGGCGGGGTGGTTGTCGCCACCGAATGTGCATCTGGCGCCCGCAGGGTTCGGCACCGGTTTACAGAGAGAGTAACCAGGCCTCGGGGCTTAATCTGCCCCTGTTCGCTGGGGGCATAGAGCAGTGCGCAGGCGGGCTGACAGGGGTACCGGTTAGCCTCGCGTCCATGGGCAAGTTCACGGTCGGCCTCGTTCCGCACCCCACGAAGTCGGTGCTCGACAGCGTCGAGATCATCCGCGGCTGGACGACCCGCTCACAGGCGCACCTCGTCGCCATGACCTCCGACGCGGCCCGGGTCGGCGACGGCGTCGAGCTGGTCGACGAGCGCACCTTCCGCGAGCGCGTCACCGTCGTGGTGGCCCTCGGCGGCGACGGCACGATGCTCGGCGCCATGCGGCTCGTCGCCGAACGGCCCGTGCCCGTGCTCGGCGTCAACTACGGCAACGTGGGCTTCCTGGTCGAGGTCGAGCCGCACGAACTGCCCGAGGCGCTCGACCGCGTCGGTCAGAAGCAGTTCTCGCTCGAGCCGCACCACGCCCTCGAGGTCACGCACTCGACGACCGGCTTCGAGAACACCTACCTGGCCTTCAACGACGCCTCGGTGGCCCGCCGCCCGGGCGAGGGCGTCGTCTCGGCCGACCTCGTGCTCGACGAGACGCCCTACGGCTACTACAAGGCCGACGCCATCGTCGCGGCGACGCCGGCCGGCTCGACCGCCTACAACTACGCCGCGGGCGGGCCGATCCTGTCGCCCGCGATCGCCGCCGTCGTGGTCACCCCGGTGGCGCCGATGTCGGGCATCGACCGCTCGGTCGTCCTCGGCCCGCGCGAGAAGTTGCGCTTCGAGATCGGCGACGGCACGCACTCGGCCGCGCTCGAGGTCGACGGGCGCGTGGTCGCCGACGTCAGCGAGGGCTGCGTCATCAGGCTCGTGCTGCGGCGCGACGCCGGCCAGGTCATCCGGCTGGACGCCGACCGACACGGTCGCAAGGGCCGCCTGAAGCTCAGCCTGCTCGACCTGCCGTTGCGTGAGGACCAGCTGCTCGAGCTCGTCCCCACCGACGTCCGGGCCCGCTTCCGCGAGCGAGCCGAACGCGCCGGCGGCCTCGCCGGCGTCGCCCAGGACGACGACACCGCCGTCACCGGCATCAGCCCCCTGCACTGACGCGGCCGCTGCCCAGGGCATCAGCCCCGGGCGCGGTCGCGCCGGCCTTCAGGAGGCGCGGTGCGCGGTGATCGCGCGCCGCGCCTCCTGCGCTCTGCCGCCGTCGTGCGGCCGGGGCAGTCGCCGCGGACCCGGGCAGGTTCGGCCACGGCGGGCGGTCGCGGACGCCCGAATCCCACGAACACGCCCACCCTGCCGCCGCCCGGACCCGGCCCCGGCCCCGGCTCGGCCGTCCAGCCCGGCCCGGCCGTCCAGCCCTGCCCGGCCCGGCCCCGGCCCGGCCCGGCCTAGTACACCTCGCCCAGCGCCTCGGCGAAGACCTGCTCGGGGTCGCGGACGAACCCGCGCCGGGCGAACCAGGCGCAGACGTTGCGGCAGTCGCGTTCGAGCAGCTCGACGCCGGTCGGGTTGCTCGCGACGTCGACCAGCTGGGGCACGTCGATGGCGACCACGCGCCCGTCGTGCACGAGCAGGTTGTACGGCGAGAGGTCCCCGTGCGCGAAGCCGGCCCGGGCGAAGCCGATCACGATCTCGTGCACCTGCTCGAACAGCGGCCAGAGTGTGGCGCCGTCGTCCTTGACCTGGGCGAGGCGTGGGGCGGCCTCGGCGCCGTGCCCGACGAACTCCATCAGGATCTCGGTGCCGCTGATCTGCACCGGGTACGGCACGGCGACGCCGAGCGAATGCATGCGGCAGAGCGCGTCGAACTCGGCCGCGGCCCAGAGCCCGGCCTGCACCCGGCGGCCGTGCGCCGAGCCGCGAGCCATCGCCCGGCCGTCGCGGGTGTTGCGGACCCGTCGGCCCTCCCGGTACTCCGACGAACGGTGGAAGTCGCTCTGTTCGGGCCCGCGGTACCGCTTCGCGGCCAGCAAGGAGGCGCGGGCTCCGTCACCGGCGCCCAGCACGACGTCCGTCGGCACGGCTCGGTCGATCAGGTGGACGTCGGCCTCCTTCCCGGTCTTGACGACGCCGAGCTCGGTGTCGATCGCAGCCGCGGAGGTCACGACCCAGGCGGGCCAGGGCCGGGGTCCGCGTTCGGTGGGGGTGGCGGCCGGCCAGGTGGACCAGCGCTGGTCGGCGTCGGAGTCGGGGTCGACGGTGGAGAAGGTGGGGACGACGAAATCGTCGGAGAAGGACAAGCGGTGCTCCAGGGGAGGCGTGAGACCGGCCCGGCGGGCGCGACGAGCGTCGCGCGGCTGTCGCTACGGGCGGAGGGTCTCGGGGTGAGTGGGGTACGCGTGGCATGCGTTGACGGCAGTCATGCTCATCACCCCTCTCGTGGAGTGTCTCGTGGCCCGGCCACCTCGTGGCCCTGGTCCGCCCACGGTACCGCCCCGCGCCTCCCCTGTCGACGGTCGTTTCTCTCGATCCCCTGCCGGTCGAGTGGGCAGAAGATGCTCTTCGGACGGAAACGAAGCGCATCTTCTGCCCACTCGGCCGAGTCACGACAGCAGGCGACGGACGCGGGCGACGAGTTTGTCCCCCCGGCGCCCGTGCAGGTCGTCGTCCGTGCACCGGACGGTGCGCCAACCGGCGTCGGCGAACCTCTCGCGGCGCAGGATGTCCTGTCGGAATCGCCCGGGGCGCGGCGGTGCTCGTCACCCTCGTACTCGACGGCCACCCCGCACCACGCGTACCGGAGGTCGGGCTTGCCGAGGTATCGCCCGTCCTGGTCGTACGTACGGATGTTGATCTCGGGTTCGGGGAGTCCCGCCCGGGTCAGGAGCAGGCGGAGTTCGGTCTCCTTCGGCGACTCGACCCCGGGTCGGACGAGTTCGAAGGCCTCTCGGACACGGGCGACGCCACGCCGACCCCGGGCATCGTGGAGCGCACGCTCGAGTTGCGCGACCGGTCGTTCCCGAGCCGCCACGTGGGGGGACCAGCAGCCGGCCAACGCATCTCCGGCCCGAACGAGGTCGGTGAGCGACAGCAGCGACCCGCACTCCACCCACGCCGTCACCGGCTCGTCGACCGGCAGACCGTCGACCCGCGACATCGGGGGCCGGTCGGACGGATCGAGTCCTGCACGACGGTCCGTCGGGTCGGCCCGGGAGGCGGCCGCCCCTGCCCGATGCGTGGCGACACCAGGCCGTCGCGGGCCGCGCCCCTCGATCGCGGTGACGTGGAGTGGTTCTCTGCCGTCGCGGACCCACCACGGCACGGGGAGACCCCACAGGCCCAGAGCCGTCACGCGGGAGAACCGCCAGTCGTCGAGCATGACGGGCAGCACGTCGCGGGCCCTGACCGCGAGGTCGCGCGGGACGTCGTCGGGATCGGGGTGCCCGTCGACGACGTACCGCACACCGCGGTGCGGAGCCGCGAGATCCGGCCCTCGGAGTCGCCCGATGCCGAGACCGGCACGGTGGGCCTCGTCGACGGCGAAGGGGCGATCGGCGAGCGGGAGGGGGACGACGATGCGCGGCACTCGTCGAGAGTGCCCGCCGGAACGCGACCCGCACCTCCTGATGTCGTCGCCTGGGGACAGGCGTGAGTACATCGGTTCTGGGGACCAGACGACCCCCCGCCCGAGTGGGCAGAAGATGCTCCTCAACGACCCCCGAAGAGCACCTTCTGCCCACTCGGCGGAAGAGGCCTCCGGCTGACGAGACCTATCGGCGACGAGTGGGCAGAAGATGCTGCTCGGCGAACCCCGAAGAGCATGTTCTGCCCACTCGCGGCTCCGAGGAGGCTCGGTGCGGGGCGCCACGGCACGGCACGAGACACGACGCGACCCCCGGACACGACGAAGGGCCGCCGCCCCGGGATGACCCGGGGCGACGGCCCTCGCGTGGTGCAGCGTGCGGCGTGACCGCAGACGACCTACTGCAGGTAGAGCTGGAGGTCCTGGCTGACGGCCTTCGCGAACATGCGGAGGCGGGCACGGCTCTCGACGCGCGAGACGGCCTGGCGCGACGAGTGGACGCGCTTGGAGATCTCGTCGAGGGTCATCGGCTGGTCGTCGTCGAGGCCGAAGCGCATGCGGATCACGCGCGCCTCGTCTTCGGGCAACGTCGCCACGAGGGCGTGCATGTCGCGGTTGAGTAGCGAGCTCTCGGTGGCCTGCGTGGGCGAGGGGGTCTCTTCGTCCTCGATGAAGTCGCCCAGTTCACTGTCTTCCGCGTCGCCGACGACGGTGTGGATCGACACCGGCTCGTGCGAACGGGACTTAAGCTCGATGAGGTCGGCGACGTCCATGGCGACCTCTTCGGCCACCTCGTCGACGGTGGGCGCACGGCCCAGGTCGACGGTCAGGTCACGCTCGGCCCGCGAGATGCGGTTGATGCGCTCGACCGTGTGCACCGGGATGCGGATGGCGCGCGCCTTGTCGGCGAGGCCGCGGGCGATGGCCTGACGGATCCACCACGTGGCGTAGGTCGAGAACTTGTAGCCCTGCGTGTAGTCGAACTTCTCGACGGCACGGACGAGGCCGAGGTTGCCCTCCTGGATGACGTCCATGAAGGGCAGGCCACGCTGCGTGTAGCGCTTGGCGATGCTGACGACGAGGCGGAGGTTCGCGGTGATCATGCGGTCCTTCGCACGCTCGCCGTCGTGCTGCAGCCAGCGGAGGTCGCGGAGCATCTCGGCGTGGGCCTTGGTGCGGTTCTTCTTGACCGCGTCGGCCGCCTGCAGCTCTTTGAGCTTCTCGCCGGCGAACAGGCCGACCTCGATGCGGCGGGCGATCTCGGTCTCTTCCGCTGCGTCGAGCAGCGGCATGCGGCCGATGTGGCGGAGGTAGTCGCCGACCTGGTCGGTGGAGGCCCCTCGGACCTGCGACAGGACCTCGACCTCGGTGTCGTCGGTGGCTGTGGTGGTGTTGCGCGTGGTGACGGAAGTGGTCGTCATCGTTCTCTCCCTGCTCGAGTACTGACCTGGTGTCGCGTCGATTAGTTCGTGAAGCTCGTCGGCGTACTTCGAGTCTGGCGTGCGGGGGCGTGCGGAAAAAAGCTGGTGCAGGCCCTGACGGGACTACTCCGAGCGCACGTCCAGAGTTTCGACGCCGACGGGGTACGAAGGCGAACGACGTTTGACAGCAGCCCGGAACGGGTATAGGCGGTCGCTATCACGCCGGGGGTACACATTCCCAGGGTGCTCACCGGAAACTCGGCGGCCGATCTGTCGGGGTACGTCGAACGGCACCGCGAGTCCAGGAGGCGCGGTGCCGTGACCTGAGGACGCGCGCGTCACCGGCGCGCCCGTCACCGGCGCACCCGTCGGCGACCCACCCGGCGGCGGGAGAGGCCGGACTAGACCGTGCGGCGGCCCGAGCGGTCGGACAGGTCGGAGCGGTCGGACAGATCCGACCGGTCGGACAGGCCCGAGGTGCCGGTCGCGCCGGCGCGGCCGGACAGCTCACGCGACTCGGCGCGCTCTTCCGCCTCGGCCCGGGCGCGCTCTTCGGCCTCGACCTTGGCGTAGGCGGCCCGCTCGGTGCGGTCGGAGCGCAGCAGTGCCCGGACGATGAACCAGAAGATGAGGCCCACGAGGATGGTGGGCGTCACGGAGAAGACGATGGCTCCGGCAAGGGACTCAGGCACCCGACCAGGGTACGTCGCCCTCCCGGGGAAAACCACGTGCACCTCTCGACGCCGAGACGACGGAGGCGCGGTGCCCGACCGGCACCGCGCCTCCTGCGCCCGACGCGCGAGCGTCCGCACCCCCGCGCGAACGCGAGCGCGAGCGCGAATGCGAACGCGGGCGCGGGCGCGGGCGCGGGCGCTACTTGACCAGCGGGAAGAGGATCGTCTCGCGGATGCCGAGGCCCGTGATCGCCATCAGGAGGCGGTCGATGCCCATGCCCATGCCGCCGCTCGGCGGCATGCCGTGCTCGAGCGCGGTGAGGAAGTCGTCGTCGAGGCGCATGGCCTCGGCGTCGCCGCGGGCCGAGAGGGCGGCCTGCTCGACGAAGCGCTCGCGCTGGATCACGGGGTCGACCAGCTCGGAGTACGCGGTGGCGAGCTCGAAGCCGCGGACGTAGAGGTCCCACTTCTCGACGACGCCGGGCTTCGAGCGGTGCTGGCGGACGAGCGGGCTCGTGTCGACCGGGAAGTCGACCACGAAGGTCGGGCGGTCGAGCGACGGCTTGACGAAGTGCTCCCAGAGCTCTTCGACGAGCTTGCCGTGGGTCTCGTGCGGCACGACCAGGTCGACGGTGGCGGCGAGCGCCTGCAGGTCGGCGACGGTGGTCGACGGCGTGATCTCGACTCCGGCGGCCTCGCTGAGCGACTCGTACATCGGCACGCGGGCCCACTCGCCGCCGAGGTCGTACTCGGTGCCGTCGGCGAGGGTGACGAGGTGCGAGCCGGAGACGGCCATGGCGGCGTTCTGCACGAGCTCTTGCGTGAGGCGCGCCATCTGGTCGTAGTCGCCGTAGGCCTGGTACGCCTCGACCATCGCGAACTCGGGCGAGTGCGTCGAGTCGGCGCCCTCGTTGCGGAAGTTGCGGTTGATCTCGAAGACGCGGTCGATGCCACCGACGACGGCCCTCTTGAGGAACAGCTCGGGCGCGATGCGCAGGTACAGCTCGGTGTCGAAGGCGTTGCTGTGCGTCTGGAACGGTCGGGCCGCGGCGCCGCCGTGCATGGTCTGCAGCATGGGCGTCTCGACCTCGAGGTACTCGTACGAGTCGAAGGTGCGGCGCAGCGACGAGACCGCGGCGGCCCGGGCGCGGACGGTGGCACGGGCCTGGTCGCGCACGATCAGGTCGAGGTAGCGCTGACGCACGCGCGTCTCCTCGCTGAGCTCGGAGTGCAGGTTCGGCAGCGGCAGGATCGCCTTGGCCGCGATGGACCACTCGGTGACCATGATCGACAGCTCGCCGCGACGGGACGAGATGACCTCGCCCTTGACGAAGACGTGGTCGCCCAGGTCGACGAGCTCTTTCCAGTCGGCGAGGCGCTGCTCGCCGACCTCGGCGAGCGAGACCATGGCCTGGATTCGGCTGCCGTCGCCCGCCTGGAGCGCGGCGAAGCAGAGCTTGCCCGTGTTGCGGGCGTGCACGACGCGACCGGCCAGCCCGACGACGTCACCCGAGCGGCTGTCGGTCTCGAGCTCGGCGTACCGGGTGCGGACCGCACCGATCGTGTCGGTGATCGGCACGCCGACCGGGTACGCCTCGACGCCGGCCTCGAGCAGGCGGGCGCGCTTGTCGAGCCGCACCTGCTTCTGCTCCGACGCCTCGCGCGCGGCGGTGGCCGCCTCGTCGTCGGGGGTGGTGATCGGGTCGGGCGCGGCGGTCATGTGTCAGGTGCTCCTGGGGTGGTGGAGGGGGCGGGAGGCGCGGGCCTGGTCAGGCGCGCGGGTCACCGAACGCGGTGGGGCCGTCGTCGAACGAGGCCATGTCGATGGTACCGGGGCCGGCCGCGCCCCCGGCCTCGCCGAGGGCGGCGTCCATGGCCGACCGCATCAGCGGCGCGAGCAGCCGTCCCGGCTCGGGCAGGCCCAGCTCGGTCAGCAGTCCGACCGACTGCGCGACGATCGCGGCCGAGAACTCCGTGGCCGTCGCGATGGCCTCGGCGTAACGCGGCCGGTCGGCCTCGGCCACGATGACGGGCTCGGCCCCCATCTCGACGACGAGCGCCTGGCCGATCGGCTGGACGGGGGTAGGCGCGGTGACGGCGCACCAGGCGTCGCGCAGTCGGACGAGGTCGATGGTCGTGCCCGTGAAGGCGAGGGCCGGGTGGATCGCCAGCGGGATCGCCCCCGACGAGAGGGCGGGCCGGAGCACCTCGAGCCCGTGCCGGGGCGAGGTGTGCACGACGAGCTGGCCGGGCTGCCAGGTGCCCGTCGCGGCCAGGCCTTGGACGAGGTCGGCCAGCTGGTCGTCGGGGACGGCGAGCAGGACGAGTTCGCTGCGCTCGACGATCTCGGGCACGGTCAACAGGGGCACGCCCGGCAGGATCGCCTCGGCCCGGTCGCGGCTGCGCTCGGACACGGCCGAGATGCCGACGATCGCGTGACCGGCGGCGGCGAGCGCGGCACCGAGCACGGGTCCGACCCGGCCGGCGCCGACGATGCCGACGCCGAGACGGCCGCTGCGCCGGTCGGAGCCGCGCGCGGTCGGCCGGGGGTCGCGCGGTGCGTCGCGTGGGCCACCGAGGGACGAGCCGCCGAGGGAGGGGCCGCCGGTCGACGGGTCGGTCACGGGGTCTCCTCGCTCCAGCGGTGGGTGCGGTCGGCGTGGGCGGCGGCGACGGCCTCGCGACCGGCGGTCGTGAAGAAGCCGAGGGCGTCGTCCTGGTCGAGTGCGCCGATCTCGGCGACGATCGGCCCCTGGACGGTGTGCAGGTGCACGGTCGCGAGCCGCAGCCGGCGGCGCAACGGACCCTGCACCAGGCCGACGCTCTGCACCCGGGGCAGCGGCACGATGACGAGCTGGCGCCAGATCGCGCCCTTGCGCAGCAACAGCGCACCCGGCGCCGAGCGGAACCCGTTGCGCCGCCACGAGAACCAGCGCAGCACGGCGGCCCGGCGCGGAGACACGGTGAAACCGCCGTCCGTGCCGCTCGACCTCAGCCCGCCCTCGACGAGCGTCAGGGTGTGCTCGGTCGTCGCCTCGACGGCGTCGCGGACGGCAGGAGGCGCGGCCACGCCGGTCGCGGACGTCTCGTCGTCGATCGCCTCACCCCCGAGGGCAGGAGGCGCGGCCTCGCCGGTCGAGGAGCCGGCGGCCGCCGGTACCGTCGCGGAGGCGACCGCCTCGGGGGCGTCGGCCGATGCGGGCGACCCGGCCCGCGCCTCCTCGGAGGCGACGCCGACGGCGGCCACGCCGACCAGCTCGGGCAGGACGAGTTCGAGGACGCGGCGGACGTCGTCCTCGTCGCCGACCGGCAGGATCGTCGTGTTCTCCTGCCCCGCGGCACCCTTGGTGCTCGAACGCGAGGCGCGGTTGATCTTGACGTCCCACCAGCCGAACGGGCGCCAGAGCAGCGGTTGGCTGACCTTGATCGAGTGGATGCGGCCGGGCGGCAGCGTCTCGTTCGAGGTCGAGAAGAGGCCGTAGCCGATGCGGACCCCGTCGCGCGTGCCGGCGATCGTGTAGCGCAGCGACTTCGTGATGCGGTTGACGTAGAACCCGCCCGAGCCGAGCACGGCCGGCAGCAGCACGAAGAGCAGGAACCACTCGCCCGTCGTGACCACGCTGATCACGATCGCCAGGACGGCCGCCAGGAGGAACAGCGTGTAACCGCTCAGGACGGTCGAACCGATGAGGCGACCGGGCGAGAGGGCCACGACCGACCGGGGCGGTGCCTCGTCGGGGTCGAGCTCGGGTGCGAGGAACTCGTGGGCGCGCTGCTCGACCAGACCGCCGAAGCCCTGCCGGTGCGGGGCGGGGGCGCCGGTCCGACCGGGGGTCGAGGTCCCGGCGACGGCGGCCGGGTCGGTCGCATCGCCCGTGCCCGCGCCTCGCGGATCGACCGGTGCACCGGGCGCGCTCGGGGCCGGGGCGTGCGTCTGCTGCGCCCCGCCCGCGCGCCGCAGGATCTCGCGGCGCAGGTCGTCCGCCGACGCCGACCGCAGGTAGGCGAGGGTGACGTTGGCGTCCTGCCCGGCCTGGGTGACCTCGAGCTTGGCGGCGCCGAAGACGCGGGCCAGCAGGGGACGCTGGATGTTGATGCCCTGGATGCGGTCGAGCCGCGCCCGCCGGTTCGTGCGGAACACGATGCCGCTGCGGACCTCGACGACGTCCTCGCCCACCCTGAAGGTGTGCATGCGCCACGACAACCAGAACCCGCCCACGAACAGGGCGATCACCACGACCACGGCGAGCAGCAACAGGCCCAGCCAGCCCTTGTCGACGACGTACCCGAACGGGTCGCCCTCGTCACCCCGCCGACCGCCGGGCACGAACAGTTCGACCACGTACTCGCGCGCGTTGTTGAACAGGATGACGAGCACCGCGGCCAGGGCGATGCCGCCCTTGAGCAGCGGGGTGGCCGGGTGCAGACGGTGCCACTCGCCGTCGGTGAGCGCGGCGACTTCCGGAGGCGCGGGTCGGCCCCCGCCGCCGTCCGCCCCGGTGCGGGGGTCGCTCACAGGCCGGCCCGACGCGATTCGGCCAGCTCGACGAGGCGGTCGCGCAGCCGCTCGGCCTCGTCGGCGGGGACGCCCGGGATCGTCACGGCCGACGCCGCGGCCGCGGTGACGAACTTCAGGTCGCTGAGGCCGAGCGCCCGGACGACCGGGCCACGGTTGATGTCGATGAGCTGCATGCGCCCGTAGGGCACGGCCACGACGCGCAGGTACAGGATGCCCTTGCGCAGCAGCAGGTCGTCCTCGCGCAGCTGGTAGCCGATCGCCCGGACGCGACGGGGGGTCAGGGCGGCGACCACGACGGTGACGACCACCACGACGGCGGTGATCGCGTAGGTCCACCACTGGCCGATCAGCCAGAGCGGGACGGTGGCACCGGCCACGATCAGGCCGGTGACGAGGTAGCCGATCAGCTCGGGCCAGACGTACTTGGGCGAGACGCGGTTCCACTCGGCGTCGGGGATGTCGAGTCGGTCCATGTCGGCGTCTCTTCCGGTCGGCAGCGGTCGGTCGGCGGTGGTGGGACCGCAGGCGGTCAGACCGCCTGTGTGCCCGAGCCCTGGCCGTGCTCGTCGTCGGCGGGCGGGACGGTGCACATGCGCTCGGCGACGATGCCGGCCACCAGCAGCCCCGCACCGCCGACGACGGCGACGATCGCGGGCACGAGCGAGCCTACAGCGACCCCCACGCCGCGGGACAGGACGAACAGCAGGACTCCCCCGGCGAAGCCGCCGAACAGGGCACCGGCCAGGCTGCTCGCCTTGGCCAGCAGCAGCACGCGGGTCGCGTAGTAGGGGTCGACGCGTTCCTTGCTCGACCCGGTCGCGACCCGGTGCACGGGCACGGCCATCGAGACGACGACGCCGCCGATGCCGAGCAGCACGAGGCCGAGCGCGAAGGGCAGCACGATCGAGGGCTGACGCATGGCGACCAACACCGAGTCGAGGACGAAGCCGGCGGCCACGGCCACGATGATCAGGCCGACCAGGGTGGAGGGGCGGGTGTGCTTCACGGGGCTCCTGGGCTGGGGTCGGTGGTCGGGTCGTGCGCGGACCCGTGGTCGGACGCGGGGTCGAGCAACGGAGGCTCGGGCGCGGGGTCGAGCAGCGAGGTCGCTCCCGGCACGGGACGGGTGCGCTCGGTGAGCCGGGACGCCAGGTCGGCGACCCGCCCGGCTCCGGCGAGCCGCGCCTCCGGGTCCAGCTCGAGCCAGGGCTCGAGCACGAACGCGCGCTCGGCGGCGCGGGGGTGCGGCACCTGCAGGCGCTCGGTGTCGATGCGCTCGTCGTCGAGGGCGACGACGTCGAGGTCGAGGGTCCGGTCGCCCCAGCGCACCTCGCGGGTGCGCCCGTGCGTGGCCTCGATCGCCTGCAGCGCGTCGAGCAGGGCGTCGTCGTCGAGCGTGACGTCGGCGAGCAGCACGGCGTTGAGGTAGGTCGGCTTGCCCGGATCGAGGCCGTCGAGCGTGACGGCGGTCGACGACACGGGCGCGGAGGCCGCGACGACCGTGATGCCGGGGGTCGCGTCGACGGCCCGGACGGCCTCGCGCAGCAGGGTGTCGCGGTCGCCGAGGTTCGAGCCGAGGGCGATCACCGCACGCCGGACGCGCGGCGCGGCCGTGCTCGGCGCGCCCGTGCTCGGGCCGCTCACGCGCGCTCCCGGCTGATGGTGATCGACACGTCGCCGAAGGGCACGGTGATCGGGGCGCCCGGCTTGTGCACGGTCACCTCGGTGGATACCGCCGCACGGTGCGCGAGCACGACGCCGGCGAGGCGCTCGGCGAGGGTCTCGATCAGGTCGACCGGGTCGCGCTCGACGGCGGCCACGAGTTCTTCGGCCAGGACGCCGTAGTGCACGGTCTCGCCGAGGTCGTCCCCGGACGCCGCCGGGGAGGTGTCGAGGTGCACGACGACGTCGACGACGAACTCCTGCCCGTCGCGGCGCTCGTGGTCGAAGACGCCGTGGTGGCCGGTTGCCCGGACGCCGCTGAGGCGCAGCACGTCGAGGCCGGTCGCGCGGAGGACCGGCACGGGCCCGCCGACCGTCTCGTGCTCGGGGACCGACTCGGGCTCGCGCGCGGGCAGGCCGTCGGGCCCGCTCTCGACGCCGGTCACGCGTGCCTCGCCGGTCGGCGGGGAGCCACCGCGGCCTCGGTCCAGGCCTGCAGCACGTCGAGGGCGACGCGGGTCCCGGCGACGTCGTGGACGCGCACGCCCCATACGTCGGCCTGGGCCGCCAGCACGCTGATCACGGCGGTCGCGGGGTCGCGGTCGGTGGGCGGCGCCCCCTCGGGCAGGAGGTCGGCCAGGAACCGCTTGCGCGACGCGGCGACGAGCACGGGCAGGCCGAGCCGGCCGAGCACGTCGAGGTGGGCGAGCAGCTGCCAGTTCTGGGTGGCGTCCTTGGAGAACCCCAGCCCGGGGTCGAGCACGATCGCGGACGGGTCGACGCCGCGGGCGACCAGGTCGTCGACCCGCGCGGCGAGCTCGTCGGCGACGGTGCCGACGACGTCACCGTCGTAGTCGCGTGACGCGGCGGCGGGTGCCTGGCCCGAGCCGTCGAGTCGACCTCGCCAGTGCATGACCACGAAGGTGCGGCCGCTCTCGGCGGCGACCCGGGCCATGTCGACGTCGGCGAGGCCCCCCGACACGTCGTTGACGATCTCGGCACCGGCCTCGAGCGCGGCGGCGGCGGTCGACGCGTTCATCGTGTCGATGCTGACGCGCACCCCCTCGGCCGCGAGTTCTCGCACGACCGGCAGCACCCGGCGCAGCTCGTCCGCGGGCTCGACCCGAGAGGCACCGGGCCGGGTCGATTCGCCGCCCACGTCGACGATGTCGGCCCCCTGCGCGACGAGGGCGCGGGCATGGGCCAGGGCGGCGTCCAGGTCGAGGTGACGACCGCCGTCGCTGAACGAGTCGGGCGTCACGTTGAGCACGCCCATCACCTGCGGGCCGGGCCGGCGAGCACCGGATCGGTCGCGCGACCGGCGGAGAACCGGTGCAGGAGGCGCGCCGTGCGACCCCGGGCCGGTCGCGACCCGGTCACGCACCGCGGGTGCCGCGTGCGAACCGGCGCGCTGCCGCTCGGGTCGTGACCGCGCCTCGAGCACGGCGTCGGCGTCGTCGAACGACCGCTCGTGCAGCGGCCCCTCGAACCGACCGCCGGCCACGAGCCGACGTCCGGAGCGGACCGCGGGGGCCGGCGCCTCGGCGGGGAGGCTCGTCGCGGACGTGGTCGCCGGTGTGTGCGTGACGGGCGGCAGCTGGGCCGGGGGACGGACGGCCGCGGTCTCGTTCTGTGCCAGGACGAGACGTCCCTGCGTGATCGGGCCCACGGCGAGCTCGTCGGCGGCTGCCCGGGCGGAGGCCGGGGGCGCGTCGACGACGACGTCGGCCGGGTAGCGCTCCCGACCGCGAGGTCGCTTCGACGGTACGGCGCCGCCCTCGTGGGTCGCAGCGGGCAGACGTCCGTCGTCAGCGGACGTGGCGGGGGTGCCGCGAGACGGGTCGGTCACGAAGCGGTACCTCCGTTCGGTGCTGGGGACGAGCCCTCAGGCTATCGACCGGCTGCGCCTGGGCGCAGCCGGTCGGGCCGATCGTGCGTCAGGCCGTGGCGATGCCGGGCGTCGTGCGGGGCGGGCGCGTGCGGGCCGGCTTGGTCGTCGGCTCGGAGTCGACGCCGCCGTCGACGGCTTCGGCGTCCACGGGCGACTTCGTCGGCATCGGGATCGCCGGGCGGTCGGACACCGGACGCTTGTCGCTCGAGAGCCACTGCGGGCGCTCGGGCAGTTTGCGGACGTCCTTGAAGATCTCGGCGAGCTCGTCGTGGTCGAGGGTCTCTTTCTCGAGCAACTCGCGGGCGAGGAAGTCGAGCACGTCGCGGTTGTCGTTGATGACCTCCCACGCCTCGTCGTGCGCCTGCTCGAGCAGCACGCGGACCTCGGCGTCGACCGTCTCGGCGATGTTCTCCGAGTAGTCGCGCGAGCTTCCGTCGCGGCCCATCATCATCTCGCCGGAGGCCTGGCCGAGCTTGACCGAGCCCACCTTGTTGCTCATGCCGTACTCGGTGACCATCTTGCGGGCGGTCGCCGTGGCCTTCTCGATGTCGTTCGAGGCACCGGTGGTCGGGTCGTGGAAGACGAGCTCTTCGGCGACACGGCCGCCCATGGCGTACGTGAGCTGGTCGAGCAGCTCGTTGCGGGTCACCGAGTACTTGTCCTCGAGGGGCAGGACCATCGTGTAGCCCAGGGCCCGACCGCGGGGCAGGATCGTGATCTTGGTCACGGGGTCGGTGTGGCGCATGGCCGCGGCGGCGAGGGCGTGGCCACCCTCGTGGTACGCGGTGATGAGCTTCTCGTGGTCGTTCATGATGCGGCTGCGGCGCTGCGGGCCGGCCATGACGCGGTCGACCGCCTCGTCGAGGGCACGGTTGTCGATCAGCTGCGCGTTGGAACGGGCGGTGAGCAGGGCGGCCTCGTTGAGGACGTTGGCCAGGTCGGCACCCGTGAACCCGGGGGTCTTACGGGCCAGCACCTCGAGGTTGACCGAGGCGGCGAGGGGCTTGCCCTTGCCGTGGACCTCGAGGATCTGCCGGCGGCCGTCGAGACCCGGAGCGTCGACGCCGATCTGGCGGTCGAAGCGGCCGGGGCGCAGCAGGGCCGGGTCGAGCACGTCGGGGCGGTTGGTCGCCGCGATCAGGATGACGTTGGTCTTGACGTCGAAGCCGTCCATCTCGACCAGCAGCTGGTTGAGGGTCTGCTCGCGCTCGTCGTTGCCGCCGCCGATGCCGGCTCCGCGGTGACGACCGACGGCGTCGATCTCGTCGACGAAGATGATCGCCGGGCTGTTCTGCTTGGCCTGCTCGAAGAGGTCGCGGACGCGGCTGGCGCCGACGCCGACGAACATCTCGACGAAGTCGGACCCCGAGATCGAGAAGAAGGGGACGCCGGCCTCGCCGGCGACGGCGCGGGCGAGCAGGGTCTTGCCGGTGCCGGGAGGGCCGTAGAGCAGCACGCCCTTCGGGATGCGGGCGCCGACGGCCTGGAACTTGGCGGGCTCTTTCAAGAACTCTTTGATCTCTTCGAGCTCTTCGATGGCCTCGTCGGCTCCGGCGACGTCGGTGAACATGACCTGCGGGGTCTCTTTCGAGGCGAGCTTGGCCTTGGACTTGCCGAACTGCATGACCTTGCTGCCGCCGCCCTGCATGGACGAGAGCAAGAACCAGAAGATGACGCCGATGATCAGGAACGGCAGCAGGATGCTGAGCAGCGACATGAACCAGCTGGTCTGCGTGACGGTGTCGTCGAAGTTCTCGAGGTTCGCGTCGGTGACGGCGTCGACGACCTCGGAACCGCGCGGCGTCGCGTAGTAGAACTGCTCGGCCTTGTCGCCGTCCTTCAGGACGAGGTCGACGCGCTGCTCGTTGCTGAAGATCGTCGCCGACTTGACCTTGTCGGCCTGGATCGCCTCGAGGCCCTTCTGGGTCGAGATCTGCGTCGTGCCCGCCCCGCTGATGAGGCTCCACCCGATGCCGATGCCGATGACCGCGATCACGATGTAGATGATCGGACCGCGGAAGAGTTTCTTGAAGTCCATGTCAGTACGGGCGACGCCCGACACCTTTCTGCAGGAAGAACGTGAGCAAAAGGGTACATCGGGGCTGCTATGCCCTGGATGGGTGTTCGCCGAGGGCTTGATCGGCCCCGCCCGGGAGCGGACCGCTAGCTGTAGACGTGCGGGGCGAGCACCCCGACACCGCGGAGGTTGCGGTACTTCTCGTCGTAGTCGAGGCCGTAGCCGATGACGAAGTCGTTCGGGATCTCGAAGCCGACGTACTTGACGTCGACGGCGACCTTGGCGGCGGCCGGCTTGCGGAAGAGCGCGAAGATCTCGACCGACGCCGCGCCGCGCTTCTGCAGGTTCTCGAGCAGCCACGACAGCGTGAGGCCCGAGTCGATGATGTCCTCGACGATGATGACGTCGCGGCCGTGCAGGTCGCTGTCGAGGTCTTTGAGGATGCGCACGACGCCCGACGACTTGGTGCCGGAGCCGTACGACGAGACGGCCATCCAGTCCATCGCCGAGGCCAGCTTGAGCTCGCGCGAGAAGTCGGCCATGACCATGACCGCGCCCTTGAGGACGCCCACCAGAAGCGGCTCGCGACCGGCGTAGTCGGCCTCGACCTGCCGGGCGACCTCGGCGATCTTGGCGTGGATCTGCTCTTCGGTGTAGAGCACGCTGGTCAGGTCGGCCTCGATGTCGCTGAGTTCCATGGTGGTGTCGTGCTCCTGGGGTCGTGGGGTGCCGAGGGGGATCTCAGGAGGCGCCGGTCGCCGAGAAGTGCAGCGCGCCTCCGGTGCGTTCCACTGTAATGCCCGGCAGCGACACCGCCCCCTGCCCGTGCCAGTCGGTCACCAGCCGGGCGACCTCGAGGGTCTGGACGCGGCTCAGCGAGACGCCGAACTCGCTCTGCACCGCGAGCCGGATCAGTCGCTGACGCAGGGCCGCCGGGTTCGCGGCGAGCCCCCGGACGTCGAGCGAGATGCCCGCCTCGGCGTGGTCGGCCAGCTCCTCGGCCAGTTCGTCGGCGAAGTGGTCGAGGGCGGACGAGTCCTCGCGCAGCGCGTCCGCCGTCCGCGCGAGCGCCTCGGTGATGCCCGGGCCCAGCTCGCGCTCGAGCATCGGCAGGACGGTCCGCCGCAGTCGCACCCGCGTGAAGGTCGGGTCGTCGTTGTGCGGATCGGCCCAGGCCTCGAGGCCGGCGTCGGTGCAGGCCGCCGCCGTGGTCGAGCGACCGACGACCAACAGGGGGCGGGCGTACAGGCCCGAGCGCGCCTCCATGCCGCTCAGGCTCGTCGCACCGCTGCCCCGGGTGAGGCCGAGCAGCACCGTCTCGGCCTGGTCGTCGCGGGTGTGGCCGAGCAGCACGGTGCGGGCACCCTGCTCGGAGGCGACGGACGACAGCGCGTCGTAGCGGGCCGTGCGGGCCGCCGCCTCGGGACCGCCCTCGGTGCCCACCGAGATCCGGACGACGACGACGGGGTCGAGCCCGAGGCCGCGAGCCTGCTCGGCCGCGCGGGCCGCGACGGTGCGAGAGTCGCCCTGCAGGTCGTGGTCGACGACGACCGCCCCGGCGCGCAGCCCCGCACGCGGCGCCTCGAAGGCGAGCCCCGCGGCGAGCGCGAGGGAGTCCGGCCCGCCGCTGAGGGCCACGAGCACGAGGTCGCCCTCGTCGTGACCGGACAAGGAGGCGCGCACGGCTCGTCGGACGTCGGCCGTCGCGGGGGTCAGGCGGGGTCTGTCGGGCATCTTGTAACGTTAGCGACACCGCCGACCCGTCGGGTCGGACCCCCCAACGACGCATCGCAAGGAGCACACCCATGGCCGCGTACGACGCCGTGATCGAGATCCCCAAAGGCAGCCGCAACAAGTACGAGGTCGACCACGAGACCGGTCGCGTCTACCTCGACCGCGTCCTGTTCACCGGGTTCGTCTACCCGACCGACTACGGCTTCTTCGAGAACACGCTCGGCCTCGACGGCGACCCCGTCGACGTGCTCGTGCTGCTCGACTACCCGCTCTTCCCGGGCGTCGGGGTCAAGGTGCGCCCGGTCGGCGTCTTCAACATGACCGACGACGGCGGCAGCGACGCCAAGGTCATCGCCGTCCCCGCGAAGGACCCGCGCTGGGAGCACATCCAGGACGTCACCGACGTGCCCGAGTACCTCCGCAAGGAGATCGAGCACTTCTTCGAGCACTACAAGGACCTCGAGCCCGGCAAGTGGGTCAAGACCGAGGGCTGGGGCGACGCCGCCGAGGCCGAGGCCATCGTCGAGGCCGGCATCACGAAGCTGGCCGACGAGGGGCACTGACCTCCCCGCACCCCGGTACGACGAAGGGCCCGACACCACGTGGTGTCGGGCCCTTCGTCGTGGCCTCGTCCGGGGACGGCGCCTAGAGGCGGATGCCGCGGTCCGCCATGAACGGCTGGGGGTTCTGCGCGACGCCGCCGACGCGGGTCTCGAAGTGCAGGTGGCAGCCGGTCGAGTTGCCGGTCGAGCCGACGTGCCCGATCTGCTGGCCGGTGCCGACCGCCTGCCCGACGCTGACCATGATGCCGCCGTTCGGCTGGTGGCCGTACCCGGTTGTGACGCCGTTGCCGTGGTCGATCAGCACGAAGTTGCCGTAGCCGCCGTACCAGCCGGCGTAGCTGACGACGCCCGCGGTGGCGGCGTAGATGGGCGTGTTGCAGCCTGCGGCGAGGTCGGTGCCCGCGTGCAGGATGTACGCGTGCGTCACGGGGTTGACGCGCATGCCGAAGCCGCTCGAGATGTTGCCGCCGGCGGGGCGCGTCCAGCCCTGGGGCGAGACGACCCCGAGGGCCGTGCCGTTGGTCGCCGCCGCCGCGGCGGCAGCGGCGGCCCGTGACTCCTCGACGCCCTTCTGGTACTCGGCCTCGGTGTGGTCGACGTTGGTCTTCAGGGTCTCGAGCTGGGCCTGGAGCCGCGCCTGGTTCTCCTGCTGTGCGGCGAGGGCGTCGCTCGCGGCCTGGGCGGCGTCGTTCGCGTCGGCGAGGGCCTGCTGTGCCTCGTCGGCCAGCACGGCGAGGGCGGCCTCGGCGACGGCGGCCTGGTCGCTGAGCCCCTGTGCGGTGTTGCGGTCCTGCGTGGCCTGCGCGTAGATGCCGTCGGCCTGCTCGGTGAGCTTGCTCATCGCACCGAGCTTGTAGAGCAGCTGCCCGGCCTCACCCGGGTCGGCGATCAGGGTGCCGCTGACGCCGTTCGTGCCACCGGAGCGACCGAGCTGCGCGGCGAGTTGACCCGCCCGCTCCTCGCTGGCCGCGGCCACCTGGTCGGCGGAGTCGGCCTGCGACTGCAGCTGGGCGGTCTTGTACTGGGCGTCGTCGTAGGCGGACTGGGCCTTCTGCAGCTCGTCACCGCGCTTCTCGGCCTCGGTGTTCGCGGCGTCGAGATCGGCCTGCATCTGGGTGAGGATGCCCTCGAGGTTGGTGATCTCGGCCTGCTTCGCGGTCTCGTCGCCGCGGGCCTTCTGGACGTCCTCCCACGACGGGTAGGACGCGGCCGTCGCCGACGACGCGGGCAGTCCGACGACACCGGCGGTGAGCAGCAAGGAGGCGGCCGCCACGGTCACGACGATGCGGGCCAGGCGCGACGACGGAGCGAGCGGGCCCGAGGTGAGGCTCACGAGGCGCGGGCGCCCGGTGCGGCGGGTGGAGGTCATCGAGTGGTTCCGATTCGTCGTGACGGCATCGAGCCCGGCCGGTCGCGCCGGGGTCGCCGTGCAGGACACGGTATCGCCGACGCCCGGTCCCGTACAGCGCCGCGGACGCGACGCCGCCGGGCGGTCGACCGACGGTCGACCCCGAACTCTCAAGAACGACTTGAAACTAGCCGTCGAGTCGGTGATCGCGGGGCAGCCGAGGCGGAGTGGCGAGCGTGTCGCCCGACCACGACAGGGGACGAGGAGGCGCGCGCAGCACCCGCCGTCGCCCTCGTTTTGCTTTTCCCCGCGATCATCCGTATGCTCTGTGATCGGTTGCTATGACGTCCTCGGACACGGCCCCATCGTTTAGTGGCCTAGGACACCGCCCTTTCACGGCGGCAGCACGGGTTCGAATCCCGTTGGGGTCACCAGCACCACTGCAAGACAGCACCGAGGCAGCACCTGCACCAATCACAACAGAACATCGAGTACGCTGTGTCACAGCAGCAAGTTTGGCCCTGTAGCGCAGTTGGTTAGCGCGCCGCCCTGTCACGGCGGAGGTCGCCGGTTCAAGTCCGGTCAGGGTCGCCAAGGCGAGTTCATCGCCTGGGGGCTTCGGGCCCTCACGGCTGGGTAGCTCAGTTGGTAGAGCGTTCGACTGAAAATCGAAAGGTCCACGGATCGATGCCGTGTCCAGCCACAGAAGGCCCCGCTCAGGCGGGGCCTGACTCGTTTAACGGCATGGCCGGTGGTGGGTACCGCGGCATGGCCGGTGGTGGGCACCGCGGCATGGCCGTTGGTGGGACCGTCTCGTGAGCATCGGCCACGACCCCGCGGTCGTCTCCCTCCGCAGCCGCTGGCTCGACCCGCTCGTCGCCGGACTCGCGGCACTGCTGCTCGGGGCCGCGTTCAGCTGGGTGCCCTCGTACTGGAGCGACGAGGCGACGACGCTGCAGGTGGCGCGCCTCCCCCTCGGCGAGTTGCTGGCCTTCGTGCACCAGCGCGACGCGGTGCACACGGTCTACTACCTCTTCATGCACTTCTGGGTCGGCGCCTTCGGCGAGGCCGAGGTGGCCACGAGGTTCCCGTCGGCCGTCTTCGTCGGGGCCGGGGCGGCCGGGGTGCTCGTCCTGACGCGGATGCTGACGACCCGTCGCACCGCGCTGCTGGCCGCCGCGGTCTTCGCGGTGCTGCCCCGCTTCACGCTCGAGGCCGCCGAGGCCCGGCCCTACGCCCTGTCGGTCGCCCTGGCCGTCTGGGTGACCGTGCTGCTGCTCGTGGCCTCCCGGCGTCACCGCCGACGCTGGTGGATCGGGTACGGCGCGGTCCTCGCCGGGTCGATCGCGACCTTCGTCCCCCTCGGCCTGATCATCGTGGTGCACGGCGTGTTCCTGCTGCTGGCGCCGGCACAGCGCCGGCGTCGCGGAGCCCGCCACCGCCTCCTCGGCTGGTCCGTCTCGACCGGGGCGGCGTTGTTCGTGACCTCGCCGGTCATCGGGACGGTCCTCGCCGAGCGCTCGCGCCTCCTGGGGGTGGCCGATCCGTCGACGGGAGCCGACGTCACCTGGTGGACGGTCCTGGTCGAACCGTGGTTCGTCACGGGCCTGGCCTTCGCCGTGGTCTCGGCGGTCCTGCTCATCCTGCTCGGCACCCGTCTCCGCGACCGCTCGCGGACGCCCGGCAGCGTGGTCTTGCTCGGCGCGCTCTGGGTCGCGTTGCCCGCCGGACTGCTGCTCGCACTGGGACTAGTCCTGTCGCCCGTGTACACGTCGAGGCTGGTGACCTTCTCGGCACCCGGCATGTGCCTGCTGCTGGCCGTGGCCGTCACCGGCTTCCGCCGGCGCTGGATCAGCATCGCCCTCGTCGCCCTGCTGGTGGCGGCCTCGGTGCCGACGTACGTGCTGCAGCGACTGCCCACCGGCAAGGGCGGCGGCAGCGACCTCTCGCAGCTCTCGAGCTACATCGAGAGCCAGGCGCGCCCGGGCGACGCGTTCCTGCTCGACGCGACCGGCACCGTGTCGACGCGACCCCGCCAGGCGATGTACGCCTACCCGGATCGATTCGCCGAGCTCGACGACGTGGCCTACGTCCGCTCGGGCCTGCCGTCGGGCTCGTACTCGGACGTCACCCTGCGTCTCGACGACGAGGACGACGCCGTCGAACTGGCCGACCGGCTGTCGTCGGTCGACCGCCTCTGGATCGCACGGCTCTCCGTCGACGTCCTCAGCGAGGCCGACCTGCGGCAGCTCCGCGACCAGGGGTACGAGATCAGACAGGAGCACCGCACCGGTCGGAGCGTCGTCTACCTCTTCGCGCGACCGCCGGCCTGACGGCCAGGCCTGGTGGTCAGGCTCGACGGTCAGGCCTGGTGGTCAGGCTCGACCCTCAGCGACGCAGCTCGAGGGTGCAGCACTTGACGCCGCCGCCGCCGAGCAGCAGCTCGGAGAGGTCGACGCCGATCGGGTTGTAGCCGCGCTCGCGCAGCTGACGTTCGAAGCCGGTCGCCCGGGCGGCGATCACGACGTTGTGGCCGTCGGAGTACGAGTTCAGGCCGAGGATGGCGGCGTCCTCCTCGCTGACGAGGATCGCGTCGGGGAAGCGCTGCCGCAGGATCGCGAGCGACGCGTCGTCGAAGGCGCTCTCGAGGTACGCGATGGTGTGGCGGCCGTCCACCGGCTCGGGGTCGAGCACGGCGATGGCGGTGTCGAGGTGGTAGAAGCTCGGGTTCACCAGGGTGAGGCTGACGACCTCGCGCCCGAAGACGCGACCGATCTCGTCGTGCGAGCTCGAGTCGCTGCGGAAGCCCGTGCCGGCCAGGATGACGTCGCCGACCAGCAGGAAGTCCCCTTCGCCCTCGTTGGTCTCGGAGGGCTCGGCGACCTCGAAGCCCGCCGAGGCGAACCACCGCATGTAGGCCGGGCCCTCGGCCTGGCGCTCGGGGTAGGTGAAGCGCGCGCCGTAGGCGACGCCGTCGAGGACGAAGCCGCCGTTGGCCGAGTAGACCATGTCCGGCAGACCCGGTTCGGGGTCGATAAGCTCGACGTCGAACCCCAGGCCGACGTAGGTGTCGTAGAGGGTCTGCCACTGGGCCAGCGCCAGCGAGGTGTCGGTCGGCGTGGTGGGGTCCATCCACGGGTTGATCTTGTAGCTGACGGTGAAGTGCTCGGGCCGACACATCAAGATGGTGCGGTGGCTGGCCACGCGGGTCGAGGCCCCCACGGCGGTCGCATCGGGCAGGTCGGTGGGTTCGATCGTCAGGCTCACCGGATCAGTGTCACATCGTGGGCGCGCACGAGGCCGAGCTCTCACGCACTTTTCTTGCGTATTTGTCAGCTCTGGTGCAGCATTCGGGCGTACGATGCCGTGGTGGACAATCTCGACTACGGCATCATCGACCTCCTGCGCCAGAACGCCCGCGCAGGGTACGGCGACATCGGCGCCTCGGTCGGCCTCAGCGCCTCGGCGGTGAAACGCCGCGTCGACCGCCTCGTCGCCGACGGGGTCATCAAGGGGTTCACCGTCCAGGTCGACCCCGCCGTCGACGGGCTCGGCACCGAGGCCTACGTCGAGCTGTTCTGCCGTGGCACCGTATCGCCCCAAGAACTGCAGCGCATCCTCGGCACGGTCCCCGAGGTCGTCGACGCCGGGACGGTGACCGGCAGCGCCGACGCCATCGTCCACATGCGCAGCCGCGACATCCCGTCGCTCGAGGAGGCCCTCGAACGCGTGCGCAACGCCCCGAACGTCGACCACACCCGCAGCGCGATCGTGCTCTCGAAGCTCATCAGCCGCCGCTCGGCCTGAGGCACGGCCCTGCGGTCGGAGGCTCAGGTCGGGCGGCTCGCAGGTCGGTTTGTGTCGCGGGCCGTCCCGACTCGCAGCTCGATGCCGCAGGCCGGCCCGACCCGCAGATCGGCCCGACCCGCAGGCCGGTCAGAGTCGCAGGTCGGCCAGCGTGGGGTCGAGGCGTCCGTACCGGTGCGCCGTCAGCGAGACCGACTGCTCTCGCAGGAACGTCAGGAGTTCGATCCGCCCCTCCTCGGTCACCTCGCCAGACGAGATCGTGACGTCGGGGCTGCCCCGCAGGGCCCGGGCCAGCGCGGCGGGGTCTCCGCCGATCGTCCGGATGCGCAGGCCGCGGTAGGCCGCGACCGCCTCGGGTGACGGAGCCGGTCTCGAGTCGTCGACCCGCGCCTCCTCGGTGGTGGCCCGCTCGCCCCCGGCGGCCTCGGCCAGCAGGTCGAGCACGTCCGGGCCGGCCACCTCGGCCGTGGGGCCCTGTAGCGCCCCCGCGGCCGCCCGCGCGACGAACGCCTCGTCGCTCTCGACGACGACGTCTCGCACCCGCACCGGCGACGAGGAGGCGCGCCACAGGTGCACGAGACCCGCCGGCAGCGGCACGGCCGAGCTGATGGTCAGGGTCGACCCCGCCCGTGCCCCGGCGGCGACGAGCCGGACGAGAGCCGTCGTATCGGCCCCCGCGGAGAGTCGCAGCGTGACGGGGTGCGGACGGTAGCGGAGCACGTTGCGCTGGACGACGAGGCCGGTGACGTCACGGGCCAGGCCGAACTCGGACTGCCAGGCGTGCTGGTCGCTCTCGACGGCCGTCCGCAGCGAGTCGAACTGCTCGAACGACAGGGTGGGTCGGGCCGCGTCGACGAGACGTGTGACCCCCTCGGAGACGTCGTGCAGGCGCAGGGAGGGGCGCGGCTCGTGGGGACGGTGGCGCCAGGCCCCCTGGCCGATCAGGGCGTTCGGGCCGCCGGGCTTGAGACCCCGACCGATGGCCCGTCGACCCCACCCGCCGGGGGGCCTGCGCCGGACCCGGGCGCCCGTCGTCGGACCGCCGACGACGAGGTCTCCGGCGCGCACGGTGTGCAGCCACTCGTCGATCTCGTCGACGTCGAGGGAGTGCAGACCCGCCACGTCACCGCCGTTCTCGGCGTTCTGCACCGCGATCGCCTCGGCCAGGGTCTCGACCGGGACGAGGCCGACGACGGGGACCTCGTGCGAGCGGGAGGCGAAGGCGCCGCGGGCGTCCACGCCGTCGCGCACGCCCGGCGAGCAGAGGGCCCCGGTCTCGTCGAGGGGACGCGGCTCGAGCAGCCACGACTCGCCGGGGCCGAGCACGGTCAGGACGTCGAGCTCGGACCCGGTCGGGGTGGAGGCGAGCGGGCCCATCACGGTGGCGACGTCGTCGGCCGGACCCACGACGACCGCCTCGAAGGCCTCGCGCAGCAGGCGACGGAAGGCCTCACCGTGACCGACGGACCCGACGGCCAGCACCAGGTCGAGGGCTCCGTGACCACGGCCGGCGTGGTCGACGACGCTGGCGACGACGTCGGCGGCGGCGAGCTCGAGGTCGGCCGACGGGGTGACGACGAGCGAGGTGACCCCCCGGGTCCGCACGGCGAGGTCGAGGTCGGGGCGCGCTTCACGGAGGCCGACGGCCGTCTCGACCGCCCCGTGCGCGACCACCCGGTCGACCAGCGGGTGCGTCAGCAGGGCGCGTTCGTGGTCGGGGTCGTCCGCGACGACGAGGGCCAGGAGCGAGTCCGGGACGCCGACCGCCCAGAGCGCCTCCGCGACGACGGCGACCGCCCGCCGCCGGCTCCGGGGCAACAAGACGACGACCGCGCTGCCGGCGCCGAACGCCGCGAGCACTCCTTCGACCGTTCCGGCGACGGGCGTGACGAGGTCGGGCACGACGACCGTCAGCCGCGGGGGCAGGTGCTCGGCCGTGTCGACCGCCGCGAGCCCTCGGGTCAGGACGGCCAGACGGTGGGCCGAGTCGACGGCCGCACCGACCTCGTGGTCGGCCTCGGACAGGGTCGAACCGGACTCGCTGACGGACACCTCGACCAGGCGCGAACGCCGCAGGGCGAGCTCGCGGCCCGCCAGGTCGAGCAGCTCGGCGCGGGTCTCGGGGTCTTGGCCGCCCCAGGCCTCGCCGGCCGAGGAGGCGCGGGTCACCATCGCCACGAGGGAGTCGTCGTCGAGGGCGCCACCTTCCGAAGAGGTGGGCCCGAGGGAGGGGGCCGCGTCGGCGGTCTCGCTGCCGGCGACCGACCGGCGGGCGCGCCCGAGCACGCCTCGGGCCCACCTCCGGTTGCCGTCGAGCGAGGGATCCGTGTCGGCCTCGGCCACGAAGTCGACGACGTGGTCGGGGCCCTCGTCGAGCGGGCCCGACCGGTCTCGACGGCGCCGGGGCACGGAGGGCAGATCGCCGACGGCCGCCACGGCGCGGTCGTGCCGACGAGCCTCTCGCGCGAACGCCGCCTCGTGGTCGACGTCGAGGGCGCTCGAGAGGAATCCCTCGGGGTCGGCGAGCGCGTCGAGTCGGCCCACCAGGTGTCGCACGGCGGAGTCGAACTCGCCGGAGACGGTCACCGGCACCAGGAGGACGAGCGACCCGAGCTCGGAGCGGACGACCTCGGCGAGCCCGGGTGCGGCCCCCAGCCACATCTCGACGTCGAGCAGGTGGTCGGTGCCGTGGCGACGGGCGACCGTGACGGCATGGGCCAGGTCGAAGACGTCGTGCCCGGCGAGGCCGACCCGGGCGACCGCGGCGTTCTCGGGCCTCAGCGCGAACTCGACCAGCCGGAGGTGGCTCGCGTCGGTCTCGTGCTTGGCCTCGAAGGTGACGACGGGCCAGTCGTGCAGGCGTGCGTCGACGATCTCGTCGAGTCGCGACCCGCCCTTCACCAGCCGGACCGAGATCGGCGCGCCGCCCCGGTCGACGCGGTCACGGGCCCAGTCGGTGAGCAACCTCAGCGAGTCGAGCGCCTCGGGGACGTACGACTGGACGACGATGCCCGCCGTCACCGCCTCGAGCCCGGGTCGGTCGAGCAGTCGCGTGAAGACGTCGATCGTGAGGTCGACGTCGGCGTGCCGGTCGACGCCGAGGGTGAGGAGCGTGCCCGTCGACGCCGCCAGCTCGACCAGGGGCCGGAGCCTCGACTCGGCGAGGTCGCTCGTCTCGTCGAAGGCCCAGGGCGAGGTCGGGCCGACGAGCTCGCGGACGGTCGTCGTGACGCGCTCGACGTCGGGCCGCTCGATCAGGGCCCGGACCGCGGCGACCCGGCGCTCGGCCTGGGTCGGCCCGGACACCGTGGGCCCCCAGGCGGTGACGTCGAGCCGGACGCCGTCGCCGCGCAGGCCCGTGAGGGCCTGCGCGAGCTTCTCGGGTGGCGCGTCGACGAGCAAGTGCCCGACCATGTGGCGCAGCGTCCGCCGCGCGACCGGCATGATCGGCTTGGGTGCGATCGGACCGAAGCCCCCACCGAACGAGATCGCCGCCCGGAGGTGCCAGGGCAGCAGGGCCGGCGTGCGTCGGCTGAGCGACTCGAGCGCCGATGCGCCCGCCCGGTCGTCCCCGGGGCGGACGACGCGGTCGGCGAAGTCGCGGGCGAAGTCGAGGCCGCGGGGGTCGCGCAGCACGTCGGTCAGACGGGCGGCCGGACCCTGCACGGGGACGGCACGCGCGGCGTCCCACCAGCGGCGGGCTGTCTCGACGGTCTGCTGCGTGACTTCGTCGGCGTGCACATCGGACATGGGTCGAGGATATGCCGCGCCACCGTCCCTACACTGGGCGAATGGCCGACGAACTCACCGACGAGGAGTGGGTCGTCTGGGACTCCTTCTACGCCATGAGACGGCGCCTCGACCGGGCCCTCGAGCTCCGTCTGCAGAGCGATTCGGGCGTGTCCGCCCCCGAGTACGAGATCCTCGTCGGCCTCGGCCGGAGCAGCGACCGACGCTCGCGCGTGCGGGACATCGCCGAGCAGATCGGCTGGGAGAAGAGCCGAGTCAGCCACCAGGTCACCCGCATGGAGCGCCGAGGGCTGGTGCGCCGCACCGAGTGCGCGTCCGACGCGCGGGGCACCTGGGTCGAGCTGACGCCCGACGGCCGCCGGGCCATGCTCGCGGCGACCCGGGGGCACACGGCCGCCATCAAGAGGTACTTCACTGACGTGCTCGAGACGGACGCCGAGGTCGTCCGGGCGTTCTCGGGTCGCGTGCTCGAGGCGATCGGCACGGACGCGTCGCCCGACGCCCAGGCCTGACCCGCGCCTCCTCTGCGTCCCGACGCGGACGCGCGGTCGTCGCGGCCACCTCGGTCATCTCGGCCGTCTCGGCCGTCTCGGCCGTGCCGGCCGTGCCGGCCGCGTCAATGGAAGCGGTGGTCCTGAATGGTCATGCGCGGGCCGAACCTCGGCTTCGAGAAGCCGCTGCCCGTGATCAACCGCATGACGCGTTCACGGTGGCCACGCCACGGCTCGAGCAACTCGAGCATGCCGTCGTCGTCCACGGGACGGCCGATGAGCGCCCATCCGACCACGGCGGGTAGGTGGTAGTCGCCCACGCTGGGGCTGTCGGGATCGCCGTGCGCACGCTGCGTCGTCTCGGCGGCGGTCCAGACGCCCACGCCGGGGATCGACCGGAGGCGCGTCGCGACCTCGTCGCCACCCCGACCGACGGCGAGCGTGCGCTCGAGTGCGGGCGCCACCGCACAGACCCTCATGACGGTCGCCGACCGCTGCGGCCCGACGCCGGCCCGGTGCCACTCCCAGCTGGGGATGCGGCGCCAGCCCTGGGCGTCCGGCGGCACGACGAGCCCCTCGGGTGCCGGACCCGGCGCCGGCGTGCCGTGTCGACGCACGAGCTGTCGCCACGCACGCCAGGCCTCGACGCTCGTGACCTTCTGCTCGAGGATCGCCGGGACGACGGCCTGCAGCACGAGGTTGGTGCGGGTCAGCCGGAGCCCCGGTTGCCGCCGACGGGCGTCGGCCAGGAACGCGTTCGTCGTGACGTCGAGCCCCGACCAGTCGTCGCCGCGGCCCAGCAGCTCGGGCACGTGCTCGATCGCCCAGGCGGCTCCCGGCCCCCACGCGTCGGCGCGGACGGACGAGGAGGCGCGGCTCGCCGACACGCAGAGCGTCGCCTCGCCCGCCGGGGTGCGCAGGGCGAGCCACGTCCGGTCGCCGTCGACCCGGAACGAGGGATCGCCCGAGCCGCGACCCAGGGGCCGCAGGGTGGCCCGGACGTCCACCGGGCGTGCCGACGAGTAGACCGTCCCGAGCCGTCGGTCGTCCGCGGCGGGAGCGGCCCCCGTGCGCTCGAGCTGATCCATGTCGCGATGGTAGACGCTCCCGCCGACAACCCCTTTTGCGTCATGGCTCATGTTTGTGTGATATTTTATGCGTCGGCCATCCGCCGCCCGTGCACGAGACGAGAGACACCGAGCAGACCCGATGACGATCACCACGAGACCCCTGTCCGCACCCGCAGGTGCCCGCGTCACCTCCTCCGCGCCCGGCCGACCGAACCGCCACCACCAGGGCGATGCCCATGGTCCCGACGTCGCCCCGGCCGCTCCCCCGGTCCGGCGGGCCGCCGCCCGTCGGGCCAAGCGGGCGATCGACGTGGTCGGGGCCGTCGCCGCGCTGACCACCCTCGCTCCCGCGCTCGCCCTCGTCGCCCTGGCGGTGCGACTCGACAGCCGCGGCCCGGTCCTCTACCGCCAAGAACGCTGTGGGCTCGACGGCCGGACCTTCGAGATGCTGAAGTTCCGATCGATGGCCGACTCCGATCGGGCCGTCGCGATCATGCCCGAGGCGAACGACGCCGACGGGCCGCTGTTCAAGCTCCGCGTCGATCCGCGTGTGACCCGGGTCGGCCGCGTGCTCCGCAGGCACTCGCTCGACGAGCTGCCGCAGCTGGTGAACGTGCTGCGGGGCGAGATGAGCCTGGTCGGGCCGCGCCCGGCCCTGCCGCGAGAGGTCGCCCAGTACTGCAGCCGCGCCCGCCAGCGCCTGACGGTGCTGCCGGGGCTGACCGGCCCGTGGCAGGTGGGGGGCCGCTCCGACCTCGACTGGGACGCCGGGCTCGACCTCGACCTCGGCTACGTCCACGGCTGGACGCCGACGACCGATGCGCGGCTGCTCGTGCAGACGATCGGTGCCGTCGTCCGGCCCTCCGGCGCGTACTGAGCGAGACGCGGCACGCGTTCCCCGGACCCCACCGCCGACCAGACCCCCGAAGCGGAGCCACCATGACCGATCACCGTGCCCGCAGACGACGCCGCTCGTTCTTCCGACGCCACCGTCTCGCCATGACGAGCCTGCTCGTGCTGGTCGGCGTCGTGATCACGGGGGTCGGGGCACTGGCGATCTTCGGTCTCACCACGATCCGGTCGGCCGAGGACGCCCTCGACGACGTCGGCACCCTGACCGACTACGCGGGCCGTCCCGCCCCCGCCACCGACGGCTCCGTCAACCTGCTGCTCCTCGGGTCGGACAGCCGCGAGCCCGTCGACGAACGCGACCTCGCGGGCTCCGGGCCTAGACGGGCGGACACGATCATGGTCGCCCACATCGCCGCGGACCGTCACTCCGTCGAGCTCGTGTCGATCCCCCGCGACACCTGGGTCGAGGTGCCGGGCCACGGCCAGGCCAAGGTCAACGCCGCCCTGGCCTGGGGCGGCGTCCCACTCCAGACCCGGACGATCGAGGCGTTGACGGGCGCACGCATCGACCACGCCGCCGTCGTCGACTTCGGCGGCGTCGAATCGATCGTCGCGACGTTGGGTGCCGTGACCGTGCAGAACGACGTCGAGTTCCGTCGAGGAGATCGCGTCTTCGCCGAGGGAGCCGTCACCCTCGACGGTCCGAGCGCTCTCGAGTACGTGCGCGAGCGCTACGCCTTCGCCGACGGCGACTTCCAGCGCATGCGCAATCAACGAGCCCTGGTGGCCGGCATCACCGACCGCCTGGTCAGCACGCGCACCCTGACCGATCCGGCGCGCGTCTCGGCGTTCGTCGAGACCACTGCCGGTCACATCGGGGTGGACAGCTCGTGGACCACGAGCGACATGATCGGCCTCGGCCTCTCGCTGAGGCAGCTCCGACCGTCCGACGTGACGTCCTTCACGATGCCCGTCTCGGGCACCGGCACGTCACCCGACGGGCAATCGATCGTCGTCGTCGACGACTCGATGCTCGACGACCTCCGTCGGGCGTTCGCCGACGACGACCTCGAGGCGCTCAGCCCCCCTGCGGGCTGAGCGAACGGATCAGAGCGGCTGCTGCCGGGCCCCAGCCGCCACCCGTCGCACCGGGCGACACCCGCACGGCATCCGAGAACGTCCGCCACGAGCTCGGCGGCAGTCCGAATCCGCACGAGATCACCCCGTGGACCAGACGGGGCTCGAGGATGTCGAGTTCGCGGGACAGCGCCGGTGATCGTTCGACCGAGGCGAGTCGTCTGACCGCGGTGCCCAGGCAGGTCAGGGTCGTCAGGGTCGCCGGGGCCCCTTCGGACCTCGTCGCCAAGGGGAGCAGTCGGCTCGTCACCGCCGCGATCTCGGCCCGGTCGGCGCTGCCGCCCGTCGGGTGTCGATCGGCCGACCACGACACGAGTCGTGCGTACAGGTCGCGGGCGGCGACGACGTCGGGGACCTCGGGGCGAGCGACCCGCGTGTAGCGGTTCGGAGCCATGTCGACGAGGCCCCTCTCGTCGAGCCGCTCGAGAGCGGAACGGACGGGAGTCCGCGAGACGCCCAGCCAGGTGGTGAGTTCGTCGTCGGCGAGCCTCTCGCCGGGCGTCAGGGTGCCGTCCAGGATCGCGACGAGGATCATCCGGTAGACGTCGTCGCTGAGGCGTGGTCGGACGAGGGTCGCGCGGGCGCCGGCCCTCGCGACGTCGTCACCCCGGGGGAGGACGCGACGGTCCTCGACGACGGCGGACGCCCCGAGCGGATCGGACGCCCCGTCCCGGGCGACGTCGGGAAGGTCGAGCCTCGAGGTGACCCGTTCGCACCCCTCGGCCGCGGCGTCGACCAGCCCGCCGCCGAGTGACCGACGAACCTCGACGAACACGTCGGCGACGACGTCGAGATCGTCGGCGGACAGCTCTCGGAGGTGATGGCGCAGGGGCAGCGTCAGACGTCGCGCGTGTCGGACGGCGAGGCGGCCGAACACGTGGTCGTCGACGGCCGACCACACCGCCGCCCAGGAGTCGCCGACCGCGTCGACCTCCTCGACGGAACCGTCGGCCGAGGAGGAACGGGCGCGGCAGTCGTCGACGAGGCCCGACAGGCGTCGATCGAGCCCGGTTCGTTCGTCGTGACCCGCCGACGCCACGACGGCCGCGAGCAGGGCGCACCCGACCGCCAGGAGGTCGACGGCGACCTCGCGGCGAGGGACCACGACGCTCGTCGCCCTCCGCGCCGAGATCTCGGCCAGTCGCACCTGCTCGAGCTTCGCGATGGCGACCCGGATCGGCGTCCGCGAGACACCGAGCCACGTCTCGCAGTCGGCGTCTCGCAGACGCTCGCCCGGTCGCAGCGTGCCGTCGAGGATCGCCGCGACCAGGTACTCGAAGACGGCGTCCTTCTGCAGGCGCCGAGGGATGACCGGACGGGCGGGGGTCGGGACGGGCATCGTCGCCTTTCGTCGGTGTCTGGAATTCCGGGTGCCAGCATAAGGCATGCATGCCTCAGGCGTACGGTGCTCCCCGACCGGCCTGCCCCTAGGATCTCCTGGTGGCGACCCCGAAGATCGTGTTGTTCTATGCCTTCACACCGCTCGGCGATCCCGAGGCGATGCGTCTGTGGCAGCGCGACCTCGCCGAGTCCCTGCACCTGCGCGGACGCGTCCTCGTGTCCCACCAGGGCCTCAACGGCACGCTCGGAGGCGACCTGCCCGACGTCAAGCGCTGGCTCAAGAAGACCCGGCAGCACCCGGCCCTGGCCGAGCTCGACGTCAAGTGGAGCGAGGGCACCGGCGACGACTTCCCCCGCCTGTCGGTCAAGGTGCGCGACGAGATCGTGACGTTCGGCGCTCCCGACGAACTGCAGGTCGACGGGTCCGGCGTGGTGGGCACCGGTGAGCGGCTGTCCCCCGACGAACTCCACGAACTCGTCGACCGTGAGCAGGTCACCTTCTTCGACGGCCGCAACGAGTACGAGTCACGCATCGGTCGGTTCCGAGGCGCCGTGGTGCCCGACGTGGCCACGACCCGCGACTTCGTGGCCGAACTCGACAGCGGGCGCTACGACCACCTCAAGGACGAGCCCGTCGTCACCTACTGCACGGGTGGCGTGCGCTGCGAGGTGCTGTCGTCCCTCATGACGTCGCGGGGGTTCTCGCGCGTCTACCAACTCGACGGGGGTGTCGTGCGCTACGGCGAGCGCTTCGGCGACGACGGCCTGTGGGACGGTTCGCTCTACGTCTTCGACGGTCGCGGCTCGGTCGAGTTCAGCGACCACGCGGCCGTGATCGGTCGCTGCGAGGTCTGCGGCACCGCGACCAGCCGCATGCAGAACTGCGTCGAGGTGCAGTGCCGACGGCAACTGGTCGCCTGCGACGGGTGCGGTGCACGAGGCGACGTGACCTGCGACCGGCACCGCGCCTCCTCGTCCCTGACCGGCGGCGGACCTCCGGTGCTGTGACCTCGGTCGAGGCTCCGGCGTAGGGTCCCCGGCATGACTGAGACCAACGACATCAAGAAGATCGGCGAGGTCCTCGACGCGGGCCGCATCGGCATCCTCACCACGCAGAGCAGCCACGGCCACCTCGTGAGCCGGCCCCTCGCGATCGTCGATCGCGACTTCGACGGCAAGGTGTACTTCTTCACGCGCGACCCCTCCCCCAAGGTCGACGACGTCAAGGCGCACCCGCAGGTGAACGTCGCCGTCGAGACCGGCAAGGGCTACCTGTCGCTCGCGGGCAAGGCCTCGATCGTCAAGGACTCCGGGCTGATCGACGAACTGTGGACGACCGGGGCCGAGGCCTGGTTCGACAAGGGCCGCGAGGACCCGACCGTCGCACTGCTCGAGGTCGACGTCGACACGGCCGAGTACTGGGTCAGCAACGAGCCCAAGGCCGTCACCCTGTTCAAGTACGCCAAGGCCGCCGTGACCGGCGGACACCCGAAGAACGTCGCCGACACCGGCACCGTCTCGCTCTAGCCGAGGAGGCGCGGCGCGGGTCGTCCTCGACGGCCCGCGCCCCCGGCGGTTCGCGTCCCGTGGCGGTCCGTGCCCGCCCCGGTCACCCGCAGGTGACGGTCCGACCGTCGCCGTTCACGTAGTCGCCGGGACCGAGCTGGGCACAGGTCGTCGCGAGTTGCGAGTAGTAGTCGAGTGCCGCGATCGCGTACACGAGGCTCAGGACGATGACGATCGAGGCGACGACCATGCCGGTCAGCGCGAGGGGGGCCGGGCGGCCGGCGGCTCGGGCGCGTCGCGCCGCCACGATGCCGAACACCAGGCCGAGGGGCGCGAAGAAGACGCCGAAGACGATCGACGCGATCGCGAGACCGCGGCCCTCGTCGTCGGTGCGGGGCGGTGCCGACGACCAGTCGTCGTCGGCGGGGAAGAAGTACGAGCCGAGGCCTGCGTTCTCGGCCCGGGCGTCGGGTGCGGAGCCGGTCTCGGGCACGGGACCGGGCGGCGGCGCCCAGACCTGACGACCGTCGGAGTCCCACGTCGGCGCGGCGGCCTGCTGGCCGACGGGCTGCGACGCGAGGGGCTGCGACGCCGCGGGCTGGGGGAAGAACGGCTGCTGCTGTCGCGTGGCGGGCATCGACGATGCGCCGGAGGGGTCGAGCGGCCAACCGCGATCGGCCACGCCCGCCTCGGGGTGCACCGGGCGAGGCGGACCGAACGGGAACTCGCCCCGGTCGGGCTCGGTCGGCGCGGGCCGGGCGAACCGGGCCCACGGCGACGGCGGACGCCCCGGCTGCTCGTTGCTCATGCAGGCGAGGGTAGTACGGCCGCCTGCGCGACCGGCAGGGCGGTGACCGGGCCCGTGGACAGGTGCCGCGCCTCCTCGTGGTCCATGATGGGTCTCGACCTCGGCCCGTCGATCGGGCCCTTCGATGCGATGGAGCCCCTCGATGCGAATCGGAATCCTCACCAGCGGTGGCGACTGCCCCGGTCTCAACGCGGTCATCCGCGGTGCCGTGCTCAAGGGCACGCAGATCCATGGACAAGAGTTCGTCGGCTTCCGCGACGGCTGGCGAGGCGTCGTCGACGGCGACGTGATGCCCCTCACCCGCAAGGAGATCCAGGGCATCGCGAAACAGGGCGGCACGATCCTCGGGACGAGCCGCACGAACCCGTTCGAGGGCGACGGCGGTGTCGACCGCATCGCCGAGAACATGGAGCGCTTCGGCATCGACGCCATGATCGCGATCGGCGGCGAGGGCACCCTGGCCGCGGCCAAGCGCCTGACGGACGCGGGGCTCAAGATCGTCGGCGTGCCCAAGACCGTCGACAACGACCTCGGGGCGACCGACTACACCTTCGGCTTCGACACCGCGGTCCAGATCGCCACCGACGCCATGGACCGCCTGCGCACCACCGGCGACTCGCACAGCCGCTGCATGGTCGCCGAGGTCATGGGCCGGCACGTGGGCTGGATCGCCCTGCACTCGGGCATGGCCGCCGGTGCCCACGTGATCCTCATCCCCGAGCAGGCGACCAGCATGGACCAGATCGTCGAGTGGGTGCAGTCGGCCTACGACCGGGGTCGGGCACCGCTGGTGGTCGTCGCCGAGGGCTTCGTGCCCGACCACGAGAGCGACGTGCACTCCGAGCGCGGCCTGGACGCCTTCGGCCGCCCGCGCCTCGGCGGGATCGGCGAGCGACTCGCCCCCGTCATCGAGGAGCGCACGGGCATCGAGACCCGCGCCACGACGTTGGGGCACATCCAACGCGGCGGTACGCCCACGTCCTACGACCGCGTGCTCGCCACGCGGCTCGGCATGGCGGCGAGCGACGCGGTGGTCGAGGGTCGCTGGGGGCGCATGGTCGCCCTGCGGGGCACCGAGATCGTCCACGTCTCGTTCGAGGAGGCCCTCGACAGCCTCAAGGTCGTCCCGCAGCACCGCTACGACGAGGCCGCGATCCTCTTCGGCTGAGGGGCGGCCGCCGGTGGGCGGTGGCCGGTGGGCGGTGGCCGGTGCGCGGTGGCCGGTGCGCGGTGGCCGGTGCGCGGTGGCGCGGGGTCCGTCGCACAGGCGATGTGCGCCCGGCCGGAGTCTGACAGTCTCGACGCATGATCACGTTCATCGTGGTGGGGGCGATCGGACTCCTGCTCCTGCTCGTCAGCATCGTCGTGGGCGACCTGCTCGACGTCGTCGACGTCGGCGACGGGCTCGTCTCGGGCGTAGCACTGGGCGCGGCCCTGGCCATCTTCGGGCTCGCCGGGGTCGTCACCTCGCAGACCGACCTCGCCGCGGGGTGGACCTACGCCGTCGCCGTCGGCATGGCCCTCGTCGCCCTCGTGCTGATCCAGCTCGTCGTCCGCCGCGTGACGCGCCGCGAGAGCGGGGGGCACTGGTCGCCCGTCGGGTTCGTCGGCGTCACGACCGAGGCCACCGGCCCGGCCGGCGGCGAGGTCCGGCTCGACGACGTCCGCGAGCTCGAGCGGCGGCTCGCGACCAGCGACGCGCGCATCGAGCGCGGCGTCCGCGTCCGCGTCGTGGCCGAGAACGGCCCGCGCGTGCAGGTCGAGGCGCTCGACGCCGGCGAGACCTCCGCGTCACGTGATCCCCAGACCAACTGAAAGGAAGCCCCGTGGACTTCATCTCCTCCAACGTCAGCGTCGTCGCCATCGTCGTCGCCGTCGTCATCGTGCTCGCCCTGCTGTCGTTCGTCGCCAGCCGCGTCCGACGCGTCCCGCCGAACGAGGCCCTGATCGTGGTCGGCCGTGGCGCCGAACGGTCCGAGGGCGGCGGCATCTCCAGCCCGCAGAAGGTCATCATCGGTGGCCGCACCTTCGTCTGGCCGATCTTCCAAGAGGGCTTCAAGCTGTCGCTCGAGCAATACCAGACCCCGGTCGAGGTGCAGGCGATCGACGCCAACTACATCCGCACCGCCGTGAAGGCCACGGTCAACTTCAAGGTGACCGGCACCGAAGACGGGGTGCGCCGCGCCGCCCAGCGCTACCTGCTGCAGCAGCAGCAGCTCCCGGTCATCGTGCAGCAGTCGCTCGAGGGGTCGATCCGCGGTCTCATCGGCGGTCAGCCGGTCGACGACCTGGTCAAGAACTTCTCGCGCCTCGCGGCCGACGCCGTGAACGAGACGAAGGGCGAGCTCGCCGAGCTCGGCCTCCAGATCGAGACCATGAACATCCGCGAGATCGAGACGCCGGGCAGCACCTACCTCGCCGACCGTGGTCGCGCCGAGGCGGCCGTCGCCAAGCAGAACGCCGACGTGGCCGAGGCCGAGGCCGAGCGCATCGCCGCCCTGGCCCGCATCGGCAACACGCAGCAGACGGCCGAGCGTCAGCTGCAGCTCGACGTCCGCCAGGCCCAGATCAAGGCCGAGACCGACCGGGCCCAGGCCGAGGCCGCCGCCGCCGGTGAGCTCGCCCGGGCCATGCAAGACAAGCTGGTCGCCGAACAAGAGAGCATCGCCGTGGCCGAGCAGGCCAAGGTCAACCAGGAGCGACTCAACATCGAGGTGCGCCAGCCCGCCGAGGCCGCGGCCTACGCGTCCGTGCAGAACGCCGAGGCCGAGCGCGACGCGGCCAACGCCGCCGTCGAGGCCGAGGCGTTCCGCCGCACCCAGCTCGCCGACGCCGCCCGCAACGCGGCCGAGAACGAGGCCGCGGCCGTCGAGGCCGCCGGTCGCGCCGAGGCCGCGGCGATCAAGGCCAAGGGTCTCGCCGAGGCCGAGGCCGTGGACGCGCTGGCCGAGGCGCAGGGCAAGTTCGGCCAGGCGGCACTCGCCTCGCAGGTCATCTCGCGCCTGCCCGAGATCGCCCGCGAGATGGCGGCGCCGATGGGCAACATCGACGCCCTGACGGTGGTGTCGACCGACGGTGCCAACGAGCTGACCAAGTCGGTCGCCAACAACATGACGCAACTGCAGGACGTCGTGAAGGCCACGACGGGGCTCGACCTCGTCAGTGCGCTGGGCGGGTTCCTCGGGGGCAAGGCGGGAGCGTCCGGCCCCGTCGATCGCGTCTGACCGCACCCGCGTAACCTCGGTCGCATGCGTGCGATCGTGGTCGAGAAGGACAGGGCCGCCGAGCTCCGGGAGCTCGACGAGCCGGTCGCCGGGCCGGGTGACATCGTCGTCGACGTCACCTGGTCCGGCGTCAACTACAAGGACGGTCTCGCCCTGCGCGGTGACCCCGGGGTCGCCCGGGTCGATCCTCTCGTGCCCGGCATCGACCTGGTCGGCGTCGTGGCGTCCTCGGGGTCGTCACGTTTCGCACCGGGCGACGAGGTGCTGGTCAACGGTGCGGGCCACGGCGAGACGAAGGCGGGCGGCTTCGCCGAACGCGTCGTGGTCGACCCGGGCAGCGCCGTCCTGGTCCCCCCGGGCATCGACGGGCGGCGCGCCGCCGCCATCGGCACGGCGGGTTTCACGGCGATGCTGAGCGTCCTCCGGCTCGAACGCGACGTCGGCCCCGAGGACGGCGACGTCGTGGTGACCGGTGCGGCCGGAGGCGTCGGGTCGGTGGCGATCGCGGTGTTGAACCGCCTCGGGTACTCGGTCAGCGCCTCCTCGGGTCGCCTCGCCGAGCAGGGCGACTACCTCCGCTCGCTCGGGGCCTCGGCCCTGGTCGACCGTGACGAACTGTCCGGTGCGGGGAAGCCGATGCAGCGGGCCCGCTGGGCCGGCGGCGTCGACTCGGTCGGGAGCCACACCCTCGCGACCGTCCTGGCCCAGACCCGCTGGGGTGGCACCGTCACGGCCTGCGGGCTCGCCCAGGGCGCCGACCTGCCGACGACGGTGCTGCCGTTCATCCTGCGGGGCGTGACCCTGGCCGGCGTGAACTCGGTGGAGGCACCGCTCGACCTGCGCCAGCGCGCCTGGGACCGACTGGCACGAGACCTCGACCTCGACCTCCTCGACTCGATGACCGGCGAGGTCGCCCTGGCCGACGTGGTGGGCGCCGGCGAGGCGATCCTGGCGGGCCGGACCCGGGGGCGGACGGTCGTGCGCGTCGGCGGATCGCACATCTAGAACTCCGGATCACCCATACGTACTCAGCCCTCGGGTTTATGCTCGACATGTCGGCGACCGGTTCAGGGCCGGGTCGACGAACCGACCGACCGCGGTGCCGAGCGCCGTCGACCGTCGGCACCTGACCGCAGACACGACGGAGGCCCCCGATGCCGATCCCCCAGAACGACGACCAGACGCCCGCCCCTCGCCGCCTGTTGCGCGACGTCGTCTACGACAAGATGTTCGCCGCGATCATCGACGGCACCCTCGAGTTCGGTGAGCGCCTGAACGACGACCAGCTCGTGGCCTGGCTGGGCGTCTCCCGCACGCCCGTCCGCGAGGCGATCGCCAAGCTCGCCGACCAGGCACTGGTCGACATCGAGGCCAACCGCTACACGCGCATCGTCGACCCGTCCTACGGCGAGTTCGTCGACACCGTCGACGTCGGTTACGCCGTCTGGTCCCTCTTCGTCGAGCGGGCCGTGCCCAAGCTCGACAAGGCTCAGCGTGCCGAGGTCGTCGGCCTCCTCGACACCCGGGCCAAGGCCTTCAAGGCGAAGAAGGAAGAAGACATCGCGGGCCTCGTGCGGGCCAACGAGATCCTTCTGGCCGCGGCCGACAGCGAGTCGCTGACGCGACTGTGGTCGAACACCGGCCCGCGCCTCCTGCTGCTCCTGCGTCGTCCGTCGGCCAACGGCATCTTCGACTTCCCGCAGGCGCACGCCTTCACCGTGGCGTTCCGCGACGCCGTGAAGGCGGACGACGCCGCGGCGGCCGCCGCCGTCGTGCGCGAGCAGCCCGCACGCCTGCAGGGCCTGTTCGACCAGGTGCGCGAGGCGGGCATCTACCGCGCGTGACCGTCGCCCCCTCCGTGGCCGCCCCGGTGCCGCCCGTGCTCGACGTCGTCGCTGCACGGGTGACCCGGGGCGGTCGTGATCTGCTGCACGACGTGTCGTTGCGCGTCGACTCCGGCCAGCACTGGGCGCTGATCGGCCCCAACGGAGCCGGCAAGACGACGCTGCTCACGTTGTGCGGTGCGCTCGGCCACCCGACCGCGGGCACGGTCGACGTCCTCGGCCGCCGCCTCGGGCGGGTCGAGCTGAGCGAGCTGCGCCGCCACATCGGCCACGTGGATCCCCGCCACCGCATGGTCGGCGACGCCACCGTCCGTGAGGTCGCGCTGACCGGCTTCACGGGCAGCAGCGACCCGGTGCCCCGCTGGGTGCCCACCGACGAGCAGGAGGCGCGGGTCGTCGACCTCGTCGCGAGCGTCGGTCTCTCGTCCCGCCTCTCGGCACGGTGGAGCGTGCTGTCCCAGGGCGAACGCGGTCGGGCGCTGATCGCCCGTGCCCTGGTGTCGCAGCCGGCCCTGCTGCTGCTCGACGAACCGGCGACGGGACTCGACGTCGCGGCGCGGGAACACCTGCTCGACACCGTCGACGAGCTGCGCACGACCCACCGCACGATGTCCTCCGTGACGGTGACCCATCACCTCGAGGACCTGCCGAGCAGCACGTCGCACGCCCTGCTGCTGCGCGACGGCCGGGTCTTCGCCACCGGACGGGCCGACGACGTGCTGACGTCCGAGCTCGTGTCGGGCGCGTTCGACCACCCGCTCGTCGTCGATCGGGCCGACGGCCGCTGGTCGGCCCGCGCCCGCCGCCGCTGACCTCCGGCCGGTGCATCACGGCGCCACGCGCAGCCGCTGCCGGAGTGCCTGCCACCCCGCCACCCCGCCACCCCGCCACGATGTAAACAACCCGCCAAGAAATGATGTGGCGGGTTGTTTACCTCGTGGCGGGATGCGGCGGAGCAGGCATGGCCCCGAGTGACGGGCAGGCGAGCCCGGCGCGCAGAGTCGGCCGAGCCCCCGGCGAGCCGGAACGGAGGCGCGGCGCGCGCTCGAGCGGACTAGTGCGGCGCCTGCGCGGCCGCGGCGGCCTTGGCCGCGGCGGGTACGGCGTCGAGGATGCGCGACACCACGTCGTCGTCGTGGGCCGCCGTGACGAACCACGCCTCGAACACCGACGGGGGCAGGTTGACCCCGGCGTCGAGCATGGCGTGGAAGAACGGCGGGTAGCGCCAGGACTGCTGGGCGCGGACGTCGTCGTAGTCGTTCGGTGCCGTCGGAGTGAAGGCGAACGAGAAGAGCGACCCGGCGCGCTGGACGCTGTGCTCGACGCCCTCGGCGGACAGGGCGGCGGAGACGCCGGCCGACAACTGGTCGGCGACGGTGTCGAGCCGGGCGTAGACCTCGGGCGTGGCGAGCCTGAGCGTGGCGATGCCGGCGGCGACGGCCACCGGGTTGCCGCTGAGCGTGCCTGCCTGGTAGACCGGCCCCAGCGGGGCGAGGAAGTCCATCACCTCGGCGCGACCGCCCAGGGCGGCGAGCGGCATGCCCCCGCCGATGACCTTGCCGAACGTGATGAGGTCGGGCTCCCACCCGGCGCCGTCCGGGACGACCCGAGCGGCCTCGAGACCCCACCAGCCCGCGCGTCCCACGCGGAAGCCGGAGAGCACCTCGTCGACGATCAGCAGCGAACCGTGGCGTCGCGTGATCTCGGACAGGCTGCGGTTGAAGCCCCGCTGCGGCGCGAGCACGCCCATGTTGGCGGCGGCGGCCTCGACGATGACGGCGGCGATGCGCGGGCCGTGCTCGTCGAAGGCCGCACGCACGGCGTCGAGGTCGTTGTAGGGAAGGACGAGCGTCTGGGCGGCGGTCTCGGCCGTGATGCCGGCCGAGCCGGGCATCGACAGGGTCGCGACGCCCGAGCCGGCCTCGGCCAGCAGCGAGTCGGAGTGCCCGTGGTAGTGCCCGGCGAACTTCACGAGCAGGTCGCGACCGGTGTAGCCGCGGGCGAGGCGGATGGCCGTCATGGTCGCCTCGGTGCCGGTGGACACCATGCGCAGCTTGCCGATCGGCCGCTGGTCGCCGACGGCGACGCGTTCGCGGACCAGCTCGGCGAGTTCGGTCTCGGCGGGCGTCGAGGCCCCGAACGACAGACCGCGCGCGGCCGCCTGCTGGACGGCCTCGAGCACCTCGGGGTGGGTGTGCCCGAGGATCGCCGGACCCCACGAGGCGACGAGGTCGACGTAGTCGCGTCCCTCGGCGTCGGTGACGTAGGCGCCCTTGGCACCCACGAGGAACCGTGGCGTCCCGCCGACGGAGCCGTACGCACGGACGGGCGAGTTGACGCCGCCCGGAATGGACCGCTTGGCCCGGGTGAAGTAGGTGTCGTTGCTCTGCTCGGTCATCAGAACCGCTCCTTCTGGAGGCGCGTGGCCAGTTCGGTGGCCCAGTACGTCAGGATCGCGTCCGCACCCGCCCGCTTGATCGACAGGACGCTCTCGTACGAGGCCGCGTCGAGGTCGATCCAGCCGTTCGCGGCGGCCGCGTGGATCATCGCGTACTCACCGCTGATCTGGTACGCCCACACCGGGACGGTGCTCGTCGCGGCCGTCTCGGCGAGGACGTCGAGGTAGCTCATCGCCGGCTTGACCATGACGACGTCGGCACCCTCGGCGATGTCGAGGTCGACCTCGCGCAGGCCCTCGCGCCCGTTGGCGGCGTCCATCTGGTACGTGCGGCGGTCTCCGACCAGCGTCGACTGGACGGCCTCGCGGAAGGGGCCGTAGAAGGCCGACGCGTACTTGGCGGCGTAGGCGAGCAGTGCCGTGCCGCCGAAGCCGGCCGCGTCGAGGGCGTCGCGGGCCGAGCCGATCTGACCGTCCATCATGCCGCTCATGCCGATCAGCTGGGACCCGGCCTCGGCCTGGACGACCGCCATCTCGTCGTAGCGGACCAGGGTGGCGTCGTTGTCGACCGAGCCGTCGGCGGCGAGGACGCCGCAGTGGCCGTGGTCGGTGAACTCGTCGAGGCAGAGGTCGGTCTGCACGACCAGCGCGCCCTGGGCGGCGTCGACGGCCACGCGGGTGGCCACGTTGAGGATGCCCTCGGGGTCGGTCGCGCCCGACCCGACGGCGTCCTTCTCGAGGGGCACCCCGAAGAGCATGACGCCGCCCACACCGGCCTCCGCTGCCTGCTCGACGGCCCGGGGCAGGCTCGACAGGCTGTGGTGGACGACGCCCGGCATGGACGAGATCGGGGTGGGCTCGTCGATGCCCTCGCGGACGAACATCGGCAGGACGAGGTCGGCGGGGTGCAGGCGCGTCTCGGCGGTCAGACGACGCAGGGCGGGGGTGGCACGGAGGCGGCGGGGCCGCACTCGGGGGAATTCGGACATCAGTCCTTCTCGGTGGGGGGCGTTCCGGCGGACGGGCCGTCGAGGGCGTGGTCCACCACGGCCTCGACGAGGGCGGCCGCCGATCGGGTCTCGGCGATCAGGTGCACGGGCAGCCCCGCGGCACGGGCGTCGAAGGCGGTGCGCGGGCCGATGCACGCGACGAGGGTCTGCGGGGGCAGGGGCGCCAGCTGGGCGGCGATCTGGCGGGCGACGCTGCCCGAGGTCACGAGGAGGACGCCGATCGAGCCGTCGGCGACGCCGTCGCGCACCTCGGCCGAGACGGGAACGCCCACCGTGCGGTACGCCGAGACGAACTCGGCGTCGAACCCGCGGGCCGACAGTCCGGCGACGAGTGTCGGCTCGGCGAGGTCGGACTGCGGGACGAGCACGCGACCGGTGACCTCGTCGGCCGGCCACTCCTTCACGAGTCCGCGGGCCGAGTTGTCGCCCTCGGGGACGAAGTCGACGCGGATGCCCGCCAGGCTCAGGGCGGCGGCGGTGGTCTCGCCGACCGCGGCGACCCGGGTCGAGGCAGGGGGCCGGATGCCGTTGCCGACCAGGACGTCGACCGTGGTGGCACTCGTGACGACGAGCCACTCGTAGACGCCGGACTCGAGGCGGGCCAGGGCCGCGGCGAGCAGCTCGGGCGTCTCGGCCGGGGCGAAGTTGATGAGGGGGGCGATCACCGGGGCGGCACCGCGCGACCGGAGCGAGGCCGCGACCCCGTCGCCCCACTTGCCACCGCGCGGCACCAGGACGCGCACGCCCTTGAGCGGCTTGTCGGCGGTCACGTGGCGCTGCCCAGGGGGTCACCGCCGGCCGGTCCGCCGCCCAACGGGGCGAACTCGGCCGCACCGGAGTCGAGCAGCTCGTCGACGACACGGCCGGCGACCTCGTGGACGTCGGCGAGGCGCGCGACGAGGGGACCGTCGTCGAGGGAGACGGCGTGCGACGAGCTGAGGCGACGGCCGCCGTCGGGGCTGTAGACGGTCGCGCTGAGCAGCAGCAACCCGGCGTCGACGACGGCACTGGCACCGACGGGTGCCGCGCAACCGGCCTCGAGCCCGGCCAGCACGGCCCGCTCGGCCGTCACCACGAGGCGGGTTTCTTCGTCCTCGATGGCGGCCAGTCCGCGGGCGAGTGCCTCGTCGGGGTCGCCTTCGCGGACCTCGACGGCGAGCGAGCCCTGGCCGGGCGCACTGGGCCAGAAGCCGAGCCCCAGCAGTTCGGTCGCGGCGTCGAGGCGTCCCAGGCGGCCGAGACCCGCCGCGCTGAGCAGGACGGCGTCGAGGTCGACGCCGACGCGACCGAGCCGCGTGTCGACGTTGCCGCGGATGTCGACGACCTCGAGGTCGGGACGTCGCGAGAGCAGCTGGGCAGCACGACGCGGCGATCCCGTGCCGACGCGGGCACCCTGGGGCAGTCCTTCGAGGGTCAGCCCGTCGCGCGCGCAGAGGGCGTCGCGGGCATCCGCCCGACCGGGCGTCGCCCCGATGACGAGACCGGGGTGCGTGGCGGTGGGGAGGTCTTTGAGCGAGTGCACGAGGGCGTCGCACTCGTCCGCGAGGAGCGCCTCGCGCAGGGCGCTGGCGAACACGCCGGTGCCCCCGAGCGACGCCAGCGACTCGCCGGTGCCCTGCGAGCGGTCCCCCTCGGTCTTGATGCGGACGAGTTCGACGTCGTGGCCGGTCGCGGCCGCGATGCGGTCGGCGACGGTGGTCGACTGGGCGACGGCCAGCGCGCTGCCCCGAGTTCCGATGCGGATGGTCGCCACGGGGTCAGGGGACCAGGCCGGACAAGGCGGGCTTGAAGCCCAGTCGCACGTTCTCGCAGCAGCCGGGACGGCAGACGTCGTACCAGGGCCCGAGGTCGGTCACGTGGGGGCGGTCCTCGGCGGGGACGCCGTCACGACGCTCGAGCACGAGGTCGACGAGCCCGGTGACGTAGTTCGGGTCGATGCCCGGCGTCGGGGTGCGCGTCGCCCAGAAACCGTTCTTCTCGCTGGTCTCCATCGCCTCGTTGTCGAGGTCCCACATGACCTCCATGTGGTCGCTGACGAACCCGAGCGGCACGATGACGACGGCGCGGGTCGGACCGCCGGCCAGGTCGTCGATGGCGTCGTTGATGTCGGGCTCGAGCCACGGCATCGAGGGCGGGCCGCTGCGCGACTGGTAGACGAGCTGCCAGGGGACGGTGGTGCCGCCCCCTTCGGGCAGGTCGAGGTCGAGGGCGGCCTCGGCCGCGGCCATGACGACCTCGGCGACGGCCTTGTGCTGGGCGGCGTAGGCGCCGTCGGCGTCGAAGCCGCGCGCCTGGGGGCCGCTCTTGGCCGCGTCGGTCGACGGGATCGAGTGCGTCGCGAAGAGCACCTGGACCTCGGTCGCGAGGTCGAGCCCCTCGTTCTCGGCGCGAGCCGCGACGAGCGCGTCGCGCACGCCGTCGATGAACGGCTGGACGAAACCGGGGTGGTCGAAGAACTGGCGGACCTTGTCGATCTGCATGGTGCCCTCGAGGCCGGTGGCGTCGAGCGCCATGGCGAAGTCCTCGCGGTACTGGCGGCACGAGCTGTAGGACGAGTAGGCGCTGGTCGCGACCGCGATGAGCTTGCGGAACCCGCGCTCGTCGGCCTCGCGCACGGCGTCGGCCATGTAGGGCTGCCAGTTGCGGTTGCCCCAGATGACCGGCAGGTCGATGCCGCGACGCTCGAGCTCGGCCTCGAGGGCGGCCTTGAGCTCGCGGTTGTGCTCGTTGATCGGGCTGACGCCGCCGAAGTGGCGGTAGTGCGTCGCGACCTCTTCGAGCCGCTCTTCGGGGATGCCCCGACCGCGCGTGACGTTGCGCAGGAACGGGATGACGTCGTCCTGCCCCTCGGGCCCGCCGAAGCCGGCCAGCAGGATGGCGTCGTAGTCGGTCGGCTCGGAGACGTGCTCGGGGCCGGAGGCCGCGGCGGGGGTGGCGTTGCGGACGAGCTGCCCGTTGGTGATGTTGCTGGTGTCGGTCACGACAAGACCTCGATGATGTCGGTGGTGGGGATGCGTCGGCCCGTGAAGAACGGGATCTCTTCGCGGACGTGGCGGCGGGCCTCGGTGTAGCGCAGGTCGCGCATGAGGTCGACCAGTTGGACGAGCTCGGGAGCCTCGAGGGCGAGGATCCACTCGTAGTCGCCGAGCGAGAAGCTGGCGACGGTGTTCGTCAGCACCGCGCGGTGCTCGGAGCCCTGCTTGCCGTGCTCGGCGAGCATCTGACGGCGCTCGGCCTCGGGCAGCAGGTACCACTCGTAGCTGCGCACGAACGGGTAAACCGTCAACCAGGTCTCGGGTGCCTTGCCCCGCATGAAGGCCGGGCTGTGGTTGCGCGAGAACTCGGCCTCGCGGTGCATGCCCATGGCGTTCCAGGTGGGCAGCAGGCCGCCCAGCACGTCGGTGCGCAGCAGCTGCCGGTAGGCCGACTGGACGGCCTCGGGCACCTCGCCGTGCAGCCAGATCATGATGTCGGCGTCGGCCCGCAGGGCGCTGACGTCGTAGAAGCCACGGACGGTCACGCCGAGACCCGCCAGGGCGTCGACGACCGCGTCGAGCTGCGGGACGTCGTCGAGCTCGGGGGCGTAGGGGTTCTGCGGGTCGCGTCGCAGCACGGCCCAGAGCGTGTAGCCGAGGCGTTCGACGGGTGGCGGTGTGCTCGCCGCGGCGTCGTCGGACTCGGTCTGGACGGGTGCTGCGGATGAATCGGACGTCGGCAGTACGGGCGCTGCCGCGTCGGCGCTGGAACTCATGCAGCCATTCTCCCTCTCGGCACGCTGGGAGCCCAACCAGGTTGCTCCCGGTCGAGCGAACGGCACCCGGTGCCCGCCGGCGGTCGAGCCGACCGGCGAGCCGGGCGAGCGGTCAGCGGCGCTTGACGACCGCGACGACGACGCCAGCGACGGCCAGCGCACCCGCCCCGGCGGCGGCGAGCCACGGGGTCTTGTCGCGGTCGAACGAGGCCTTGGCGCGGTGCCCGGCGATGCCCAACTGCTTGGGCACGTTCAGCTTGTCCTCGAGTTCGTTGAGGGTCGCGGCGAGCTCGGCGCGCGTGCGGTCGATGTGGGCCTGGATGTCGCTGCTGTCGCTCACGGTGCTCCTGTCGGGAACGGGAAGGGTGGGGGTGTCGAGGAGGCGCGTCAGCGCTCGTCGAGGCGGGCGCCGGGGATCGACCCCACGCCCTTGACGGCCTTGAGGTCGGCCTTGAGGCTCGCGATGGTCTTCTCGGGGACCGCCGGGAGCCCCTTCTTGATCGCCTTGTACCCGAGGAACGCGAGCAGGGCGGCGACGAGCAACAGCACGCCGGCGACGATGAGGGCCGACGCCCAACCGGGAAGCCAGATGGCGAGCAGCAGGACGATGCCGGTCAGGAGGACGCCGAGCATCGCGAAGACGAAGACCAGGGCCCCGACCAGGAAGCCGGCACCGATGCCGAAGGCCTTGAGCGTGCCGATGACCTCGTACTTGAGCAGGGCCAGCTCGCCCTTGACCAGGTCGGTGACCAGCGTCGGGACGTCCTGCACCAGGGCGAAGAGCGACCGCGGCCTGGTCTTGTGCCGCACCTTGTCGCTGCGCGTCGAGTCGGTCATTTCTTTCGGCCGCCGCCGAAGGCCTTGGAGATGCCCCGGGTGATGCCGGTGACGAGGGCGTCCACGCCGTCGGCCGTCTTGGCACCGGCGAAGTCCTGGCCCTTGGCGACCTGGCGCTGCACGGCCCGGCTGTTCCAGACCTTGGACGCCCTCTCGGTGATCTGCTCGTACCGGTCGTGGCCGGCGCGGGCGCCCAGCACGAATCCGACAGCGGCTCCGGCGACGAAGATCAGTTTGCCTCGCACGGGGGACTCCATTCGTGGTCGTACGCGCGACGGCATGTGCCGCACACGTCCCTCCAATGTAGCCCGAGGCGGGTGCCCGACGCCCGCGCCGGACCGAAGCGGTCCGACCCCGGGGCCTCAGTCGCGGGACGGGGGCGCCGACAGCGCCGCGACGAGGGTGGCGGCCTGACGACGCGAGTGGGCGATGATCGCGGCCAGCCCCCGTCCCGCCACCGCGCCTCCTGCCTGGACGACCTCGACCACGGGCTCGGTGACGACCGCCGCCTCGGCCCGGCGCGGGGCGTCCCAGGTGGCCCGGCCGAAGCCGACCAGGTGGCGCGCGGCGAGGTCGACGCCGAGCAGGGTCGAGGCGTCGGCGAGCGCCGCGTCGCGCACCTCGGCGTCGGGTGTGTCGCGGTCGACGACGGGCGAGTCGAAGCTGAGCCGGAGCACGTGGCGTCCCCCGGCGAGCTCGGCCAGCCAGCTCCATTTGACGGTCGCGTGGGTGAGGGCCTTGGCCCGGAGTCCGGTCGAGCCGGGGGCGACGAGGACGCCCGTGCCCCGGGGTGCCGCGTCGAGCTCCGGCCGGTCGACGACGAGGGTCGCGAGGGTGATCGCTCCGGGCGGCACCGAGGAGGCGCGGGTCGTCAGGGCCACCGCGTCGTGGTCCCCGACGGCCAGCACGACCTGTCTCGCCCGGACGTGCTCACCGCCCGCGGTCTCGACGCCGGTCTCGTCGATCGAGCGGACGCGGGTGCCGAGGCGGACGTCGACGCCGTGCCGCTGGAGGTCGGCGACGATCGGGTCGACCAGCCGGGCGAGGCCGCCGCGGATGCCCGCCACCGCCGAGCCGGCCGGGGCGAGGGCGCGCAGTCCGAGCACGGCGGCGGCGAGGCTGCCCTCGCGCTGGAGGGCCGAGCGCAGCCCGGGGGCCACGCGGTCGACGGCGAGCAGGTCGGGGTGGAGCGAGTGGACGCCCGAGACGATGGGACTGACGAGCCGGTCGACGACCTCGTCGCCCATGCGCGCCCGGACGAGACCCCCCAGGGTGGTTTCTTCGGCCCCGATCTCGGCGGGCAGGTCGGCGTCCGCGAGCGCGCGGGTCACGCCGGCCTCGCCGACGACGGCTCGCACGTCGGCGGCGGACGGGTCGCCGGGGATGCCGAGCAGCCCCGTGCGCGGGATGGGGAAGGACTCGCCGTCGGCCTCGTGCAGCCAGGCCCCGCGGGGATCGGGCAGGACGATGTCGTCGCCGAGGCCGAGTTCGGTGGCGAAACCGGCGACCGTGCCGCCCCGGGTCGCGAAGCTCTCGGCCCCGGCGTCGAGTGCGATGCCGGCGACCACGTGTCGCGAGACCTCGCCGCCCAGTCGGTCGGATGCCTCGAACAGCACGACGCCCAACCCGGCGGCGGCCAGGTCCCGGGCGAGCACGATGCCGCCCATGCCGCCGCCCACCACGGCGACGTCGACGACGCCGCTCGGGGTGACGACGGGCGGGGTCACAGCGTGTGCGCGAGCTCGACGATGCGGGTGAGCACGTCGGGGTCGGTGTCGGGGCTGACGCCGTGGCCGAGGTTGAGCACGTGCGCCGGGGCCGCCCGACCACGCTCGACCACGTCGCGGACGTGCGCCTCGAGCACGGCCCACGGCGCCTGGAGCATGGCGGGGTCGATGTTGCCCTGCACCGGGGTGGAGCCACCGAGGCGACGCGAGGCCTCGTCGAGCGGGATGCGCCAGTCGACCCCGACGGCGTCGGTGCCGACGTCGCGCATGGCGGCCAGCACCTCGCCGCTGCCCACTCCGAAGTGGATGCGGGGCACGTCGAGGTCGGCGACGTGCGAGAGGGCACGGGCCGAGTGGCGGGCGACGTGCGCGGTGTAGTCGGCCAGCGAGAGCGACCCGACCCACGAGTCGAACAACTGGGCGGCGCTCGCCCCGGCGAGCACCTGCGCGCGCAGGAAGGCACCGGTCACGTCCGCGGCCCAGGTGAGCAGGGCGTCCCAGGTCTCGGGATCGCCGTGCATGAGGGCACGGGCGCGGATGTGGTCCTTCGACGGCCCGCCCTCGACGAGGTAGGCGGCGAGGGTGAAGGGGGCGCCGGCGAAGCCGATCAGCGGCGTGCTGCCCAGCTGCGCGACGGTCTGGGCGACGCCCGCGGCGATCGGGGCCAGCGCCTCCGGGTCGATCGGCCGCAGGGCCGCGACGTCGGCCGCCGTGCGGATCGGCGTCTCGAGCACCGGACCACGACCCGGGACGATGTCGACCGAGACGCCGGCCAGCTTGATCGGCACGACGATGTCGCTGAAGAAGATGCCCGCGTCGACGCCGTGACGGCGGACCGGCTGCAGCGTGATCTCGCTCGCCAGGTCGGGCGTGAGGCAGGCGTCGAGCATGGCGGTGCCGACGCGCAGCTCGCGGTACTCGGGAAGCGAGCGCCCCGCCTGGCGCATGAACCACACCGGCAGCGTCTCGGGCCGGTCGCCGCGCAGGGCACGGACCAGCGGTGAACGCGTCGTGAGGCCGGCGGCCAGCGGGTGCTGCTCGGGCAGGGCGGAGGTCTGGGTCACGTGGTCGATTGTCCCATCGCCCGCTGGACGTCGCGTCGAGGCGACCCGCGGCCGGCCCCGCCACGGCGGGACCGTCCCGGTCGGATCGCCTCGAACGCGCGAGCGGACGAGGAGGCGCGGGTCAGGAGACCGCGACGACCATCTTCCCGACGTTGTCGCCGCGCATCAGCCCGGTGAAGGCGTCGAACGCGTTGTCGACGCCCTCGACGACGGTCTCGTCGTACACGACGTCGCCGGCGGAGAGCCAGGGGCCCATCTCGGCCTGGAACGCGGGTGCGAGGTGGCGGTAGTCGCCCAACGTGAAGCCCTTCATCGTCAGACCGCGGGTGACCATGTTGGTCATGCCCGTGATGCCGACCGGGGCGCCGGTGGAGTTGTAGTTCGCGATCGAGCCGCAGAGTGCGGCACGACCGCCGGTGCGGAACGAGGCGAGGGCGGCCGACAGGTGGTCGCCGCCGACGTTGTCGAAGTAGAGGTCGATGCCGTCGGGCGCGGCCTCGGCGAGCAGCTCGGAGACGTCGCCGTCCTTGTAGTTGAACGCGGCGTCGAAGCCGTACTTCGAGGTCAGCAGCTCGACCTTCTCGGCCGAACCGGCGCTGCCGATCACGCGCGAGGCTCCCTTGAGGCGGGCGATCTGGCCGACCATGGTGCCGACGGCCCCGGCGGCACCCGACACGAAGACGACGTCGCCCTCGCGGATGCCGGCGATCTCGGTGAGGCCGACGTACGCCGTCAGGCCGGTGAGGCCGAGCACGCCCAGGTACGCCGACAGGGGCACGCCGTCGACGGGCTGCACGGCACGGAACGTGGCCGCGCCTCCCTGGGCCACGTCGCGCCAGCCCTGCTCGTGCAGCACGACGGTGCCGACCGGCAGGTCGTCCGAACGCGACTCGACGACGCGGCCGACGGCCCCGCCGGTCATGGTCTCGCCGAGGGCGAAGGGCGGGACGTACGACTTCACGTCGTTCATGCGACCGCGCATGTAGGGGTCGACCGACAGGAACTCGTTCTGCACGCGGACCTCGCCGTCGCCGAGCTCGGGCAGGGTCACCTCGACGCGGGCGACGTCGTCGGGGGTGGGCTCGCCGTGCGGGCGGGCGACGAGCTGCCACTGGATGCTGGTGGTCGAGGTCATGGTGTCTCCTTGGTTCGATGCGGTGCGGGCCGGCGGCCGGAATGCGGCCCCGGGCTCCGTTGTTGCAAGCTGCAACCGTCGTGTGGCATTCCCGGCCACTCGACGTCGAGTCAACGCCCAGCCGAAAACGCCGATCAGAGTTAGGATCACTCAGTGCTCATCTGCCTCACGGCGTCCCACCAGAACGCCAGCTTCGACCTCCTCGAGAGGCTGAGCATCGGCGCACCCTCGGCGGCGGGCACCCTGGTCGACGGCAGCGACTTCGTCAGCGGCGCGGTCGTGCTCGCGACCTGCAACCGGTTCGAGGCGTACCTCGACGTCGACGAGCCCCTCACCGCCGGCAGCGCCCTGGCCGTCGAGGCCACGATCGAGACCATGAGCACCGCCAGCGGCGTCGAGCCCGACGACCTGCGCGACAGCGTCCGGGTCATCACGGGCGACGAGGTCGTCGAGCACCTGTTCGCCGTCAGCTCGGGCCTCGAGTCCGTCGTCGTCGGCGAGGACGAGATCTCGGGCCAGGTGCGCCGTTCGCTCGAGCGCGCCCGCCACGACGGCACCACCTCGCGCGACCTCGAGCGCCTCTTCCAGAAGGCGTCGCAGACCTCCCGGGGCATCAAGAACCAGACCAACGTCGGAGGCGCGGGCCGGTCACTCGTGCGCCTCGCGCTCGAGCTGGCGTCCTCACGGGTGACCGACTGGTCCGAGGCGCGCGTCCTCATCGTGGGCACCGGCCAGTACGCGGCCACCACCGTCGCGGCACTTCGCGACCGTGGAGCCGACCAGCTCGCCGTCTACTCGGGTTCGGGCCGCGCCGAGTGGTTCGGCCTCAAGCACGCCGCGACGCCGTACGACGACCTCGCCACCGCCGTCGCCTGGAGCGACGTGCTGATCACCTGCACCTCGACCACCGAGCCGGTCGTCACGCGCGACGTCGTCCTCCCCGGCGGCCGCCGCCTCGTGATCGACCTCGGGCTGCCCCGCAACGTCGACCCGCTCGTCGCCGGCGTCGAGGGCGTCGAGCTGCTCGACCTCGAGACCATCAGCCTGCACGCGCCGCTGCCCCAGCTCAGCGCGGCCGACGACGCCCGCGCCCTCGTCTCGTCCGCGGCCGCCGAGTTCCAGGCCGTCGCCGCCGAACAGTCGCTCACGCCGTCCGTCGTCGCGCTGCGCAAGCACGTCTTCGACCTGCTCGACGCCGAGATCGAGCGCGCGCGGTCGCGTGGGGACTCGTCCGACCGCACCGAATCGGCCCTGCGACACCTCGCCGGCGTGCTGCTGCACACCCCCTCCGTCCGGGCGCGCGAGCTCGCCCGAGAGGGCCGGGGCGACGAGTTCCGCGACGGCCTCGAGGCGCTCTTCGGCGTGACCGACGGGCGCCGCGCCTCCTCGTCGTCGCCGTTGCGCGCGGTCGACGACGAGCGTCAGGCCTCGGCGGGCTGATCGCCCCCCGGACGCCGGTGCACCGGGCCGGCGTCGTCGTGCCCGAGGATGGCGTGATGGACACCATCGTCGTCAGCGCGCTCGCCCTCGTCCGTGACCGTCGGATGCTGATGGTGACCGCCCGCGGCCGTGACGTGCTGTACCTACCCGGCGGCAAGATCGAGGCCGGCGAGACCGCGGCCGAGGCGCTGGTCCGGGAGTCGCGCGAAGAGGTCGGCGTCGAACTCGACCCGACGACCGTGGCCGAGCTCTTCACCGTCGTGACGCAGGCGCACGGCGAGCCCGAGGGTCGGCAGGTCGCCATGACGGTCTTCGCGGCCGAGCTCTCGGCGACGAGCCCCGAGCCCGCGCCCGCCGCCGAGGTCGGCGCGGTCCACTGGGTCACCTCGGCCGACACGGGCCGGTGCCCGCCGGCCGGTGTCGCGACGCTCGAGCGCCTCCGGGGGCTCGACCTGGTCGACTGAGTCGGCGCTGGGGCACGGCGGGGCCGCGGCTCGATGCGGCACCCGGCTCAGTGCACGTACTCGAGGACGTCGGTGCCCACGGCCCGCAGGGCCTCGAGCGCCCGGAGGCGGTGGGCGAGGGTCAGGTCGTCGAACGTGACGATCACGCAGTACGCGACGCTGCGGCGCGGCCCGCGGAGCACCCCGAGCTCGGAGCGCACCCCCGGGTCGCCACCGGTCGTGTGGACGATCTGAAGGTCGTGGTCGAGCCGCCGGTGCCCGAGCGGATCGAGACCGAACGGCGCCGCGACGAGCGACGTGTCGGCGCCCAGCGACAGCCAGCCGAGCACCCGGTTCGACACGGCCCGGTCGACGACCTCGCCGCGGGCGAGGGACACCATGAGGCCGCCGAGTTCGTGAGCCGTGCCCACGGCGAGCGCGGGCGCGTCGTCGGGGCCGCGGGACGACCGGGTGACGTCGAGGAGGGCGGTCTTCGTGAGACCGAGCGATTCGCCTCGTGCCCGCACGGCGGCCAGGCCCACCCGAGCGATGAGCGCGTCGATCGCCGCCCCGTCGCGGAAGGCCCCGACGAGCGTCGCCGCGTCGGTCACCGGGAGGCTCGTCCGGCGGAGGTAGGGCCAGAGGCCACCGGGCCCCTGGTCACCGGGGTCGCCCGGCCGGTCGAGTTCGTCGAGGGGGCGGAGCGTGCCGTCCTCGATGCGGGCCGACACCTCGACCAGGAGCAGGACGGCACCGAGCTGGCCCACCGGCAGCGCCACGTGCTCGTCGACGCTCAGCAGGTCGGCCCGCGAGTCGAGGTCCCTGACCGAGGCCGAGACCTGCCCACCCGCGAGCGCCAGGTCGCCCAGGGCGACGAAGGACGCCGAGAACGACTCGAGCGCGCGCCCGCCACCGTGGCGCGGCTCGTGGTCGGCGCCGTCGCCGTTCTCCCGTCGGGCCCGACGGCCGGGCACCTGACCTACCAAATGGTGACGCGCTCCTCGGCCGGCAGCCACAGCGCGTCGCTCTCGGTGACGCCGAACGTCTCGTAGAACTCGTCGATGTTGCGCACGATCTGGTTGCACCGGAACTCGTTCGGCGAGTGCGGGTCGATCGAGACGAGACGGATCGCCTCTTCGTCGCGCAGCTTGATCTGCCAGGCCTGGGCCCAGCTCAGGAAGAACCGCTCGGCGCCGGTCAGGCCGTCGATCACGGGCGGCTCGCTGCCGTCGAGCGAGATGAGGTAGGCCTTCCAGGCGATCGAGAGCCCGCCGAGGTCGCCGATGTTCTCGCCGATGGTGAGGGCGCCGTTGACGTGGTGGTCGGGCACCTGCTTCGGGGCGAGGGCGTCGTACTGCGCGATGAGCGACGAGGTCAGCTTCTCGAACGCCTCGCGGTCGGCGGGGGTCCACCAGTCGGTCAGCTTGCCGTCGCCGTCGTACTTCGAGCCCTGGTCGTCGAAGCCGTGGCCGATCTCGTGGCCGATGACGGCGCCGATGGCTCCGTAGTTGGCGGCGGCGTCGCGTGTCTCGTCGAAGAACGGGAACTGCAGGATCGCCGCGGGGAACACGATCTCGTTCATGCCCGGGTTGTAGTACGCGTTGATGGTCTGCGGCGTCATGAACCACTCGTCGCGGTCGAGCGGCTGGCCGATCTTGCCCAGCTCGCGGTCGAAGCCGAAGGCGGCGGTGGCCCGCACGTTGCCGACCAGGTCGGCGGGGTCGATCGACAGGGCCGAGTAGTCGCGCCATTTCTCGGGGAAACCGATCTTGGGCGTGAACTTCTCGAGCTTGTCGAGGGCCCGGGCTCGGGTCTCGTCGGTCATCCACTCGAGGCCCGTGATGCTCTGTCGGTAGGCCTCGACCAGGTGGCCGACGAGGACGTCCATCGCGGTCTTGGCCTCGGGCGCGAAGTGCCGCTCGACGTAGATGCGGCCGACGGCCTCGCCGAGGGCGCCCTCGACCAGCGAGACTCCGCGCTTCCAGCGGGCGCGCTGCACGGGTGTGCCGGTGAGGGTACGACCGTAGAAGCCGAAGTTCGCCTCGACGAAGGGCGTCGACAGGTAGGCGGCCATGGAGCGGACGATCTGCCAGCGCAGCCAGTCGCTCCAGGCGTCGAGGCGGTCGTCGGTCAGCAGCGAGGCCAGTCCGGTGACGAACGACGGCTCGCGCACGACGAGCTCGTCGAAGACGCCGGCCGGGCCGCCCACGGCGTCCCGCCAGGCCGTGAGGTCGACGCCCTCGGCGAGCGCGTCGAACTCGGCCCAGGGCAGCAGGTTGTAGGTCTTGTCGCTGTCGCGGGTGGCGACGTTGCTCCAGTGGTGCGTGGCGAGGGCGGTCTCGAGCTCGACCACGCGGTCGGCGCGGGCCGAGGCGTCGTCGAGGCCGGCGAGCCCGAGCATCTGCTCGACGAACGCCCGGTAGGCGGTCCGCACCGACTCGAACTTCTCGTCGCGGTAGTAGGACTCGTCGGGCAGGCCGAGGCCGCCCTGCTCGACGAAGACGACGTACCGCTCGGGGTCGCCCGGGTCGTTGTCGACGAAGAGCTGGACGAAGCTCGGCATGCCCTGCTTCTCGAGCGAGCCCAGGAGGCGCGTGAACGAGGTCACGTCGGTGACCGTCTCGACCTCGGCCAGGAGCGGTTCGAGGGGTGCGGCGCCGAGCGCCTCGATGCGCTCCTCGTCGGTGAAGCTGGTGAAGAGGTCGCCGACCTTGCGGGCCTCGGTGCCGGGTTCGGCGGACTGGGACTCGACCACGATCTCGCGGACGGCCTTCTCGGCCTCCTCGGCGAGCAGGTAGAAGGAGCCGTAGCGCGCCTTGTCGTCGGGGATCTCGGTGCGGTCGATCCACGCGCCGTTGACGTGCCGGAAGAGGTCGTCCTGCGGGCGGACCGCCGGGTCGAGTTCGTCGGTCTGGATTCCGCTGCTCAGTGCGTCGGTGGTCATGCCCGTCAGCCTAGGTGAGGCCCCCGACGGCGGGCCGGGCCGGACCCGTTGCGGCCCGGGCTGACGGGGCCGTCCCAGGAAACACGGAGGAAACGGCACCCCCAGTACAGTTCTCGACATGGCACTCCCCTGGGCACTGCACGGCGACGGCAAGACGGTCGACCCGACCGAGATCGTGGCCCCGGAGGAGCGGCTCAGCTGGCCGCGCACCATCGGCCTCGGCGGCCAGCACGTCGTCGCGATGTTCGGCGCGACCTTCCTCGTGCCGATCATCACCGGGTTCCCGCCGAGTACGACGCTGTTCTTCTCCGGCATCGGCACCCTGCTCTTCCTCATCATCACGAAGAACCGCCTGCCCAGCTACCTGGGCTCGTCGTTCGCCTTCCTCGCCCCGATCGCGGCCGCCACCGACGTGGGCGGCATCCCCCTCGCGCTCAGCGGCATCATCGTCGTCGGCGCCCTGCTCGCAGTGATCGGCCTGGTCGTGAACCTCGCGGGCACCCGCTGGATCGACGCCCTGCTGCCCCCGGTGGTCAGCGGCTCGATCGTCGCCCTCATCGGCTTCAACCTGGCCCCGGCCGCCCGCGACAACTTCGCGCTCTCGCCGGGCATCGCCCTGATCACGCTCGCCGCGGTCGTGCTGAGCGCCGTGCTCTTCAAGGGCCTGCTCGGCCGCCTGTCGATCTTCGTCGGCGTCGTCGTCGGCTACGTCGCCGCCGTGATCACGGGCGCCGTCGACTACAGCGCCGTCGCGGCCGCGCCGTGGGTGGGCCTGCCGACCTTCACGGCCCCCGCCTTCGACCTCGGACAGCTGCCGATCTACCTCGGCTTCCTGCCCGTCGTGCTCGCCCTGATCGCCGAGAACGTCGGCCACGTCAAGGGCGTCGGCCAGCTCACGAAGCGCAACCTCGACCCGCTGACCGGCCGGGCACTCTTCGCCGACGGCCTCAGCACGGTGCTCGCCGGCCTCGGCGGCGGCTCGGCGACGACCACCTACGGCGAGAACATCGGCGTGATGAGCGCCACCCGCATCTTCTCGACGGCCGCGTACTGGGTCGCCGGCGTCGTGGCGATCCTGCTCGGGCTGTCGCCCAAGATCGGCGCCGTCATCTTCACCATCCCGCCGGGGGTGCTCGGCGGCGTCACGACGGCGCTCTACGGGCTCATCGGCGTGATCGGCATCCGCATCTGGGTCGAGAACAGGGTCGACTTCAGCCGCCCGAAGAACCAGCTGACCGCCGGCGTCGCGCTCATCATGGGCATCGCCGACTTCACCCTGGCCCTCGGGGGCGCGAGCTTCGGCGGCATCATCCTCGGCACGGTCGCGGCCATCGTCGTCTACCACCTCATGTCGGCCGTGGGTCGGGCCCGGGGTACCGACTGACGGTGGGACGCCGCCGCGGCGAGCCGTCCCCGGTGACGACCTCGCGCCTCCGTTCGCCCTGGGACCGACGCATCGTCGCCCTCGCGGCGCCGGCGCTCGGCGCGCTGATCGCCGAACCGCTCTTCCTGCTGACCGACACCGCGATGGTCGGGCACCTGGGCACGGTGCCCCTCGCCGGGCTCGGCATCGCGAGCGTCGTGCTGCAGACCGCCCTCGGCCTGCTGATCTTCCTGGCCTACGCCACGACGCCGACCGTGGCCCGACGGCTCGGCGCGGGTGACCGGCCCGGAGCGATCCGCGCCGGCGTCGACGGGCTCTGGTTCGCGCTGCTGGTCGGGGTGGTGCTCGCCGGGGTCGGGGCACTCGTCGCCCGCCCCCTCGTCGGCCTGTTCGGCACCGACCCGGCCGTCGTCGACGCCGCGGCGACCTACCTGACCGTGTCGATGCTCGGCCTGCCCGGCATGCTGCTCGTGATCGCGGCGACCGGACTGCTGCGCGGCCTGCAGGACACCAGGACGCCACTGGTCGTCGCGACGGTCGGCTTCGCGGCGAACGCGGGCCTGAACGCGCTCTTCCTCTACGGCTTCGGCTGGGGCATCGCCGGCTCGGCCGCGGGGACCGTCGTCGCGCAGTGGGGCATGGCCGCCGTGTACGTGGTGATCGCCGTCCGTGCCGCGCGGGCCGTCGGGGCTCCGCTGCGTCCGGGGCTGGCCGGCGTCGGTCGCACGGCACGCTCCGGCGCGTGGCTGCTCGTGCGCAACGCGTCCCTGCGGATCGCGATGATCGCGACCGTCTGGGCCGCCGCCTCCTCGGGGGTGACCGGGCTCGCGACGATCCAGGTCGCGCTCACCCTGTTCAGCACGCTGGCGTTCGCCCTCGACGCACTGGCCATCGCCGGCCAGGCCCTCGTCGGCCACGCGCTCGGTCAGGGCGATCGCGAGGCGGTGCGCGCCGTCACCCGCCGGCTGATGCTGTTCGGGGTCGGCGGCGGTCTGCTGCTCGGCGTGCTGCTGGCCGCGGTCTCGCCGCTGCTCGCACCCGTCTTCAGCGGCGACGACGCGGTGCGCGACCTGCTGCCCCGGGTCGTGCTGGCGATGGCCGTGGGCATCCCGCTGGCCGGCTTCGTCTTCGTGCTCGACGGCGTGCTCCTCGGCGCCGGCGACGCCCGCTACCTCGCCCTCGCCGGCGTGGTCAACACGGTCGTCTACCTCGCGATCCTGATCCCGCTGGAGGCGCGGGTCGGGCCGGACGCGCGGGGCACGGTCGCCCTGTGGCTGGCCTTCGGCCTGGGCTACATCGGCATCCGCGCCGTGACGCTGGGCCTCCGGGCGCGGTCGGACCGCTGGATGGTCGTCGGCGCCGGCTGAACCCGGGGTCGTGGGTCGGCGTCGGCGAGGAGGCGTCGAGGTCGGGCGTCAGCGCCGGGGTGGTGCCGTGGTCGACCCCGGCCGGAAGACGCTCGTGAACGTCGTGCCCTCGACGGGGTCGCCGGCGAGGAGTGCGAGCACCGCACGACCGGCCGCGCGGCCCTTCTCGACGGCGGGCTGGACGACCGTCGTGAGGTCGGCGGCGCGCGGGTCGTCGAGGCGCACGCCGTCGTAGCCGACGACGCTCAGGTCGCCCGGCACGGACAGCCCCAGGTCGTCCGCCGCCGCGATGACGCCCGACGCGAGCAGGTCGCTCTGGGCGACGATCGCCGTCGGCCGCTCGGCCTCGGGCACGTCGAGCAGGCGCAGACCGGCGCGGTGGCCCTCGCTCGTCCAGCTGCCACGGGTGGCCAGGCCGCCCACGCCCGGGAAGACCTGGCGGGTGCCGCGCAGCCGCTCGAGGGTCGGCCAGGAGGTGCCCCGGGCCACGCGCGCGTCGGTGAGTTCGTCGTCCCCGTCGCCGCTCGACCGACCGGGGCCGAGCTCGAGCGCGACGACGGCGACCCGTCGGTGGCCGAGATCGTGCAGGTGCTGCGCCAACAGGCGGGACGAGCCCACGTTGTCCTCGGCGATGTCGAGCACGCCCTCGGTCGGCGGGGCCTCGATCGAGACCACCGGGATGCCGCGCCGACGCATGATCGACACGGACTGGTCGAGGCGGGTACTGCAGCCGAACAGCACGACGGCGTCCACGGGGGCGTCGAGCAGGCGGGAGCGCTCGCCCGCGGTCTCGGTCAGCAGCAGCAGCGAGTTGTCGGCCGGCCCCGTGACGTCGGCGATGCCGTCGAGCATGGCCACGTTGATCGGGTCGCGGAAGGCCGTGCTGAGGGTGGACTCGAGGACGGCGCCGACGATGCCGGAACGCCCGCGCCGCAGCGACCTCGCGCGGGGGTCGGGCCCGGCGTAGCCGAGTTCGTCGGCGGCGGCGAGCACCCGCGCGCGGGTCTCGTCCGAGACGGGGCCGGTCCCGCTGAAGGCCAAGGAGGCGGTGCTCGCGCTCACCCCGGCGACCCGCGCCACCGACGCGAGGGTCGGCCTCGCGGCGACGTCGCCCTCTGCCCGGCTCATGCTGCCGCAGCCTAGCCGACGGGGCCGGACGGCCTCCGGGTGAGCGGTGACGGTCGGTGCGGCGTCAGTCGACGGGTCGCACGGGCGGTTCGTCGACGCCCAGGGCCGTGACGTAGTCCGACGCGAGGCCCGGCAGCTGCGTCCAGTCGCCGTAGTGCGCGGCGGCCTCCATCAGGTCGACGATCGCGCCGCGGACGGTCTCGCCGAGGGCGGGCCGCATGTCGTGCACCGCGACGGCCCTCGCGCTGCAGAGGATCTCGAGCGGCAGCAGCAGGTCGTCGCGCACGTGCTGACGGGCCGACGGCGAGAGCACCTGCACGATCGCCCGGACGAGGTCGAGGAAGTGGGCGACGTCCGCGGGCAGGGCCAGCCCGTGGGCCGTGCAGGCCGGTCGGCGCACGGCGGGCTCGGGGACGTCCTCGAGCGACGTCGCCTCGGTCGACGCCACGGAGACCATGCGGACCAGGTCGCGCAGCAGCACCTCGTTGAACCGCCGGTGCCAGACGACGACGTGCGCACCGCTGAACGGGGCGCGCACCACGACCTTCATGCGCCTCAGCTCGAACAGGGCGAGGTGCACCTCGCCGGGGGTGACCCGGTGCTCGCGCACGATGGTGTCGACGTCGAGGGAGTCGCCGGGCGCGTAGCGCGCCGTCGCCAGGTCGACGAGCAGCAGCTCGGCCGTGTCGTGGGTCGTCGTCGGCAGCGGCCGGGTCGTGGCGGGCATCGGGTGGGGCATCGTTCCTCCTGGAGGCGTCTCGGTGGCCGTCCTGCCGACCATCTGTCATGAATGTATTTCACATATGCATACTTGTCAACGAGGGGCCCATGCCGCGTTCGCGCCGCCCCGTAGGATCGTCGGGTGCGCCTCGTCATTGCCCGTTGCTCGGTCGACTACGCCGGTCGACTGTCCGCCCACCTGCCCCTGGCCACGCGCCTCCTGATGGTCAAGAGCGACGGCAGCCTGCTCGTCCACTCCGACGGGGGCAGCTACAAGCCCCTGAACTGGATGAGCCCGCCCTGCACCATCCGCACGGTCGAACCCGACGACGACCAACGCGAGGCCGGCGTCGTCGAGCTGTGGAAGGTGACCCAGGCCAAGACGGCCGACCTCCTGGTGGTGTCGATCCACGAGGTGTTGCACGACTCGTCCCACGAGATGGGCGTCGATCCGGGGTTGACCAAGGACGGCGTCGAGGCCGACCTGCAGAAGTTGCTGGCCGAACAGATCGAACTGCTCGGCGAGGGCCACACTCTCGTCCGCCGCGAGTACATGACCGCCATCGGGCCGGTCGACATCCTGGCCCGCGACGCGAAGGGCGCCGCGGTGGCCGTCGAGCTGAAGCGGCGAGGCGACATCGACGGGGTCGAGCAGCTCACGAGGTACCTCGAGCTGATGAACCGCGACCCACACCTCGCCCCCGTGACCGGGGTGTTCGCCGCGCAAGAGATCAAACCGCAGGCCCGCACGCTGGCCCACGACCGGGGCATCCGCACCCTCCTGCTCGACTACGACGCCATGCGCGGGCTGGACGACTCGCACTCCCGCCTCTTCTGACGCCGGGCGCCGTGGGGGCGGGGCCGCGCGGGTGTGGGCGCACGAACCCTTGTGATACTCACATTTCAGGGTTATATTTCTGCTACGACCCCCATCGACCGCAGGAGCAACCCGTGACCTCACCGATCTTCGACACCCTGGCCGCCGAACGCGAGGCGACCCCCGTCTTCCGGTCCCTCGCGAGCAGGCCCGACGCCCCCCACCGCCCGTTCGACGCGACGCGACGGAGCCCGACCCCGCACGCGACCGCGACCGCGACCGCGAAGACGAGCACGACGAGTGCGGGTGCGAACGCGACGGCGATCCGGGACGCCGTGTCGGCCGTCGCGACCTGGCCGCTCCGAGCGGTCCCCTGCTGACCCCCGATCCGTAAGCTGGGGGTGATGACTCTCCCCTACACGGCCGTCCTCTACGACCTCGACGGCACCATCGCCGACTCGGCGCCCGCGATCACCGCCAGCCTCGCCCACACGATCGGCGAACTCGGCCTGCCGGTGCCCTCGCCCGCCGACCTCATGGCCTGGGTCGGACCGCCCCTGCCGCAGAGCTTCGAGGTGCGCCTCGGCCTCGACGGCGAGCGCCTCGTCGACGCCATGCGGCTCTACCGCGCGCACTACCTGGCCCACGGCGCCCTCGAGGGCGAGGTGTTCCCGGGGGTGCCCGACCTCATGGCGGCCGTGCACGCGGCCGGCATCCCCACCTCGACCGCGACCTCGAAGCCCGAGACCCCGGCCACGGCCATCCTCCGGGCCCACGGCCTCGACCGCTACCTCGACGTCATCACCGGCGCGTCCGACGACGAGGTGCGCAACACCAAGGCCGACGTCGTCGAGGAGGCCCTGAAGCGCCTGCGCGCCCGCGGGGCCGACCTCTCGCGGCCCGTCCTGCTCGGCGACCGCCACCACGACGTCGAGGGCGCGGCCGTGCACGGCGTGCCCACCATCCTCGTCGGCTGGGGCTACGGCGAGCCCGAGGAGTACGTCGGCGCGGTCGCCGTGGCGGCGGACGTCGACGAGGTGGCCGACCTGTTGGGCGTCTCCCTGCTGCGCGGCGCCGCGTGACCCGGGCCGCGGCCGCGGTGCGGTCGCCCGCCGCCTGGTTGCTCACCCTCGCGATCGTGCTGATCGCCCTCAACATGCGCGGGCCGATCGTGGCCCCGGCCCCCGTGCTCGACCAGATGAGCGCCGACCTCGGCCTCACGGCGGTCGTCGCCGGGCTGCTCACCAGCATCCCCGTGCTCTGCTTCGCCGTGGCGAGCCCGTTCGCCTCGGCCCTGATCGGCCGGATCGGCGCCGAGCGCGCCGTCACGCTGGGGCTCGCCGGCGTGCTCCTCGGCACGCTGCTGCGCACGGCCGGCGGCACGGTCTGGCTCTACGTGGGCACGATCGTGATCGGCGTCGCCATCACGATCGGCAACGTCGTGCTGCCCGTCGTCATCCGTCGTGACTTCAGCCCCGAGCGGGCCGGCTTCGTGACCGGCATCTACACCTCGGCCCTCAACGTCGGGTCGATGATCACCTCGCTCGCGACGGCCCCGATCGCCTCGGTCGTCGGCTGGCCCCTCGCCCTCGTGACCTGGGGGCTGCTCGCCGTCCTGGCCGCCGTCGTCTGGTCGATCGCCGTCGGCCCCCGCGTCGCGGTGCGGGGCGGCAGCGTGGCCGTGGTGCCGGGGTCGCAGGCCGACGTCGACGACCGGCACCGCGCCTCCTCGGCGGCCGACGTCTTCACGGGCGGCATCGACGTCGTCGAGCCCGGCGAGGCCGAGGTCGACGCGCGCGAGCGCCGACGCAGCGCGACCCCGCTGCTGCGTCGGTGGACGACCTGGGGCCTGACGCTGGCCTTCTCGGGGCAGGCGTTCGGCTACTACGGGCTCACGGCCTGGATGCCCACGCTGCTGCGCGACGAGGTCGGCCTCACCCGCGAGGCGGCCGGGGCGAGTTCGTCGGTCTTCCAGATCCTCGCGGTCGTGGGTGCGCTCGGGGTGCCGTTCCTCGCCCTGCGCGTGCGGCCGGCGGTCGTCATCGGGCTGATCGCCGTCTTCTGGTCGGCCATGCCGCTCGGCCTGCTCTTCGCTCCCGAGCACTGGCTGCTCTGGTCGATCTTCGGTGGGGCCGCGCAGGGCGGCGGCATCACGATCATCTTCATCGTCATCGTGCGCATGGCGTCGACCGACGTCGAGGCACGACGGCTGTCGGCCCTGGTGCAGGGCGGCGGTTACGCGATCGCCGCGCTCGGGCCGCTCGCGATCGGCGGACTGCACGACGTCAGCGGCAACTGGCAGATCCCGATGATCGGCGTCGCCGCGGCGGTCGTCGTGCTCGGCGTCAGCGGCGTGCTGTCGTCGCGACGCGTGCCCTGAGCCGGCCGGGCCGCCGGCCGGGCCGACGACCGGGCGGCCTCCCGGGCCGGGTCAGTGCTGGACGCCTCCGGCGAAGAGCACCTCGAGCGTCAACGGGTCGCGTCCGGTCAGGTCGCGCACGGACGACGTCACCTGCGCCACCTCGCCCGAGGCCATGGACGTGTAGGTGCTGACCCAGGCGTCCGCCTGGAAGGGCTCGGGTTCGAAGACGCGGCGGGACTCGTAGGCCTCGTCGACCGTCTCGTCCACGAACGTGAACGACCGTCCGCCGAGGGCGGTGAGGCGTGCGGCCGCCTCGGTCAGGGTGAACGCCTCCGACCCGGTGAGGTCGTAGGTCGCCCCGGCGTGCGACTCGTGGTCGAGCAGCACGACGGCCGCCACCGCCGCGACGTCGGCCCGGGCCACCGCCGCCACGCGCCCGTCACCGGCCGGGCCGCGGATCACGCCCTGCTCGTCCGCGAACAGCGGGATGAAGTCCAGGTAGAAGTTGTCCCGCAGGAACGTGAAGGCCAGCCCCGACTCGCGGATGTGCTGCTCGGTCGCGAAGTGGTCCCGCCCGAGCGTGAACACCGACTCGGCCGACGCACCGGCGAACGACGTGTAGACCACGTGCCGCACGCCCGCCTCGACGGCGGCGTCGACGAAGGCGCGGTGCTGGTCGACGCGGTCGGGGGCCTCGGCCGCCGACACCATGAACAGCGTCTCGACCCCGCGCAGGACCTCGACGGAGGCCGCCCGGTCGCCGTATGTGGCGACGGCGACCTCGGCCTCGGCCCCGTCGAGTCGGGGTGCCCGGGTGGCGTCGCGCACGACGAGCCGCAGCGGGACGCCCCGCTCGGACAGGTGCGCGGCCACGATGCCGCCCACGGCGCCCGTCGCACCCGTCACGGCGACGAGGGACGAGGAGGCGCGGGCGGGTTCCCCGAGGGAGGCGGAGGAGGTCTCGGTCGAGTCGGTCATGCCTCACTGAACCATGCGCGGTGGGGGCGGCTCCCAGGCGGGGCCGACCCGCGCCTCCTCGTCCGCCCGGTGGGCCCCGATCGGCGTCGTTGCAGGGATCGAGACTCGTTATCGACTGCCCGGATCGGTGGCCGTCGCCGACGGGCGCCGGTAGATTCGACGCCGGCTCGGAACGCCGGCGGACCGACCCGCCGGACGGATACCCACCCCGATCCGCCACCCCCGACCCTCATCCCGACGAGAGGCGCCCATGGGCCACGACCACGGACACGGACACGTCGCCGCCGACGGACGACGGCTCCGCCTCGCGATCGCGATCATCGCCCTCGGTTTGGTCGCCCAGCTGGTCGGCGCCTGGCTCTCGGGCTCCCTGGCGCTGTTGGCCGACTCGGGGCACATGCTCTCCGACCTGGCCGGGTTGGTCATCGCCCTCGTGGCCACGATCGTCGCCGCCCGACCCGCGAGCGGTCGACAGACCTACGGCTACCGCCGGGCCGAGGTGTTCGCCGCCTTCGTCAACGGCCTCGTGCTGCTCGCCGTGTCGCTCTCGGTCGCCGTCGCCGCCGTCTCCCGTCTCGTGGCGGTCGACGGGCACGAGGTGCTCGGGCTGCCGATGCTGGTCGTCGGCCTGGTCGGCGGGGCGACGAACGTCGCGGCGCTGCTCGTGCTGCGGGGTGGGGCGACGCACTCGATCAACATGCGCGGCGCCTACCTCGAGGTGCTCGGCGACCTGCTCGGCTCGGCGGCCGTCGTCGTGGCCGCCGTCGTCGTGCTGACCACGGGCTTCACGCAGGCCGACTCGGTCGGGTCGCTGATCATCGCGGCGATGATCGTGCCGAGGGCCTGGTCGCTGCTGCGCGAGGCGATCCGGGTGCTGTTCGGCTCGGCTCCGGGCGACATCGACCTCGAGTCGGTCCGCACACACATCGGCGACACCCCGGGCGTCGTCTCGGCACACGACGTCCACGCCTGGCAGATCACGAGCGGAGCGACCGTGTTCTCGGCGCACGTCGTCGTCGAGCGCGAGGTGTTCTGCGACATGAAGGTCGACGAGACCCTGGACGCCCTCGACCGGTGCCTCGCCGCCCACTTCTCGGTCGAGCACGCGACGTTCCAGCTCGAGCCGGCCGACCACGCCGGGCACGAGCGCGAGACGCACGCCTGACCGGGCCCCCTTCCCCCGGAGGCGCGGGTCGAGTGGGCAGAACGGGTCCCTCACCAGCCGCGGAAGGACCAGATCTGCCCACTCGGCGCGCCTGAGGCCCGGGCGACGAGCCCGTCAGGCGAGCGAGCCGAGCCACAGCCCGAGGGAGGCGACGCCCACGCACGCGACGAGCATGCCGAGGCCGTTCGCGATCGCGGCCCCGCGTCGCCCGGCCGCCAGCAGTCGCACCGTCTCGACGCTGGCGGTGCTGAACGTCGTGTACCCGCCGAGCAGCCCGGTGCCGAGCACGGCCTTCCACTCGGGCGTGACGACCGCCTGCAGGGCGAGGCCGGTCAGCAGCCCCAGCGCGAACGAGCCCGACACGTTGATGACGGTCGTGCCCCACGGGTAGGCGGAGCCGAGGCGGTCCTTGACGAGCCCGTCGACGACGAACCGGGTGGCGGCACCGACCCCGCCGGCCACCGCGACGGCGACGACGAGCAACGGGCTCACGAGGCGCGCCCCGCGAGACGTGCGCCGACCCGGATGCCGGCCGCGGCGGCGAGCACCCCGAGCACCAGGCTCAGCAGCCCGTAGAGCACGGCGACGGCGAGGTCGCCCCCGCCCGCCCCGGCGAGCGCCGCGGTCTCGGTCGCGAGCGAGCTGTAGGTCGTGAACCCGCCGAGGACGCCCGTCCCCACGAGGAGTCGGAGCCGGCGACGCCCGCCCTCGTCGGGCCCGGAGCGCAGCAGCCGCTCGAGCAGGACGCCGAGCACGAACGCCCCGACCACGTTGATCGCGAAGATCGCCGTGTCGAACGCCCCCCACGACGGCACCACGAGCGTGATCCCGACCCGTGCGGCCGTCCCGAGGGCGCCACCCAGGGCGACGAGGGCGATCAGGGACGGACGGAGGTGCGGGGCACGGGGGCGCGCGGCACCCGTCACCGGCGGCCTCGCGTCACAGTTCGTCCTCCCACGGCAGCGTCTGGCTGCGGGGGACGGGGGCGAGCGGCACGACGACGACCGGCCGGTGCTGACGGTGGCTGAGGTGCAGGGCGACCGAGCCGGCGAAGAACTCTCGGACGCTGCCCCGCAGGCCGGCCTCGCGGCTGCCGACGACGATCAGCGGGGCGTCGAGCTGCTCGGCCAGGTGCGACAGGCACCGGGCGGGGTCGCCGGCGACGATCGAGGTGCGCAGCTCGACGCCGCGAGCCGAGGCGACCGGCCGCAGCCGCGCCTCCAGGTCGGCGTCGAAGGACAGCGTCTCGGTGTAGTCGTCGGGGTCGAGGGGGTACGACAGGACGGTGCCGTCGATGCCCTCGGCGAAGGCGAGCCGGTCGGGCTCGACCGAGACGCAGAGCAGACCGGTGCCGTACCGTGCCGCCAGGTCGGCCGCGGTCGCCACGACGGCCTCGCCCGAGTTGGGCACGACGCCCGCGACGACGAAGCCGCGCGCGGGGTTCTGCTCGTCGGACATGGTCACCACCCTCTCACCGTGTCGCCGTCCCACGCGGCGCCACGGCCACAGTGAACCACCGACACGCCCCTCCGCGGAAGAGCAGACTGTCGGCATGTGCGGTCGCTACGTCGTTGCCCGGGCCACGTCCGATCTGCTGCCGAGCCTGCTCGACGGCCTGGGGCCCCTGCCCGACGACTTCAACGTCGCGCCGACGACCGTCGTGCCGGTCGTCCGGGAGCGGCACGGCGAGAGGCAGCTGCCCGGTGCCCGGTGGGGGTTCGTGCCGTCGTGGTACCCCGACCTGAAGAAGCGTCCGCAGCCGATCAACGCCCGCATCGAGACCGTGGCGACCAGCGGCATGTTCCGTCGGGCATTCGCGACCAGCCGGTGCATCGTGCCCGCACAGGGGTACTACGAGTGGGTCGTGACCGAGACCGGCAAGCAGCCGCACTACGTGCACCAGCCCGACGCCGGGCTCGCCATGGCCGGCCTCGTCACCGCGTGGCCCGATCCCGCGAAGGACGAGGACGACCCCGACCGTTGGGTGCTCTCGACGACGATCATCACGCGCGACGCCCACGTGGCACCGGGCGAGGTGCACGACCGGATGCCGGCCTGCCTCACCCCCGACTCGTACGACGACTGGCTGGGCGAGGGCCTCGACGCCGACGAGCTGCTCTCGCTGCTCGACCGGGACTCGTTCGAGGTCGCCCACGACCTCGTGCAGCACGAGGTGAGCCGCGACGCGAACAACGTCCGCAACAACGGCCCTCACCTCATCGAGCCCCTGCGTTGACGCCCCTCGGACGAGGAGGCACGGCTCGCGTCCCGTCCGGAGGCGCGGCTCGCGTCCCTTCCGGAGGCGCGGCTCGGCGCCTCAGCGCGCGTCGCGGTGGCTCGCCAGGCGTTCGCGCAGGTACGACACGAGTTCGCCCTGGGCCCGTCGGGACTCCCGCGTCAGCCGGTTGAGCGGAACGCGCCCGCCCGCCGCGAGGGCGGGGTCGCGCGGGACGACGACGAGCGAGCGACGGCCGAACTCGTTCTGCAGCGCCTCGCTCGAGCGCGTGGTCCGGTGCTCGCCGAAGACGCCGACGACCACGAGCATCACCCGGCGCAGGCCGCCGACCCCGTGCCGCTCGCGGATGCGGGCGAGGACCCGTTGGGCGTCGGCGAAGCCGACCGGGGTCGTCGGGGCCACGACGACCCCGAAGACGCTCGTGTCGTCGAGCAGGTCGAGGAGTGCGCCGTCGGCGTGGGCGCCGAGGTCGTGCAGGGTCAGCTCGTGGTCGACCCGCGGCGCGTCGTCGCCCCCGGTCAGACGGGTCCCGAGGTCCCCGCCCGAGTGGTCGATCAGCCGGGGCACCGACTCCCCCGAGAGCTGGGTGAAGAGCAGGGCCGTGACCGTCGTGGTCCCGACGCCCCCGGCGACGCCCGCGACGACGACCGTCCGGCCGGTCACGAGCCCGCTCCGGCGACGTCGGCTCGTCCGTCGGCCTCGAACCGGGCCACCTGGACGATGCGCGGCGCCTGGCCGCGACGGACCAGGCGGCCTCGACCGGCGGTCATCTGCTCGGCGTAGACCTGCGGCACGATCGGTCCCTCGCTGCGTTCGCCCGACATGATGAACGACGACCCGCCCGTGTCGCGCAGCGTCTGCAGCGCCGGGTCGTAGAGCGCTCGCGCCGAGCCGGCGACCGGCCTGCTGATCAACACGTGCAGCCGGAGGTCGCGGGCCGAGGGCAGGAAGGGCAGCAGCGGCTTGAGGGGCTCGGTGCCCCCCGAGGCGACGATGTCGTAGTCGTCGATCACCACCACGATGCGCGGACCGGCGTCGCGGTCGCCGGCCTGGCGCTTGGCGAGCTCGTCGGCCACGGCGACGGCGAGCGCGCGGGCGTCCGTGCTGGTCGAGGCATGACCGCCGAGGTAGTCGTCGGGCACCTCGGCGACCAGGTCGCCGCGGAGGTCCATCAGGGCCACGACGAGCTCGTCCGGGGTCGCCCGGTCGACGAAGCCGCGCACCAGTCCGCGCAGCAGGGTCGACTTGCCGGCCTTCGAGTCGCCGAACACGAGCAGGTGCTGGTCGGCACCCGGATCGAGGGCGACCGGCTGCATCGTGTCCTGCCGCAGGCCGAACGGGATCGCCTCGGGCTCGTCCAGCGCGTCGGGCAGCTCGTCCGGCGAGAGCTCGGTGGGCAGGAGGCGGATCGGTGCCGCCGCGGGGCCGTTCCAGCTCGACGCCGACCGGCGGGCGAGGGCCTCGAGGGCGTCGCCGACCTCGTCGTCGTCCGTGTCGTCCAGCACCGGCAGCGCCACCTGCGCGAACAGGTTGTCGTCGGTCAGGGCCCGACCGGCCTGGTCGGCCCGGATGGTCTGGGCCAGCTTGCGACCGATCACCGAGTCCGCGGGATCGTTCAGGTGCAGCTCGACCCGGGTGCCGACCATCGGTTGCTGCGCCATCCGCAGTTCGTTCCACCGCGTCATCCCGAGCACGACGTGCAGTCCGTAGCTGCCGCCGCGCAGCAGCAGGTCGCCGAACGCCGTCTCGAGCTCGACGAAGTCCCCGCGCAGCTGGCCGGTGCCGTCGACGACGAGGACCACGTCGGCCGAGATCAGCTCGGGCACCTCGCCCGCGGCGTGCAACCGACGCAGCATGGCCAGCGAGTCGATCCCGTGGTCGCGGAACACGCGCTCCCGGGTCGTCAGCATGGCCGCCAGTTCTTCGAGCAGCCGCAGGAGGCGGTCCTTGCTCGCCCGCGTGGCCACGCCACCGACGTGCGGGAACCCCTCGATCCGGCCGAGCCCCCCGCCCGTGAGGTCCATGCCGTAGATGCCGACCTCCTGCGGGGTGTGCGTCAGGGCCAGCGAGGCGACGAGGGTGCGGAGGAACGTGCTGCGTCCGGTCTGCGGCGCCCCGATCACGGCGACGTGCCCACCGGCCCGGGCGAGGTCGAGCAGCCACGGGTCCTGCCGCTGCCGCGCCGGGTCGTCGAGCAGTCCCATCGGCACCCGCAGGCCGCCGGCCTGGTCCGCTCCGACCACCCGCGAGAGCGCGAGCCGGTCGGGCAGGGGTGGCAACCAGACCGGGTCGACGTCCGTGCCGCCGCCCATCAGGCGGTCGACGGCCTCGTCGATGACGGCGCGACCGACGTCGGGCCGCGAGAGCTCGTCCTCGCCGCCGTCGTCGTCGCCGCCCGCGATGCCGTTGAAGGTCGGCAGCAGGAGCGCGGTCGGCCGCACGTCGTCGCCCGCCAGCGAGCGGGCGGCCTCGGTCGGCAGGGGGCCCGACACGTAGCCCGCGCGGAACCTCCGGTACACCGAGGTGTCGACCTTGAGGAAGCCGAACCCCGGGACCGCGGGGAGGTGGAACGCGTCCGGCCGGTCGAGCACGATCGAGCTCTCGGCCTCGGAGAAGGTCCGCAAGCCGATCCGGTACGAGAGGTAGGTGTCGAGGCCCCGCAGCTTGCCCGCCTCGATGCGCTGGCTCGAGAGCAGCAGGTGCACGCCGATCGACCGCCCGATCCGACCGATGGTGAGCAGCAGGTCGACGAACTCGGGCTCCGCCGTGAGCAGCTCGCCGAACTCGTCGATGACGACGAACAGGTGCGGCATCGGCGGCAGCTCCGGGCGACCGACGCGCATCTCGCGGTAGTGGCTGATGGACGACGCGCCCCCGGCGTCGCGCAGCTGCTCCTGACGCCGGACGACCTCGCCCTGGATGCTGACGCGGGCACGTTCGGTGAGCTGCGCGTCGTCGGCCAGGTTGTCGATCAGCCCGGCGACGTGCGGCAACCCCGCGAACGGAGCGAACGCCGCGCCTCCTTTGTAGTCGACGAGGACCATGCTGAGGTCGTCGGGCGAGTGCGACAGGGCGAGGCCGAGCACGAGCGTGCGCAGCAGCTCGCTCTTGCCCGAACCGGTCGCGCCGATGCAGATGCCGTGCGGGCCCATGCCGAGCTGCGCGGACTCCTTGAGGTCGAGCAGGACCGGCGCCCCGAAGTCGTCGATGCCGATCGGCACGCGCAGGAAGTCCCGCGGCGAGCGCGGCGTCCACGCGGTCGCCGGCGTCAGCGTCGTCACGTCGTCGATGCCGAGCAGGTCGGTGATCTCGACGGCCTGGGCCGAGTCGACCTCGTCCTGCCTGCTGAGGCTGAGCCGCAGGGGGGTGAGCGTGCGGGCGACGGCCTCGAACAGCTGCGGGGTCGTGGCGTCGATCGTCGCCGTCTGCACGCGGACCTGGCCGTCGTCCTCGACGCGGGCGTCCGTCACGACCGCCTCGTCGCCCTCGACGGTGATGCGCAGCGTGACGTCGGACGGCTCGTGCAGGCGGTCGCTCAGCAGGTGGACGGTCGTCACGCCGAGGTCGGTCAGCGAGAGGTCGGCGTCGGGCACCGGGATGCTCGAGGCGACGTGCCCCCAGTCGTCGACGAAGACGACGAGGCGCGATCCCTCGGTGCGCGCCGTGGTGCCGATCGAGCGCTTCGTCGTGGCGGCCTCTTGTGCCCGGTCGCCCAGTTCGCCGCCGATGACCGAGAGCAACGAGGAGGCGCTGGTCGCGACGCGTCGCGCCGGCACCGGTCCGTCGTAGAGCGAGTCGTCCACGGCGTGCGGGACGAGGTCGAAGCCGCGCCAGTCGTCGGCCGCGCTCTCGGGGAACGCCGCGGCCAGGTGCACGTCGTCGGGCGAGTGCAGGGCGGCGAGCTGCAGGATCATCGAGCGCGCGACCCGCAGCGCGGACTCGCGGTCGCCCAGCACGGCGACCGATCCGGCTCGGTCGAGGTCGACCGTGATGGGCATGCCCCGCACGGTCGAGAGGTGCTCGACCACGGACTCGGCCTCGCTGGCCATGATCGGGTCGAACGGCTGCACGGGGTTCGGGTCCTCGGGGACGGACATCGGGAACCAGGTCAGGTCCCCCTCGCCGATCCGCACCGAGAGGAAGTCGTCGTGCTGGCGGCGGCGTTCCCAGAGTCGCGCGGGGTCGCGCACCAGCTCGAGCAGGGCGGCGGGTTCGGGGTCGAGCACGGCCGCCGTCGCCCGGACGGCCCGGGCCTTCGTGCGCATCCGCGAGCGCAGCCGCTCGAGGAAGTCGAGGTAGCGCTCGCGCTGCAGGCGTCGCTGCCGCGCCGCGTTGCCCCGCTGGCTGAGGGTGACCGCGAGTCCGCCGACCAGGGCGACGATGAGCAGCACGGCGCCGACCAGCAGGAAGAGCGGGTTCGAACTGCCGCGGTAGACGACGATCATCACGACGCTCGAGAGGGCGCCCACGACGGGGAGCAGGGCCTGCACGGGCACGCCGCCGACCTTGCCGTCGGCCAGCTGGGGCGGCGGGGTGATGTCCTCGTGCTCGGCGGGCTGGACGGGTCGCGTGATGCGCGTGGGCCGGTGGACGAGCTTGACGGTCATCGTCGCGCCTCCTGGTCGTCGGCGATCGCCGGGCGGGCGTCCCGCCCGCGGGCCTGGCGGCGTTCCGAGGGGCGACGTTCCGACGGGCCGGGATCGGCCGCCGACGGGGCCGGGCCGGGATCCCCGACGGGCGGGGCGCCCCTCGGGACCGACGGGGCGTCGAGGGGCAGCAGGGCGGCGGCGAGGCGGGCGTAGGCGATGCGGGTGCGCGTGCCCAGTGCGGCGCTCGACACCGGCCGACCGCCGGAACGGGCCGCGTCGTAGGGCACGCGCACGACGGGCACGGTCGGGTCGTCGCCGACCGTGACGGGGGCCGCGCGACCGGCGTCGCCGACGTCGACCAGGGCGATGACCACGTCGGGCCGGTCGGGGTGGTCCTTGATCGCGGGCACGAGGGCCGCGGCCTCCTCGGCGGCGTGGCGATCGGCGCGGGCCACGATGCAGACCGTCCGGCTGGCCGACACCACGTCGGTGAGGTCGGCACGCCAGTCGCGCACTCCCCAGTCGGTCACGACCAGGTCGAAGAAACGGCTGATCGGGGTGACCTCGTCGAACCAGCCCGCCGCGGCGGCCACGGCACGGGACTCGCCCCGGGGGTCGAGCGAGAGGGCGTAGAGGCCCGAGGGCGTGCGGGGCAGACCGTCGACGGCGTCGACCGACCGGCGTGCCGTGCGCCTCCGCGAGCTCGGTGCCGCGCTCGAACCGACCGGCGCGCCGGCCTGCCACAGCATGCCGCGGGGGCCGCGCGACGCGTCCACGCCGAGGACGAGCCCAGGACGGCGACGGGCGAGCAGGGCGGCGACGTAACCGGCGGTCGAACTCGCCCCGGCTCCGCCCCGTGCCTGCACGAAGCCGATGCGGCGCGACACCGGCAGCGGCCGCCGGACGATCTCGTCGACCGTCGTCACCTCGTGCACCCGGGCGCTCACGCTGCCGAGCAGGGCCAGCGGCGCCGACCGGACGAACGCGTCGAACGCGCTCACGAGAAGGCCCCGAGCAGGTCGGCGTAGACGCCGAACACCCCGAGCAGGACGGGAAGCAGGGCCACGACGCCGAGGGCCTCGACGGCGTTGCCCACGCGGCGCAGCGAGGCGCGTTGGTGGGCGACCGGGTCGACGCCGCCGGCCACGACCGCGACCACGACCCCGGTCGCGAACAGGACGACCACGAGCCACCCGGGAGCGAGCGGTTGGACGAGCAGGCCCCCGAGCAGGCCGATCAGGGCGGCGGCCCAGAGCACCCAGCCCTGGGCGGCGATCGGCAGGGCCCGGGTGCGGGCCGCGACGACGAGCACCACGGCGACCCCGAGACCGACCTGCCAGAGATCGGACGACCCGACGGACGAGGCGGCCGTGACCGCCACGGGCCCCGCCACAGCGAAGGTCGACCAGGTCAGGGTGCGGTAGGCGTCGCCGACCGTCAGCAGCACCTCGTCACGGCGACCCCGGCGTCCGTCGACCACCTGGTCGTCGAGACCGGTCAGGCCGGAGGCGCTCATGGCGAACCAGGGCAGCAGGCCGCAGACGACGACGGCGAGCACGGCGCCGACGCCCACGGCCCCCGCGTCCTGGACGCCGAGGGACCGCAACACGATCGGCACGGCCCCGAGCACGACGCCGAGGACGCCGCCCCACCACGCCGACCGGGAGCCGAGACCGGCGCCCGCTCCGAGCGCCAGCGCGACCCAGGCGAGCACGATCACGGCGAGCGCCACGTCGACCGGCGGCAGCTCGAGGGCCGGGACGGCCCCGAGCACGACCGCCAGGGGGGCCGCGCACCCCAGGGCGACCGAGGTCGCGGCGACGGCGAGCCAGCGGCCGCCGAACCGGCCGGACACGAGGGCCACCACGACGGCGAACCCGTAGACGATCGCGAGCGTGCCGACGGGCTCGACGTCGGACGCCCTGGCCAGCACCGTCGAGAGCGCCAGCGAGAGCAGTCCGATCGCGACGGCCGCCGTAGCCGTGCGCGACCGTCGCGTCCACAGGCCCGGGCGGCTGGCGAGCGATTCGGCCAGCACGTCGGTGACGTCCGCGACCTCGGGCGGCGGGGGCGCGGCGTCCTCGCGCAGCAGCCGGAGCAGCTCGCCGTCGACGATGCGCTGTTCGGCGACCGACAGAGAGGTGTCGAGCTGCTCCCCCGTCGAGCGGACGAGGGTCAGCGGGCGCGACACGGCACCGGGACGCTCGTCGAGGAGCTCCATGAGGCGCGGGATCAGACCACCGATCGGCTCGTCGGCGGGCACGACCATCTCGGCCTTGCGCGCCGTGCCGACGATGGTCAGCCGGGTGTAGTCGGTCATCGGGGCTCCGTCGTGGGGGTGGGGTCGGGGACGTCGGTCGACGCGGGAGAGGGCGACGGCGAGCCGGTGACCGGCACCGCGCCTCCTGACCCTCCGGTGGTCTGCGACTGGGTCGCGCGCTGGTCGGCCAGCACCGAGAGCACGAAGGACGTGCCGGCGCAGCCCGCGCAGGCGACCGCCGCGATGACCAGGCTGACGATCAGCCGACGGACGTTGTCGTTGACGAGCCGACGCTCGTCGAGTTCGCCGAACAGGAGGGCCGAGACCAGGCGGGCGCGGTGCGTCTTGACGGTCTCGAGCAGGACGACGTCGCGGTCCCCGCTCATGCGTCCACCACCCCGGACGGTTGGACGGTGAGGGTCCGTTCGCCGAGCTCGACGACGTATCCCGGTGCGGCCGGCCCGCGCAGGCCCGCCACGAGCGGCTGCCGCGTCCCGTCGGGCGCGACGAGCGAAGACCCGTTCGTCGACCCGAGGTCGGTCACCCACAGCACGGCCCCCTCCCACGCGAAGAGGGCGTGGGTCTTGGTGAGGCTGCGGGCGAGGTCCGCCCAGGCGAAGACCGGGTGCTCCTCGCCCTCGCGGTTGACCGGGGCGCGGCCGATCAGCAGGGTCGACTCGAGGTCGAGGCGTTCGCCGCTGTCGAGCTCGAGGACGATCGACGGCGCGGTGGTCGTGGGTCGGCCCTGGCCCGTGCGCCCGAAGGTGTTCTCGTCGGGTCGTCCCGCGGCGTCGAGCGGGTCGGTCGGGTGGAGCGGCAGCGGGGCGGAGGCCGCGACGGGGAGGGCGGGCCTCTGCACGAGCGGGGGCGACGACGTCATGGGGTCCCGGCCACGCCGCAGGTCGACCGTCACCGCCTGACGACGGATGCTGAAGCGCCCGCGGCGGTCGACCCTCAGCACGGCCGGCGGGCGACCGGTCAGGTCGTCCACCGTGCGCAGGGACAGGACCAACCGGCCCACCGAGCGCCCTCCGCGCACGTAGAGCACCACGTCGAGCAGCACGAAGGCCAGGGCGACCACCACCACCGCGACCTCGACGGGCACGGGGACGAGCGCCGCGCCGGCCGTGGCGGACGAGGCGCCCGTGGCCACGCCGACGACGAGGACGCCGAACAGGACGAGTGGCACGCCCCAGTCGATGGCGACCGCACCGCGACGCCGCGACGGGGTCGCCGTCTGCACGCCCGCGAGCAGTCCCGAGTAGGTGCCGATGGCGCTGCCGGTCGCCGCCGAGACGATCCGCACACCGCACCAGAAGCACCAGGTCGCGCCCGCACCGAGCGGTTGTCCGCAGCGTCCGCAGCTTCGCGCGCCGACCAGTGCGCCCACGGTTCCGCCTCTCGCCTGCGGGGTGCCGGACCAGGTCGTCGAGACCGACGAGGAGCGACCGCCCGCGTCCCCGGAGCGCACGATCGGCCCCAGGCTAGCCGACCCCACGTCCCCCGGTGAGACACCCGTTCCGGGGCCGTCACCCACCCGTCCCCCGCCTCGGTCCCCCGACATGTACCCCGCAGACGGGTGGCGATCGAGAAGGAATCGTGATTTCCTCATGAGTCGACCCGTGACGGGTCGCCATCAGATCGAAGCAAGGGGAGAACGACATGATGAAGTTCGCCATGGGGAGCGAGACCCTCACGCAACTGAGCCAGAAGACGAGTGGGGCCGGCGACGACCTCGGCGCTCTGGTCCGCCAGCTCGCCGACGCGGCCGCGCCGCTCGAAGGCCGCTTCAACGGAGCCGGCCGCGCCGCCTTCGACCGCTTCAAGGGCGAGGTCGACGGCATCTCCGTCGAGCTCAACGCCGCCCTGTCCTCGGTGCTGACCGGCATCACGGGCCAGAACCGTGCCTTCGTCGAGGGTGAGCAGCAGATCGCCGACGAGACCACCTCGGCCCAGTCCGGCGCCGGATTCGAGAGCGCCCGCTTCGGCGGATCGCGCGCATAAGGGGGAACGACCATGGCCAACGCAACCGACCGCCGCGACTTCGACCTCGGAGCCTCCGGCAACGCCCAGGACAACTTCAACGCCGTCGCCAGCCGCCTCGAGGCGCTCATCACGCAGCGCGACTCCGACGTCAAGACCGCCATGGCGGACTACCAGGCCGACGGCTCCAGCGAGGAGTACGCGGGCAAGGAGCAGCGCTGGAACCGCGTCGCCACCGAGGTGCGCACGATCATCAACACGCTCCGCCAGTCGCTCGCGTCGAACGACGAGTCGGCCCAGACCGCCATGCAGCGGGCCAAGGCCGCCGTCGACGGCATCTAGGCACGGCCCGTGAGCGACTCACGGGCGACGACCCTCCCCCACCCGCTCGCCGACGCGAGTGGGCCGGGGTGGATCGCGACGATCAGCACCGCCCCCGTCGTCGGCCTGACCTCGGGGCGGCAGGCCCTGCTCACCGACGCGACCCGCGCCGGCGTCCGCGTCGTCGTCGTCACCCACGACGACGCCCGGCTCAGCTGGGCGCTCTACCAGGCCCTGCGCCTCGTCGCCGGGGCCTGGCTGGTGCGGGACGCCGACGGCCACCTGCGCCACGCCATCGGCGGTGCCCGGGTGGCGTCGTACGACGAGGCCCTGCTCGATCCCCTCGGCGACCCGGTCGACGGATCGGCGCGGGCGACCGCGCCCGCCGACGAGTTCGCCCTCCTGCCCCAGCCGGCGGTCGAGACCACGCGCCCGTGGCTGCAGTTCTCCGTGGCCGTGCACCACGCGGCGAGGGCCGAGGCCCTGACCGGCACCACGACGGAGGCGCTGGTCACCGCCGTCGCGGGCGTCGCGCCCACCGTGTGGGGCACCTCCGAACCCCCCGCCACCGTCTGGGACCGCGGTCGCATCACGGCCCTGGCCCGGGCCCGCATGCCGCGGGACTCCCGGGTGCACGTCGCCGGCTCCGCACCCGACGGCACGGTCTGGACCGGCACGATCCGCATCGCCCGCAGCGAGACCGGACTGACCGAGGAGACCCGGCTGCTGTTCGCGCTGCCCGAGGCGACCGGCGTCGACGACGCGACCCGCGCCTCCTCGGCTCTCCGCAGCCTGTCCGAGAAGCAGCAGGTGCTGCTGGCGACGGCGTGGAGCCTGCGGGGCGCGGCCGACGCGACCATCACGCCCTACCGGCCGACGACGCCGCAGCCCCTCGCCGCGGTGGTCGGCGCGCGGGCCGTGCGACGCCTGGGGCTCGACGCGGCCTCCTTCGCCGCCGAACACGGCGGGACCACGACCGGCAACGCCCGTACCCCCTCGCTCGTCGTGCCGTTCGGTGCCGACGCGACCCGGTGGCAGCGCTTCGCGGCGGCCCTCGACGCGATCGGCCCGGGTGTCGTCGCCGACGCCCTCCTCCCTCCGGCGGTGCGCCGTGCCCCGTGAGTTCGTGATCCTCTCCGCCGAGCCCGTGACGGCCGTCGAGGTCGTGACCGCGGCCGCGGCCGTCGACGGCGGACTCGGTGCCGGGCGCCTCTGGCAGGGCGGCGGCATCCAGATCGCGTCGGAGGAGGGCCTGGTCCTGGCCGTGCTGCGCAGCACGCAGCTCGAGGACGCCCGGGAGGCGCGGCGCGGCCTGGGACTGCCGGTCACCGACCCGGCGTCCCAGGACCACCCCGCGGGCCGACCGAACGACCACCCCGCCACCGACCGCTGGTGGACGGAGGCCTACGGCCCCTTCGACGGGCCTCTCACCCAGGCGCTGGCCCGGCGCCTGGCCGACGACGTGCAGGGCACCCTCGTGACGACAGGAGACGACCGATGAGCTCGTGGAGCATCCAGACCGACGGCGTGGTGAGCGTCCTGACCAAGGTGCAGGGCTCGGCCGAGACGTTCGCGGCGACCTTCACCGGCGTCGAGACGGCCCAGACCGAGCTGAACGCCGGCGTGGGCAGCGACATCCTCGTGTCGTCGGCCGTGGCCGTCGTCGACCTGATCTCGTCCGAGACGAACCGCGTGCAGGGCATCAACGCGCGCATCCTCGCCTGCGCGACCGGGGCGGGTGACGCGACGCTGGCCTACGTGAACGGCGACGAGGAGATGGCCGCGCAGACGCAGGCCGCCGCCGTGCAGGCCGCCGAGTCGGGCGACCTCAGCTTCTTCGAGGGGGGTCGCTGATGGCCACGAAGGGGTCGCTGATCGCACCGTCCGAGTTCTACGGTCTCGACATCGTGCCCGAGTCGATCGCGTCGGCGGCGGCGGGCTACAAGACCACGTCGACCGCGGTCACGACGAACGCCGAGGCCGTGATGACCGACTGGTCGGGGCTGTCCGCGTCGTACACCGCACCCGAGGGGCCGCAGTTGTTCGCCTCGATGGACCCGGTGCGCACCGACGCCGAGGCCGTCGCCGGCAAGCTCTCGACGGTGGCCGACCTCCTCGAGACGCTCGCCGAGTCGGTCACGGCACCGGTCGCGCGCATCAAAGAGCTCGTGACCGAGGCGAACGCCTTCCGCGCGTCGGTGGCCGGCGGCGTGACCCTCGACTTCTACGACCCCGACAACCCGCTCTTCCAGGCCAGCCAGATGAGCGGCGGCGGGGTGCCGATCGTGCCCGAGGGCCAGGGCGAGACGACCATCCCGTGGAACGAGCACACACCGTCGGTCGAGCGCAACAACGAGCTGCAGTCGCAGTACAACGCCGAGATCGCGAAGATCGACGCGGCCCGGGTCGAGTTCGAGAACGGCGTCAACGCCCTGCGTGACGACCTCTGCGTGGCTCCGCAGACCGCCGTGACGGGTGAGCAGCTCGACCTCGCCGAGGACAACCCGTGGGGTGCCCAGGGCAAGGGCGAGCGGTCGTGCCAGGAGTCGGTCGGCGACGGACTCGTCGAGTTCGGCACCAGCTTCGTCGAGGGCACCGTGTCGCTCGTCGGCTTCGACGCCGCGAACGGCTGGAAGCACGACTGGTCGTTCGCCGGCGAGGCGTGGACCGGCATGCTGACCGGTCTCGGCGCCCTCGCCATCACGGTGGCCTTCCCGGTGGCGCCCGCCCTCGCGAACCTGCCCGACTCGGCCGTACCGGAATCGCTGCGCGGCCTCCGCGACAACTACAAGCAGACGATGGACGGCATGGTCGGCGGAATCGTCGGCACGCCCGAGCAGTGGGAAGAGGACCCGGTCGCCGCCGGCACCTTCGCGGTGGCGAACGTCGCCTCGTTCTTCATCCCGGGTGCGGGCCAGGTCGGAGCGGGCCTCAAGGTCGGGTCGGGCGCGGCCCGGGCGGCGACCCTCACCGGCCGGCTGGCCGAGGTGGCGGAGGACGCGTCGCACCTGCCGAAGGGCCTGTCACGGGTCGAGGACCTCGTCGCGGAGTTCGGCGAGCACGCCGGCGGCCTGTCGAAACTCGACGACCTCGACGGTCTGACCGACACGATGGCCGCCCTCGAGCGCATGACCGACGTCGAGTTCTCCGGTCTCACCGGCGCCCGGAAGGCGGGCGAGACCGTCGACTTCGGCTCGCTGTCGAAGCTCGAGGACTTCGCCGACTACGGCGACCTCGGTCGAACAGCCGAGGAGGCGCGAGCCGCGTCCGCCACGCACGCCGACGCGTCCGCTCACGCGGGTGGTGGCACCGGCTCCGACCCGGCCGCCGGTGCCGCCCGCGCCGCCGACCCCGGGTCGGGCGGCACGACGCTGCTCGAACGTGGCGACGGAGGCGGAGCGGGCGATGCCGGTCGGGCCGACGGTGCCGGATCGAGCGATGCAGGTCGGGCCGACGGCCCTGGGACGAGCGAAGCAGGTCACGCGGACGGCCCTGGGACGGACGAGCCCGGTCGGGCCGACGGTCCCGTCGACGGCGCGGGTGCAACCCCTGACCGGTCAGCCGGTGGCGGCCATGACACGGACATCGGGGAGCTCGACCTGTCGGGCCCTGACCGGACGCCCACCCCGACCGAACCGACGCCGCACGCCACACCGGCCGTCGAGCACCACGTGACGGTCTCGGGCTCCGACCTGCCGACGAAGGAGAAGCCGTTCGCCCACGGTCAGGTCCTCGCCCCGGACACGGCGTACACGGTGCCTGGCCGGGGTGTGTTCTCGACCGACGCGACAGGTCGCATCGTCCACGTCGAGACCGAGTACGGCGGCAAGGGCAACCTGAACTACGACCTCATGCAGCCCGCCGCGGACACGACCTACGTCGTCGGTGGCAAGCACGTCTACGTCACGGACCACGCCAGCCGCACGGTGCTCGCCGAGTTCGACGACCTCCAACTCGGCGATGCCGACCGGTCCGAGTCGGTGCAGAAGCGCATCGGCAAGGAGGGCGGTGTCGGGTACGAGGGAGGCCACCTCCTGGCCAACATGTTCGGCGGCGGCGGCGAGAAGATCAACATCGTGCCGATGCTCCGAGAGGTCAATCGCGGCCGGGGCCACTCCTTCGGTAACCTCGAACGCGAACTCCGGCAAGCCCTGACCGCGTCCGACGGAGGCGCCGCCGACCTCAAAGTGCTTCCGGAGTACGAGGGCACGAACACAGTCCCGACCGGTGTCCAAGTCAAGATCCAGGCTCACGGTCAACCGCTACGACAGGAGTTCTACGACAATGTCCGGTGACGACAAGGTGAAGTCGGGTCTCGAAGCAGAACGTGATGCACTGAGAGAACTGGGTTCGCAGCTCCTTGCACTGATTCCTTCGGGTTCCGACCGCATCCGCATGCAGACAAGCATGGCTCGGGGTGTGATGGCCGGCGAGACGTTGCTCTTCGCAGCCGACGGCTCCCAGGAGTCGGCTGCTCCCGCGCGACGCACGTTCGAAGCGGCTCGTCGACTGAGGCGCCTGATGTACAAGCCAGGGGCAGGCACGTGGTTCACCGCCGTCTTCACCGTGACGGCCGCCGGAAAACTCAGCGCACAGTACGACTACGACAACGAACCCGAACTAGGTCACTTCGGTGCCGAGGAATATCGTGCCGACTTCGAGGATTTTCCCCGGACTGCCGAGAACACGCCCGAGTGGCTCGCCGCGATCCTCGCGGGTGCGCCCACCCGGCACGACCTCGTCGGCCGTGACGAGGGTCCCGTCTGAGAGTCGAGACATGGACTCGCGCAACAGGGCTGGAGTCACGTGACGCAGCCGTTGATGCCAGGGCCTCCACTGTCCTCCGCCAGCCTCGACGCCGCTGTCGAGCGTCTTCCCGACGACGTCGTGGCCCTGTGGCGTGACCACGGGCTGGGCGCGACGGCTGACGGGTACCTGCGCATCGTCGACCCCACCGCGTGGCAGGACGTCCTCGCCGAGGTCGCACCTCGATTCGCGGCGGCCACGCCCCTGATGTCGTCCGCCCTCGGAGACCTGGTCGTCTGGCTCGACGGCCGAGCGCACCTCCTCGAATTTCGACGGGGCACGAGCCGGATCATCGCCAACAGGCTCTCGACGCTCCTCGTCATCCTCGGCTACGAGTCGTTCCTGGCCGACCCCGACTACTTCGACTGGAGCCCCTTCCCGGAGGCGCGGGAGCGTCTCGGGGTGCCCCGCTCCGACGAATGCTTCGGTTTCAGCCCGCTGCTCGCCCTCGGAGGCCGACGATCTGCTGCGTCCCTCGAGGTCGTCGACATGCGCGAGCACGTCCTCCTGATCTCCTCCGTCGCGGGCCCACTGCCGTGACTCACGCCAGCGGCACAGACGCCGCATGCTCGCATCCACTTGCACGTGAGGTGGGGCTGTCGGTCGCGACCGCGCAGTCGACGACGGGCGGGACCCTGATCCTCGTCGGAGGCGGCACATCGCCCGATGCCTACCTCGAGGCATGCCTCACGACCTCGAGAGAACTGGCGGACTCAGGAGTACTCGGGCCCGTGCCGTCCGCTCACGACTCGGAGCCCCACGGCATGCCTGCCGAGAGGGACGCACTCCGCATCCTCGGCAAAGCGCTCCATGCCGTCATCCCGCGCGACCACGATCGAGTGATCGCCCGGATCAGCGTGGTCGGCGGAGTGACAGCCGGCACGATCGAGCTGCATGCCGCAAACGGCAGCTCGACCTCTCTCTCGTCCGGTCGTGGCGTCTTCCGGGCGGCCCGCGATCTCCGGAGGGTCATGAGCAAAGCCGAAGCCGGGACGTGGTTCACGGGCGTGTTCACCGTCACCGCCGGGGGGAAGCTCAGTGCGAGGTACGACTACGACCACGAGCCCGAGCTCGGGTCTTTCGCCGCCGAGGCGTACCGCGCCGACTTCGACGAGTTCCCCCGCACGCCGAAGAACACCCCCGACTGGCTGGCCGCCATCCTCGCCGGTGCCCCGACCCGCCACGACCTCGTCGGCAGGGGTGGCACACATAAGCCGAAGGGAGAACCCGAGTCATGACACGACATGAGAACCCACCCGGACTCGAGCAAGGGCGCTCTGCGCTGAGAGGGGTCGGTCTGGCTCTTCATGGCGAGATCGCAGCGGGCTTCGATCGCATCGAGGCCGAGATCAGCATCGTCGGTGGTGTCTCCTCCGGAAAGAAGCGCCTCTACCGCCCGGACGGGACGGACGACTCCATCATGGGCACGAGGGACTCCACCCTCCGTGCTCGTGAACTCAGAGAGGCCATGTACAGGCCGAGGGCCGGAACATGGTTCACCGCCTGGTTCACGGTCACGGCGGAAGGGAAGCTCCGCACGCGATTCGACTACGACAACGAACCCGAACTGGGCCACTTCGCCGCCGAGGCCTACCGAGCCGACTTCGATGAGTTCCCCCGCACCCCCGAGAACACCCCCGACTGGCTCGCCGCCATCCTCGCCGGTGCCCCGACCCGCCACGACCTCGTTCGCCTCGGACACGATGACCGGCGCTGAGGAGAGCCGCTCTGCTTCACGTGACGGGCAGCCGGCGGGACTCGAAGCCGAACGCGTCCAACTGCGCGCCATCGGTCGTCTGCTGTATCCGACTCTGAACTCACAACACGATCGTGTCGAGATGCAGGTCAGCGTGGCGGGCGGCGTCCTCGCCGGCCGGACCCGTGTCCATCGACTCGACGGTTCGCTCGAATCGATCATCGGGCCTGTCGATGCGTTCGAGGCGGCCGAAGTCCTCCGCGGCGCCATGCACCGTCGAGATGCGGGGACCTGGTTCACCGCGGTGTTCACGGTCACGGCGGCCGGCAAGATGAGCGCGTCGTACGACTACGACCACGAGCCCGAGTTGGGCCACTTCTCCGCGGATGCCTACAGGGCCGATCTGGCTCGATTTCCCCGCACCCCCGAGAACACCCCGCATTGGCTGGCTGCCATCCTCGCCGGCGCCCCGACCCGCCACGACCGCAAGTGATCGATGACCGAAGGGATACACGCATGTCCGACGGCCCACCGACGACCGGTATCGAGGCCGAGCGCACGATCCTCCGAGACATCGGCCGGCAGCTGTACGGCCTGCTCCCGACCGGCTTCGACCGGATCGTCATGAAGACCAACATCGCTGGGGGCGTCATGGCCGGTGAGACGGTCCTGCCCCGCATCGACGGGAGCGAGGACCACGCGCTGCCCGACGAGACGACCTTCCGGGCGGCACGCGACCTCCGGAAGGCGATGTACCGACCCGGTTCGGGTACCTGGTTCACCGCGGTGTTCACGGTCACGGCGACCGGCAAGATGAGCGCGTCGTACGACTACGACAACGAACCCGAGCTGGGCCACTTCGCCGCCGAGGCCTACCGAGCCGACTTCGACGAGTTCCCCCGCACCCCCGAGAACACCCCCGACTGGCTCGCCGCCATCCTCGCCGGCGCCCCGACCCGCCACGACCTGGCCGGCCGAGCCGACGGTGGCGGCGGGGCCGAGCGATGAGCGAACACGACGACGGCGGTGGCCGCGTGCCGACCGAACGTGATGCCCTCCGTCGGGTGGGTCTCGCCGTCCACCGCATGATGCCTCGAGGCTCCGTCCGGGCGGAGTTCGACTTCTCCGAGGTCGGAGGCGTCCGGGTGGCATCCGTGGGTTTCTTCGACGAAGCCGGCCACGAGTCGTCCACTCCCGACACGGACGAGGCGGGCGCCGCCGCCTCCGACCTCCGACGGCTCATGTACCGAGCCGACGTCGGATCGTGGTTCAGCGCCCGCTTCCGGGTCACCGCCGCCGGCAAGCTCGGCACCTCGTTCGACTTCGACCACCGCGCTCCTCACACCTGGATCGACGACCAGGCCTACCTCGACGATCTCGAGTCGTACCCACGGCCCGCCGAGGCGATCCCTGGCTGGCTCGCCGCCGTCGTCGCCTCGCGATCGGCCGGAGGCTCTCCGTGACCGGCCTCACGGGCTGATCGGGCCGAGACGCCTCAGAGCGGCAGCACGGCCTCGAGGGCGAGCGGGTCGCCGTCGATCGCGATGTCGTTGAGCTGCCGGCCGACGAACTCCGCGGCCTCGACCGTGTCCGTCTCGATCCGGTGCCCCGTGCCCTCGACGACGAGCGCCCAGGTGACCGGCCCCCCGGAGGCGCGGGTCACCTCGAGACGGCAGCGCGTCAGTTCGCGGTCCTGTCCGAATCGCATGTCCGACAGGTCGGCGATGACCATGCACTCGAGGTCGTCGAGGAACCCGTGGAGGGTGGCGTCCCTCGCGATCTCGAGCCGCGCCTCCTCGTCGAGGTCGTCGGCGGACGAGGTGAACCGCGTGCCCTCGACGGTCCGGACGATCCATGAGACGTGGTCGCCGACGGTGACGAAGGACTGCATGCTGCTGATCCTCGGCCCGATGTCGGCGTGCGCGTACACCGGGGGCAGGTCGGTGACGCTGACCACGACGCCGTCGCGGCGACCCACCACGCGGCGGTCGGAGTCGACGACGATGCGCTGGTTGCGGGGCACCCACGGGGCCTTCGGGAACTCGTCGAAGAGCACCTCGTCGAACTCGAACACGACCGCGCCCTGCTGGCTCATCGCACCAGACAACCACTGCACGGGCCGACGGCGACGGGTGGGACCAGAGCCGGGAAAGAGAGAAGGCCCACCCGGAGGTGAGCCTTCACGTTCGTGCGCGAGGGGGGACTTGAACCCCCACGCCCTTTCGAGCACTGGCACCTGAAGCCAGCGCGTCTGCCAATTCCGCCACTCGCGCGAACTCGTAGACTTTAGCATGCGTGGGACGCCCGAAAGAGCACCGGTGAGTCCCTTTCACTCGTTCGGGCTAAGATCGGGCGACCAGAGACCCCGAACCTGGAGACCCATGGGACTGCTCGACAACTTCGAACGCGGGCTGGAGCGCGCCGTCAACGGCGCCTTCGCCAAGACGTTCCGTTCGGGCGTGCAACCACTCGAGATCACGAACGCGCTGCGCCGTGAGCTCGACACCAAGGCCGCGGTGGTCTCGCGTGACCGCATCCTCGTGCCCAACGAGCTCCAGGTGCGCCTCGCCCCCATCGACTACGAGAAGATGTCCGGCATCGGTCCGGCCCTGATCGACGAGCTCACGCAGCTCACCCAGCGGCACGCCACCGCCCAGGGGTACCAGTTCGCCGGGCCCCTCGGCATCCGCCTCCGCGAGGACGACTCGCTGAGCGTCGGCATCATGTCGGTCGACTCGCGCAACCTGCGCGGCGAGGTGCAGTGGAAGCCGTTCGTCGAGATCGACGGCAAGCGCCGTGAGCTCAGCGGTGCCCGCACGATCATCGGCCGCGGCAGCGACGCCGACATCACCGTTCAAGACACCGGTACCTCCCGTCAGCACGTCGAGATCCTGTGGGACGGGTCACGTGCCCAGGTCCGCGACCTCGGCTCGACGAACGGCTCGAAGCTCAACGGCAACCCCCTCACCAAGGCGCCGCTGCAGCCCGATTCGGTGATCCAGATCGGTCGTACGCGTATCGTGTTCCGCGTGCTCCCCCAGTCATCGACGCCCGACCCCTTCGACGGGCCCGACTCCACGGGTGGCCGACGATGACCTCAGCCCTCACCCTGCTGGTGCTCCACTTCGGCTTCCTGGCCGTCCTGTGGCTGTTCGTCTTCGTGATCGTGTTCGCGCTGCGGAGCGACCTCTTCGGGCAGCGGGCGCGCAAGATGCCCGCCGACGCCTCACCCGGCAAGGCGAGCGCGACCGCCACCGCGCCTCCTGCCCCCGCCCCGCGTCCCGCGCCCGCCGCGCCGGCACCGACGCCTCAGGGTGACGGGCGCGCCACGCGCCTGGTCATCACCAAGGGCGCCAAGGCCGGCCTCGAGATGCCCCTCGGCGACGGGCCGCTCACCATCGGGCGGTCCCAAGAGAGCAACCTCGTGATCCGCGACGACTACACCTCGACCCACCACGCGCGCCTCATGCTCTGGAACGGCCGCTGGGTCGTGCAAGACCTCGACTCCACCAACGGCACGTTCCTCGCCGGTGAGCGCGTGTCGGTCCCCACCCCCGTGCCCACGGGCGCGACCGTGACGATCGGGCAGACGAGCTTCGAGCTCCGGCGGTAGGCCCTCATGACGACGCACGCCAAGAGTGCCGCTCTGTCCAACGTGGGCAAGATCCGGTCCAACAACCAAGACAGCGGCTACGCCGGCACGCAGCTCTTCGTCGTCGCCGACGGCATGGGCGGGCACGCGGGCGGCGACGTGGCCTCGGCCATCGCGATCCGACGGATCCGCGAGACCGACCGCGTCTACACCTCGCCGGGTGACGCCGAGTTCGCGCTGCAGTCGTCGTTGATCGCCGCGAACCAGTTGCTGGCCGAGACCGTCTTCGAACACCAAGAGCTCACCGGCATGGGCACCACCGTCAGCGCCATGCTGCGCGTCGGTGACAGCATGGCGATCGCCCACATCGGCGACTCGCGCATCTACCTGTTCCGCGAGGGCGAGCTCAGCCAGATCACCGCCGACCACACCTTCGTGCAGCGCCTGGTCGACAGCGGTCGCATCACGCCAGAAGAAGCGGCGGTGCACCCGCGACGCAGCGTGCTGATGCGCGTGCTCGGCGACGTCGACGCGGCACCCGAGATCGACACGGCGACCCTCGGCACGCAGCCCGGCGACCGCTGGCTGATCTGCTCGGACGGCCTCAGCAGCTACCTCGCCGAGGAGCGCATCAAGAAGGCCATGGCCATGGGCCTCGACGCCGAGCAGACGGCCCGGCGCCTCGTGAAGGAGACCCTCGACCACGGCGCCCCCGACAACGTGACCGTCGTCATCGTCGACGTCGACGAGTCGGGCGACTCGGCACTCGACGAACCCGTCACGGTCGGGTCGGCCGCCGCACCCCTCAGCTTCGACAGCGACGCCGGGCGCAAGCAGCTCCGCCTGCCGACGATCCTGCTGCACCCGCTCAAGGTCGCCACGACGCCGGAAGACAGCCACTTCGAGCCCGAGAGCGACGAGTACCTCGCCGAGCTCATCGCCGAAGACAAACGTCGCCGTCGCCGTCGCCGCATCACCTGGCTGACCGCCCTCGTCGTGGCGATCGCCGCGCTCGTCGCCGGGCTCGTGCTGACCTACCAGTGGACGCAAGACCACTACTACGTGGGCGAAGAACGGGGCACGGTCGTCATCTACAAGGGCGTGCAACAGAGCCTCGGGCCCATCGGCCTCTCGAGCGTCTACGAGACCACCGACGTCCAGGTCGACGACCTGCCGAACTACACGCAGACCACCGTGGAGGACACCATCAACGCCGGTTCCCTCGCGGACGCCAGGGCCATCGTCGAGAGGTTGGCCGATGCCAGCAACCCCTGACGCACCCGGTGGTGACGCGACCGAGGTCATCGGTCGCGTAGGAGGCGCGCGCAAGCCGTCCGCGAAGGCCTCGCGTCCCACGAACATGACGCAGGCTATCTCGCTGCGCCTGCGCGAACCCGCGCGCCTCCGCAACCTCGAACTGCTCATGCTGCTGATCGCCTGCGGCGTCGCCGCCGGAGCGATGGTGCTGGTCCAGCTCGGTGCGACCGGCGAGGTCGACCCGACCGTGCTGATCGCCGGCTCGATGGTGCTGGGCCTGGCCCTGATCTTCCACGTCGTCCTGCGGGTCGTCGCCCGCGAGGCCGACCCGTTCGTCATGCCGATCGCCGTCACCCTGAACGGCATCGGCATCGCGATGATCTACCGCCTCGACCTGGCCGAGGGGCGTGAGGGCTGGGGCGCGCTGGGCATCAAGCAGATGGTCTGGACCGTCCTCGCGATGGTGATCGCCCTCGCCGTGCTGCTCGTGATCCGCAACTACCGGGTGCTCTCGCGGTACCGCTACATCGCGATGTTCGTGTCGATCGTGCTGCTGCTGCTGCCCCTCCTGCCGGGCATCGGCCGCGAGGGGCTGAACGCCCGCGTGTGGATCGACATCGGACCGTTCTCGTTCCAGCCGGGCGAGATCGCCAAGATCACGCTGGCCATCTTCTTCGCCGGCTACCTCGTCACCGCCCGCGACAACCTCTCGCTCATGGGGCCGAAGATCCTGGGCATGCGGTTCCCGCGACCACGCGACCTCGGGCCGATCCTCATCGTCTGGCTCGTCGCCATGGGCGTCCTGATCTTCCAGCGCGACCTCGGCACCTCGTTGCTCTACTTCGGGCTGTTCCTCGTCATGATCTACGTGGGCACGGGGCGCGCGAGCTGGATCGTGCTCGGCGTCGGCCTCTTCCTCGGAGGGGCCCTGATCGCCAGCACCTTCCTGGGGTACGTGCAGGGCCGTTTCGCCGCCTGGCTCAATCCCTTCGCCCAGTCCGAGTACGACGCCGTCGGCGGGTCCTTCCAGCTCGTGCAGGGTCTGTTCGGCTTGGCGAACGGCGGACTGATCGGCACGGGGCTCGGTCAGGGCCGTCCGCAGACCACCCCGCTCGCCGAGAGCGACTACATCTTCGCGTCGCTCGGCGAAGAACTCGGCCTCACCGGGCTCTTCGCCATCCTGGCGCTCTACCTCCTGCTCGTCTCCCGCGGGTTCCGCATCGGCTTCGTGGGTCAGGACGACTTCGGTCGCATGCTCGGGGTCGGCGTCGCCTTCGTCGTGGCCCTGCAGGTCTTCGTGGTCATGGGTGGCGTGACGAGGGTGATCCCGCTCACGGGCCTCACCGCTCCCTTCCTCGCCGCGGGCGGCTCGTCGCTCGTGGCCAACTGGATCATCGTGGCCCTGCTGCTGCGACTGTCCGACTCCGTGCGCAACCAACCGAGGCTGGTGATCGGCTGATGAACGAAGAACTCCGACGCGTGAGCTACGTGGTGCTCGCCATGTTCGTCGCGCTCTTCCTCTCGACGACCTACATCACGGCGTTCCAGGCCGACGCGCTGAACGCCGACGCCCGCAACTCGCGGGCCCTGCTCGCCAGCTACTCGGCGCAGCGCGGTCCCATCCTGGTCGGCGGCCAGGCGATCGCGCAGTCGACCCCCGTCGACGACCAGTACGAGTTCCAGCGCACCTACTCGCAGCCCGACCTCTACGCACCCGTCGCCGGCTACTACACGTTGGGTCAGGGATCCCGAGGCATCGAGGACGCCATGAACCGGTACCTCACGGGCAACGCGAACTCGCAGTTCTTCGACCAGGTCAACTCGCTGCTCACGGGTCAGGACCCCGAGGGGGCCACGGTCAACCTCACCCTCGACCCCACCGTCCAGCAGGCGGCCTACGACGCCCTCGGCTCGAACTCGGGCTCGGTCGTCGCGATGGACCCGAAGACCGGCAAGATCCTCGCGATGGTCTCGAAGCCCAGCTACGACCCCAACCCGCTCGCCAGCCACGACCGTCAGACCGTCACCGACGCCTACGACTCGCTGATCGCCGACCCCTCGGCTCCGCTGCAGAACCGGGCGATCCAGGGCGACCTGTACGCACCGGGGTCGACCTTCAAGCTGATCACGACGGCGGCTGCGCTCGAGAGCGGCGACTACACGCCCGACAGCGCCTTCCCCAACCCGTCGACCCTGACGCTGCCCGGCACCAGCACGAACATCAACAACGCCGAGGGCGGGAGCTGCGGCGGCGGCGAGACGGCCACCATCGCAACCGCCCTCCGCCTGTCGTGCAACATCCCCATGGCGCAACTCGGCCAGGCCCTCGGTGCGAAGGCCCTGCAAGAGCAGGCCGAGAAGTTCGGCTTCGGCGACGACTCCATCGGCGTCCCCCAGGCCGTCACGCCGAGCCAGTTCCCCATCGAGGACTCCAAGGGCCAGGCCATCAACGACGCCACCCTCATGCTGCAGTCCTTCGGGCAGGGCTCCGACCGCGTGACGCCCCTGCAGATGGCCATGGTCTCGTCCGCCATCGCCAACGGCGGCACCGAGATGAACCCGACCCTGATCGAGAGCGTCCTGAACCCCGACCTGAGCCCGGTCGAGGATTTCTCGCCCTCGGAGTACGGCAAGCCCATCAGCTCCCAGACTGCGGCCACGATGACCGACATGATGGTGCAGGACGTCGCGAACGGTGCGGCGAGCAATGCAAGAATTGACGGCGTCGACGTCGCCGGCAAGACAGGAACGGCCGAGAACGGCCCCGGCGAGCCGTACACCCTCTGGTTCACCGGGTTCGCGCCTGCTGCTGACCCCGAGGTCGCGGTCGCGGTCGTCGTCGAGAACGGCGGCGGACAGGGCCAGTCCGCATTCGGCAACAGTGTCGCGTCACCGATCGCGAAGAAAGTACTAGAGGCGGTGCTGAACAAATGAGACCATCCGGCGGAGTCACCTTCGGTGGGCGTTACCAGCTGTCGACCCGAGTCGCCATCGGCGGCATGGGCGAGGTCTGGGAAGCCACCGACCTCGTCATCGGCCGCACGGTCGCCATCAAGATCCTCAAGGACGAGTACCTGGGCGATCCCGGATTCCTCGAGCGCTTCCGCGCCGAGGCCCGTCACGCGGCCCTGGTCAACCACGAGGGCATCGCGAACGTCTTCGACTACGGCGAAGAAGAGGGCAGCGCCTACCTGGTGATGGAGCTCGTCCCCGGCGAGGCCATGTCGACGGTCCTCGAGCGCGACCGCGTCCTGCCGACCGACAAGGTCCTCGACATCGTCGCGCAGACCGCCTCGGCCCTCCAGGCCGCCCACGCCGCAGGTCTCGTGCACCGCGACATCAAGCCCGGCAACCTGCTCGTCACCCCGGACGGCCGGGTGAAGATCACCGACTTCGGCATCGCACGCATCGCCGACCAGGTTCCGCTGACGGCCACGGGCCAGGTCATGGGCACCGTGCAGTACCTCTCGCCCGAGCAGGCGAGCGGCCACCCGGCGTCCCCCAGCACCGACATCTACTCGCTCGGCATCGTCGCCTACGAGGCCCTGGCCGGTCGTCGACCGTTCACGGGCGAGTCCCAGGTCGCCATCGCGATGGCACAGATCAACGAACAGCCGCCCGACCTCCCGTCGACGGTCTCCGAACCCGTTCGTCGTCTCGTCCTGTCCTGCATCGCCAAGAAGCCGGGCGAACGGCCGGCGACGGCATCGGCCCTCGCCCAGGCCGCTCGGGCCCTCCGCCGCGGCGACGTGGCCGCCGCGACCGTCGCCGTCCCGGCGATCGGCGCCGTCGCCGCCACGCCCGCCGACACGGCGACCCAGGCCTTCAACGCCCAGGACGCCACGACGCAACTGTTCGATCCGATGGCCACCCGTGCCCAGAGCGCCGCCGGCGGTGCTGCCGCGGGCTACGTGGCCGGTTCGGCTGATCCCGACGCCCTGCGCGACGGCGACGACGAACCCGACGAGAAGAAGCGCAGTCCGTGGTTCTGGCCGCTGATCGTCCTCGCCGTCCTGGCGGTCATCGCCCTCGTCGTCGGCATCGTCTTCGCGATCGGCAACACCGACGATCCCGCGCCCGCGCCGACGACCTCGAGCAGCACGCCGACGCCGACCCGGACGACTCCGACGCCCACCCCGACCCCGACGTCCGTGACGGTGTCCTCGGGCGACTACGTGGGACTGACCGAGGCCGCCGCCCGCGCCTCCCTCGAAGAACTCGGCCTGCAGGTCGACTCGGCCGACGCCGGGTCGAGCGCCCCGAGTCCCGACCAGGTCGGCACCGTCGCCAGCATCGACCCGACGGGTGCCCTCGAGAAGGGCTCGTCGGTGACGATCTACATCTACCGCGCGGCCCCGACCCCTGCCCAGCCCTCGACGCCCACCGCCACCCCGGGCCAGATCGAGGCCGGCGACACCGCCACCATCAACTGGCCCGCCTACACGGGGTGCCCGACCGGTTACTCGCTGACGGGCTACTCGTACACGATCACCGGCGGGACCGACACCTCGGGTCAGTCGGCCGGGGGCCTCGGTGCCAACGCGACGTCCCTCACGGTGACCGCCTCGGCTGCCGGCAACCTCACGGTCAGCTACGTGGCCAACTGCGGTCAGATCGCGTCCGAGCCGTCGCCGGGAGTCACCATCACGGTGACGGCCCCGGCCACGTCACCGGCCCCGAGCCCCTCGGAGGGCACCGACCCTCAGTAGGTCCGATCGTGACCCCGGTCGTGCAGACGACCGGGGTCACGAAGCCCTGACAATCATCCCTTCGGCCTAGGTCCGTACCCAGTCCGGGGGCTACCGCCCCGGTACACTGGCTCCGACCGTGTCGCCAGACAGGGGTGGGTCGTTGGGAGAACAGGCGTGGCTGAAGGTGTGAGAGAGAGCATCCATCTCCTCGCCAACCGGTACCAGATCGGTGACCTGATCGGCCGCGGTGGCATGGCCGACGTCCACGTCGGCACCGACGCCCGACTCGGCCGCAAGATCGCCGTCAAGCTGATGAAGCCCAGCCTCGCGACCGATCCGGCCTTCCGGTCGAGGTTCCGCCAAGAGGCCCAGGCCGCCGCCCGCATGGCCCACCCGACCATCGTCCGGGTCTTCGACGCCGGCGAAGAGGTCGTCCGCGACCGCCGCGGGCTCGACGTGGTCGTCCCCTTCATCGTCATGGAGTACGTCGAGGGGCGTCTGCTCAAGGACATCGTCGCCGAAGGCCCACTCGACCCCGACGAGGCCGTGCGGGTCACCTCGGGCGTGCTGACGGCCCTCGAGTACTCGCACCGGGCGGGCGTGGTCCACCGCGACATCAAGCCCGGCAACGTCATGTTGACCAACTCGGGCCAGGTCAAGGTGATGGACTTCGGCATCGCCCGCGCCATCAGCGACTCGGCGGCCACCGTCGCGCAGACGACGGCCATCCTCGGCACCGCGCAGTACTTCAGCCCCGAGCAGGCGCGCGGCGAGACCGTCGACGCCCGCACCGACCTCTACTCGACCGGCGTCATGCTCTTCGAGTTGCTCACGGGCAAGCCGCCCTTCACCGGCGACAGCGCCGTCGCGGTCGCCTACCGTCACGTCAGCGAGCCTCCCGTCCCCCCGAGCACGCTCGAGCGACAGGTCAGTCCGGCGCTCGACGCCGTCGTCCTGCACGCGCTCACCAAAGACCGCTTCGACCGCTTCCAGAGTGCCGCCGAGTTCCGCGACGACCTCGAAGCCGCGGGCGCCGGTCGTGCTCCGGCCCGCCGGCCGCACGCGGTCGACGCCGGCTCCACGCTCTTCGGCGTCAACCCGCACGCGAATGCGGGCAGCGAGGCCGCGCTGAAAGAACTGCAGTCGGACGACACCGGACGGCCCCAACGAACGCAGACCCGGCCGCCCGTCGCCTGGATCTGGGCGGGCATCGTGCTCGTGGCCGTCGTCATCGTCGCCGTCGTCTTCTGGGTGGTCAACCTCACGCCTCCCACCGTCGACAACGCCCAGTCGTCTCGCATCCCCGACCTCGTCGGGGTCAGCTTCGAGACCGGATCCGCCCGCCTCGACGACCTGGGCCTGACGGTCGTCCGTGCCGACGCCACCAGCCCGACGATCGACGCCGGCGACATCGTGTCGACCGATCCGGAGCCCGGCACGTCCGTCCCGAAAGAATTCGCCGTCACGGTGACCGTCTCGTCGGGGCCCCAACTCGTCGCCATGCCGTCGGTCACCGGTCAGACCGTCGACGCCGCTTGGCAGGCCATCACCGATGCTGGTCTCGAACGGGGCCAGCAGAGCTCCGACTACTCGCCCACCGTTCCCGAGGGGTCCGTCCTCTCGTCCGATCCGGCAGCGGCTGCGCAGGTCGCTCTCGGCTCGGGTGTCGACATCGTGGTGTCCAACGGTCTCGTGCAGCTTCCCGACGTCACCCGCCAGCCGTCGGAAGAAGCCATCACGACCCTGCGCGACCAGCTCGGTCTGGCGGTCACCCCGCAGGCCGACCCCGGCTGCACCGGTGAGACGGTGTCGGGCATGAGCGTCCCGCCCGGCGACGTGGCTCAGGGCTCGGCGGTCACCCTGCGCATCTGCACCGGCTGAGCCCTCGCAGAAGCCACGGAGCGACGCCGAGGTCCGACGAAGCCAGTTCGCCGCTCGGAGCGAGACGCCGAGAGCACGTCGCTCGGACCTCGACGTCCGGACGACGGGCTCGGACGTTCAGCCCAGGTCGACGAGCGGGTCGAGCCCCCGGGCCGTCACGGCTGCCCCCGGCAAGCCGGCGACCGACAACCAGTTGCCGATCATCTGGTAACCGCCCTGGGTCAGCACCGACTCGGGGTGGAACTGCACGCCGTAGACCGGCGCGGAACGGTGCTGCAGGCCCATGATGACGCCGCCCGTGGTGCGCGAGGTCACCTCGAGCGTCTCGGGCACCGTCTCGTCCACCACGGCGAGCGAGTGGTACCGCGTCGCGGTGAACGGCTGCGGGACCCCGTCGTAGAACGCGCTGTCGTCGTGTTCGACCTTCGACGTCTTGCCGTGCATCAGTTCGTCGGCGTGCGTCACGGTGGCCCCCAGCGCCTCGGCGATGGCCTGGTGCCCGAGGCAGACGCCCAGCAGCGGCTTGTCGGCCGCCAGCGCGGCGTGCACGACGTCGATGGAGACGCCGGCGGCAGCGGGGGTCCCCGGGCCAGGCGACAGCAGCACGGCGTCGTACTCGGCGATGCGGTCGGCGGTGTCGGCCGCGTCGAACGCGTCGTTGCGGACGACGTCCGTATCGGCACCCAACTGCTGGAGGTACCCGTTCAGCGTGTAGACGAAGCTGTCGTAGTTGTCGAGGACGAGGATGCGCGTCATGGTTGCTCCACGGTGACGTCGGGGGTGGGCAGGAGTTCGTTGACGTAGGGGAAGACCCACTCGACGAGGGCGAACAGCACGGCGGCGATCAGGACGAGCACGAGCACGAGCCTGACCCACCAGGGTCCGGGCAGGATGCGCCAGAGGGCGGCGTACACGGTCAGCCTCCGATTCCGGCAGCGGCGAGCTCGGCGGGTACGCCGGCCGACAGCGGCTGCCACGAGTCGAACACACCGTAGGCGACGATGCGTTCTTGGGCGGTGAACATCGGATTGCAGCTCGTCAGGGTGATCAGGCGGTCGCCCGAGGTCGCCGACACGTCGGGAGCGTCGGGCACCTGCTGCAGCACCGAGACCTGCGTGGCCTGGACGTACTGCAGGTTGCGGAACGAGTACGTGAACCAACCGTCCTGGGTCTGGACGTACATCTTGTCGCCCTCTTGCAGGTCGGCGATCTCGTTGAACGGCGCCCCGTAGGTGGTCCGGTGGGCGGCGATGCCGAAGTTGCCGACCTGGCCGGGCATCTGCGTCTCGTCGTAGTGGCCGATGCCGATCTTGTTGAGGGTTCGCACGGTGCTCGTCCCCCCGGCGATCGGGACCGCGTAGTCGGCGCCGAACCGTGGGACGTAGAAGTTGGCGAACTCCTCGGCCTCGCCGGGCGCCGCCCCCACGGGCGGTTCACCGTACGAGCCGTCGGACGACGGCTCGGGGGCCGCAGTCGCCGCCTGGTCGAACTGCTCGCTCAGCCGTGCCGCCTCGCCCTTGTGGGCGTCGGCGACGACGAGGTCGTTGAACCACTGCTGCCACCCGATGAAGAGCAGCACCAGGACGCCGGCCGTGATGAGCAGTTCTCCGAGGACGCTGACGAAGGAGGCGCGGGATCGACGGCGACGTTTCGTGCGTCTCGAGAGCTGGGCCTCGCCCCCGTGGTCCGTCATGACTCGATTCTAGGCGGGCTCCGCTCCCCCGGAGACTGTGGCGACCACCGGTGGACAACGTGTGGAGAGCATGTGGAGAACGCGGGCGTACCCGGGGACGGACGCGGCGACCCTCCCAGGACCGAAAAGGGCCTCACGGTACACTGTGCGCCATGGCCAAAGACACGAACCGCAGCACGAAGCCCGCCCGCACCGCAGAGGACGCGCCGAACCCCGTGTGGTTCAAGCCGGTCATGTTCGGCTTCATGCTCGTCGGTCTCGCGTGGATCGTGGTGTTCTACGTCAGCCAGAGCACCCTCCCGGTGGCTTCGCTCGGCTCGTGGAACATCTTGGTCGGCTTCGGGATCATGTTCATCGGGTTCTTGATGACCACCCGGTGGCGCTAGAACGCACCTTCGAACTTACACGCCTGTAACTATCCCCATTGTGGGAAACCCTGTGGATAACTTTCCTGTGGATAACTCGGGCGGATGAGATCGCGTCGGCCGACGAGAAGAGGCGGCTCCCCGATGGGGAGCCGCCTCTCGTCGTTCACCGTCCGCGTGGTCTAGAACAGCCCGACCAGCTGGGCCGATCTGGCCAGGAGCACCGCGACGACGATCACGCCGATCGCGACGAGCACCGCGATCTGCACGGCGTGCTTCGACCGGTGACGGGTCTTCGAGAACAGGAACGCTATCGCCCCGCCCACGACGATGCCCCCGAGGTGGGCCTGCCACGCGATGCCGGGCACGATGAACCCGATCGCGAGGTTGATGCCGACCAGCACCAGGAGCTGAATGCTGCGACCACCGAGGCTGCGGGCGATGACGAAGAACGCCGCCATGAGGCCGAAGATGGCCCCGGAGGCACCGACCACGAAGCTTCCCGGTGCCAGGAGGGCGACAGCGGCCGAGCCGCCGATCCCCGAGAGGAAGTAGAGGGCGGCGAACCGACCTCGCCCCAACTGACGTTCGAGTTCTGCCCCGAAGATGTACAGCGAGTACATGTTGAAGAGGATGTGCAGGACGCTCCCGTGCACGAACATCGTCGTGACGGCGCGCCAGGGCTGCACGATCTCGAGCGGCGGGTAGAACGCCAGGGCCCGCGTGACCACGCCGTTGCCCGTACCGGTCACGAGTTGCAAGAGGAACACCGCGACGGTCACGCCGATGATGCCGTAGGTGACGACGGGGGCGCCTCGCCGAGACGCGCTACGGACCCGACCGACCACCTGCGGTTGGAGGCGCGGTGCGTTGCCCCGCGCCTCCTTCACGCACTCCGGGCAGTGGACCCCCACCGCGGCGGGCGTCTGGCACTCGCCACAGATGGTGCGACCGCACCTCTGGCAGAGGACGAAGCTCTGCCGGTCGGGGTGCCGATAGCAGAAGTTCGAGCGATCGTGCGGATCGGTCACCTAGACCTCGTCGATGGTGACGCTCTCGAGCACCACGTCCTCGAGGGGCTTGTCGCGCGCGTCGGTCTTGACGGCCTCGATCGCGTCGACGACCTTCTTGGACTCGTCGTCGGCGACCTCGCCGAAGATGGTGTGCTTGCCCTGCAGCCACGGGGTCGGAACCGTCGTGATGAAGAACTGCGAACCGTTGGTGCCCTTGCCGCCGCGCGAGCCGGCGTTGGCCATCGCGAAGATGTAGGGGGCGTTGAAGTTCAGCTCGGGGTGGATCTCGTCGTCGAACTGGTAGCCGGGCCCGCCGACGCCCTGGCCGAGCGGGTCGCCGCCCTGCAGCATGAAGTCCTTGATGATGCGGTGGAAGACGACGCCGTCGTAGAGCTTGTCGGTGCTGACCTTGCCGGTGGCCGGGTGGGTCCACTCTTTGGTGCCGGTGGCGAGACCGACGAAGTTGGCGACGGTCTTCGGGGCGTGGTCGCCGAAGAGGTTCACCTTGATGGTGCCGTGGTTGGTGGTGAGGGTGGCGACAGCGGTGTGCGTTGACATGTCGTCATTCTTCCACAGCCACCTCGACGCACCAGCGACTCCCCAGGCACCGTTCCGTGACCTGTCAGGAACCTCCGTGCCACACTGGGACGGGCCAGCAACTCTGGCTCCACTGCCTACTCGTTGGAGGAACGTTCATGGCCCTGTCACGCAAGCAGAAGAAAGAACTCAAGAAGTTCAAGAAGCACGCTGTGGCGGTGTGGGGTGAGCAGCGCGGCGTGATCGACCACGCCGGCAAGGTCATCGGCGGCTACCGCGACGACGCCGTCAAGATCGCGAACAAGAAGGTCGTCCCCCAGATCAAGCACGCAGTGGACTCGAACGTCCGCCCCGTGGTCTCGCAGGGTCTCTCGACCGGCTCGCACTACGCGTCGGTCGCTCAGGACCGCCTGAAGCACGACGTCTACCCGGCGTTCTCGTCGGCTCTCGGCAACCTCGATCTCGCGAACGACCCGAAGGTCGCGAAGGCCGTGAAGAACGCCAAGAAGCAGGGCAAGAAGGCCGCGGCGAAGTACGTGCCGCGCCAGCAGAAGTCGGGCCCCGGCGTCGGCGGCGTCCTGCTGATCGGCGTGGGCGTCGTCGCTCTCGGTGCCCTCGTGTTCGCGGCCGTGCAGACGCTTCGTGCCGACGACGAGCTCTGGGTCGCCGACGACGACGCCGACACCAAGGCGTAGTCCCCCACACCCCCCACGAAGGGCCCGTCTCCCCGGAGGCGGGCCCTTCGTCGTCCCTGCCCCCGACGACTGCAGCATTCGACGCTGATCCGGCCCTAGCCCCAGCACCAGCACCAGCACCAGCACAGACACTGCCTCAGGCCCAACGTTGCACGCACGTCGGCGAAGCCGACACGGGCCCGGAGGGCCCCCAGACCAGCACAAGAGAATTGCCCCTGTCCACTGACGGAGTCAGCGGACAGGGGCAAGGCAATCCAGTGGAGCCTGGGAGAATCGAACTCCCGACATCCTGCTTGCAAAGCAGGCGCTCTACCAACTGAGCTAAGGCCCCGACCCCCCGGTCACCGGGGGAACGAGCACGATCTCACCACCCTGCGCGTCAGGAGACGCGCGTGATGTGAGACCGGTACTGCGTGGGGCTAATAGGACTTGAACCTATGACCTCTTCGTTATCAGCGAAGCGCTCTAACCGCCTGAGCTATAGCCCCCGGACCGTCGTAAAGCCTACAGCACCACGACGGCGAACTCGAATCGGCGGGTTCAACCGACTCGAAATGTGGATCAGTTGTTGGTGAATCCGACGAGGAGACCGCCGGTGATGCGCACGCTCAGGTTGTAGAGGACGGCGACGATGGCCCCGAGGACCGTGCCGACGACGACGTTGAGGATGGCCACCACGATCGAGAAGAGCATGATCTGGCCGACGTTGAAGGTGTCCTGGATCGAGAAGCTCGAGTCGCCGAGGATGTCCCGCAGCAGGGCGTCGAGGTCGTCGAAGATGCCGGTCTGGTTCAGGATCGCCCAGATGAGGAAGGTGGCGACGACCGTGATGATGCCGATCGCGACCGAGATCAGGAAGGCCAGCTTCACGACCGACCAGAAGTCGATGTAGACCAGCTTGAGACGGACCTGCTTGGTGCCGGACGGTCGTTTCGCCTTCTTCTGCAGTCTCTCGGCGACACTACTCATTGTTCGTTTCCTCTCCGGCGGTTCCGGGGGCCTCGTCGTCGGTCGACTCGGCATCGACCGACGTGACGTCGGTCGTGGGGATCTCGGTGTCGGCGTCGACGGACTCGACGGACTCGACAGACACTACGGCCTCGGCCACGGCGTCCGCACTCTCGTCGACCTCGGCCGCGAGATTGCGCTCACTGTTGCGGGCCACGGCGATGATGCGATCGTCGCTCGCGAAGCGGGCGAAGACGACGCCCATCGTGTCACGGCCCTTGGCCGGCACCTCGGAGACGGCGGAGCGGACCACCTTGCCGCCGGACAGCACCACGAGCACCTCGTCGTCCTCGCCGACGATCAGGGCACCGGCGAGGTCTCCCCGCGCCTCCGCGAGCTTCGCCACCTTGATGCCGAGACCGCCACGGTTCTGGACGCGGTACTGGTCGGCGGCCGTTCGCTTGGCGTAGCCGCCCTCGGTGACGACGAAGACGTAGCCCTCTTCACCGACGACGGAGGCGCTGAGCAGCGTGTCGTCGTCACGGAAGGTCATGCCCTTCACGCCCGAGGTCGACCTGCCCATGGGGCGCAGCGACTCGTTGGTGGCCGTGAAGCGCAGCGACATGCCGTGACGCGAGACGAGCAACAGGTCGTCGTGCTCGTCGACCAGCAGAGCCGAGACGAGTTCGTCGTCGTCGCGTAGGTTGATCGCGATGATGCCGCCGGTGCGGTTCGTGTCGTACTCGGTCAGCGAGGTCTTCTTGATCAGGCCGTCGCGGGTGGCGAGCACGAGGTAGTCCGCGACCTCGTAGTCGCGGATGTCGAGCACCTGCGAGATCTGTTCGTCGGGCTGCATGGCGAGCAGGTTGGCCACGTGCTGGCCCTTGGCGTCGCGGCCGGCCTCCTGCAGCTCGTAGGTCTTGGCGCGGTAGACCCGACCCTTGTTCGTGAGGAACAGCAGCCAGTGGTGGGTGGTCGTGACGAAGAAGTGGTCCACGACGTCGTCGGCTCTCAGCTGTGCTCCGCGGACGCCCTTGCCGCCCCGGTGCTGGCTGCGGTAGTTGTCGCTGCGGGTGCGCTTGACGTAGCCACCCCGGGTGATGGTCACGACCATCTCTTCTTCGGGGATGAGGTCTTCGACGCTCATGTCGCCGTCGAAGCCGAACATGATCTCGGTGCGACGGTCGTCGCCGTACTTGTCGGTGATCTCGGCGAGCTCGTCGCTGACGATGGTGCGCTGACGCTCCGGCTTGGCCAGGATGTCCTGGTAGTCGGCGATCTCGCGCTCGAGCTTGTCGGCGTCGTCCTGGATCTTCTGACGCTCGAGGGCGGCCAGGCGACGCAGCTGCAGGTTGAGGATGGCCGAGGCCTGGACCTCGTCGACGTCGAGGAGGTCCATGAGACCCGCGCGCGCCTCCTCGACGGTCGGCGACCGGCGGATGAGCGCGATGACCTCGTCGAGGGCGTCGAGCGCCTTGAGGTAGCCGCGCAGGATGTGCGCGTCGGCTTCGGCCTTCTTCAGACGGAAACGCGTGCGGCGCTGGATGACGTCGATCTGGTGGTCGACCCACGCCGAGATGAAGCCGTCGAGCGCGAGCGTGCGGGGAACGCCGTCGACGATCGCGAGCATGTTCGCGCCGAAGTTCTCTTGCAGGCTCGTGTGCTTGTAGAGGTTGTTCAGCACGACCTTGGCGACGGCGTCGCGCTTCAGCACGATGACCAGGCGCTGACCCGTGCGACCGGAGGTCTCGTCGCGGATGTCGGCGATGCCGCCGATGCGGCCGTCCTTGACCAGCTCGGCGATCTTGATCGCGAGGTTGTCGGGGTTGACCTGGTAGGGCAGCTCGGTGACGACGAGGCAGGTACGACCCTGGATCTCCTCGACGTTGACGACGGCACGCATCGTGATCGAACCGCGGCCCGTGCGGTAGGCGTCCTGGATACCCCGGACCCCGAGGATCTGTGCCCCCGTCGGGAAGTCGGGGCCCTTGACGCGCTGCATGAGCGCCTCGAGCAGCTCTTCACGCGTCGCGGTGGGGTTCTCGAGGTACCACTGTGCGCCCGAGGCGACCTCGCGGAGGTTGTGCGGCGGGATGTTGGTCGCCATGCCGACGGCGATGCCGACCGAGCCGTTGACCAGCAGGTTGGGGAACCGGCTGGGCAGGATGGCCGGCTCGCGGGTGCGACCGTCGTAGTTGTCCTGGAAGTCGACGGTGTCCTCGTCGATGTCGCGCACCATCTCGAGCGCGAGCGGGGCCATCTTGGTCTCGGTGTACCGCGGGGCGGCGGCGCCGTCGTTGCCGGGCGAGCCGAAGTTGCCCTGGCCGAGCGCCAGCGGGTAGCGCAGGCTCCACGGCTGGACGAGACGCACCAGCGCGTCGTAGATCGCCGTGTCACCGTGGGGGTGGAACTGGCCCATGACGTCGCCGACCACGCGCGAGCACTTCGAGAACGCGCGATCGGGGCGGTAGCCACCGTCGTACATCGCGTAGATGACGCGGCGGTGCACGGGCTTGAGGCCGTCACGCACCTCGGGCAGGGCCCGGCCGACGATGACGCTCATCGCGTAGTCGAGGTACGAACGCTGCATCTCGAGCTGGAGGTCGACCTGCTCGATGCTGTCGCGCTTCGGTGCCTCGGCGAAGGTCTGGGCACCCTCGGCGTCGGTGCCCTCGGGGGTGTCTGTCGGCTCGTCGGCCATGATTCTCCGTTTGTCGTGGTCTGCCCCGTGGTGCTCGTCGGGGCGCGGGCGTGCTCCGGATCAGCCGGAGGCGCGCATCAGATGTCGAGGAAGCGGACGTCTTTCGCGTTCTGCTGGATGAAGTTGCGGCGCGACTCGACGTTCTCGCCCATCAGGGTGTCGAAGATGGTGTCCGCGGCCACGGCGTCCTCGAGCGTCACCTGCAGCAGCGTGCGGGTGTCGGGGTCCATCGTGGTCTCCCACAGCTCTTTGTAATCCATCTCGCCGAGGCCCTTGTAACGCTGGATCGCGTTCTCCTTCGGGATGCGCTTGCCGGCCGCGCGACCCGACACGAGCACCGCGTCGCGCTCGGCGTCGCTGTACACGTACTCGTGGCTGGCGTTGCTCCACTTGAGCTTGTAGAGCGGCGGCTGCGCCAGGTAGACGTAGCCGAGGTCGATCAGCGGCCGCATGTAGCGGAAGAGGAGGGTGAGCAACAGCGTCGTGATGTGCTGGCCGTCGACGTCGGCGTCGGCCATCAGGACGATCTTGTGGTACCTCGCCTTGTCGGGATCGAAGTCTTCTCCGATGTCGGCGCCGAAGGCCTTGATCATGGCCTGCACCTCGTTGTTGCCGAGGGCACGGTCGAGACGGGCCTTCTCGACGTTGAGGATCTTGCCCCGCAGCGGCAGGATCGCCTGGGTCTCGGGGTTGCGCCCCTGGACCGCCGAGCCACCGGCCGAGTCGCCCTCGACGATGAAGATCTCGCTGCGCGAGGGGTCCTTGCTCTGGCAGTCCTTGAGCTTGCCGGGCATGCCGTTCGACTCGAGCACGCCCTTGCGGCGGGTCTGCTCACGGGCCTTGCGCGCGGCCAGACGGGCCTGCGACGCGAGGATGCCCTTGCGGACGATCTCGGCGGCCTGCTTGGGGTTGCGGTCGAACCAGTCGTTCAGCTGCGACCCGGCGACCTTCTGCACGAACGACTTGGCCTCGGTGTTGCCGAGCTTGGTCTTCGTCTGGCCCTCGAACTGCGGCTCGCCGAGCTTGATCGAGATGACGGCCGTCAGGCCCTCGCGGACGTCGTCGCCCGAGAGGTTGTCGTCCTTCTCCTTGAGGAAGTTCTTCTCGCGCGCGTAACGGTTGATCAGCGTGGTCAGCGCTGCACGGAAGCCCTCTTCGTGCGTGCCGCCCTCGTGGGTGTTGATCGTGTTCGCGTAGGTGTGGACGCTCTCCTGGTACGAGGTGTTCCACTGCATCGCGACCTCGAGCGAGATCTTCTTCTCGGTGTCTTCCTGCTCGAAGGCGATGATGTCGTCGTGGACGGTCTCGACCTTCTTGGTCGTGTTCAGGTACTCGACGTAGTCGACGAGGCCCTTCTCGTAGTGGAAGACGTCGTGACGGGGCTCGGCGTCGTCCTCTTGCACGCGCTCGTCGCTGAGCTCGATGCGGAGGCCCTTGTTGAGGAACGCCATCTGCTGGAACCGGGTGCGCAGCGTCTCGTAGTCGAACTCGACGGTCTCGAAGATCTCGGAGTTGGGCCAGAACGTGATCGTCGTGCCGGTGGTGTCGTCCTCTTCGCCCTTGGCCAGCGGCGCGACGGGCACGCCGTCGGTGAAGCTCTGGCGGTAGACGTTGCCCTGACGGCGGACCTCGACGTCGAGTTCGCTCGACAGGGCGTTGACGACCGAGCTGCCGACGCCGTGCAGGCCACCCGACACGGCGTAACCGCCGCCGCCGAACTTGCCGCCGGCGTGCAGCACGGTGAGGACGACCTCGACGGTCGACCGACCCTCGACGGGGTGGACGTCCACCGGGATGCCACGACCGTTGTCGACGACGCGGACGCCGCCGTCCTCGCGCATGGTGATCTCGATGTGGTCGCAGTGGCCGGCCAGGGCCTCGTCGACCGAGTTGTCGACGATCTCGTAGACCAGGTGGTGCAGACCACGGGGCCCCGTCGAGCCGATGTACATGCCGGGACGCTTGCGCACGGCCTCGAGACCCTCGAGGACCTGGATCGCACTGGCGCCGTAGGTGTCGTCGGGCTGGGCGTCGGTGGGATCAGCTGACATGTGCGTGGGGGCTCCTGCCGGACGGGACGAAGATGTGCCGACCGGTCGCGACCGCTGTCTGGGCGGCCCTCGGACGACCTTCCCAGTCTACCGCAGGCCTGTCCGCCGCGGGGCGAAATCCGCCCTCAGACGGATTTTCCCACCGCACTTGGACGATTCACCCTCGTCAACCATAAGTATCGCGAGGGCCCCGCCCTGGAACCGATCTGGGGCCGCGTTTCCAGGTCGGGGCGTTGGGTGCCAGGAAACGCACCGACTGGATGCCCGCGTCCGGGTACCTCTTCACGATGGTCGTCGTGACCTGCGTGCGCATCAGCCGCAGTTGCGTCGCCCACGCCGTCGAGTCGCACTGGACGGTCAACGTGCCGTCGTCGATCGAGACCGGATCCGAGTGCGCGGCCAGCTCCGCCCCCACCATGTCGGGCCACGCGGTCATCAGCTCGGACTGGGCCAACGGGCTGTTCCAGCCGAGTTCGTTGGTGACGGCCGAGAGGACGTCGGCGATGCCCCGGGGCTCGCGTCCCGTGCCGAAGGGCTGGCTCGGGGAGCCCAACTTGATCGACTTGCGCTTCCGGGCGTCGCGCGACCGCGAGTTGGGGTCGCCGAACACCCGGCGGAACCGCAGATACACCCGTTGGGCCTCGCTGTCGGGCTGCGCCTCGGGCTCAGGAGGCGCGGGTGGCGTGGACGCCGGAGGCTGCGGTGCGTCGTCGACGCTCACCGCGCCTCCTCGGCGTCGGCGTCGCCGGGCCCCTCGTCGCCGGCCCCCTGGTCGCCGGCCGGCGCGGTGACGACCGCGTCGTCGCCCGTACCGTCGACGACGGGGGCGTCGTCGAGGATCGTCCCCTTGGCGATGCGGACCGTGTGGGCCTTGAGTCGTGAGGGGACGTCGCCCTCGACCGCTGCCGTGATGAGCACCTGCTCGTAGTCGGCGACGGCGTCGGCCAGACGTTCGCGACGGGATCCGTCGAGTTCGGCGAAGACGTCGTCGAGCACGATCACCGGGTCGCCCGTCGGCGAGTCGACCCGCACCACGGCGGCCGAGGCCAGCTTCAGCGCGAGGGCGAACGACCAGGACTCGCCGTGGCTGGCGTAACCGCGCGCGGGGAGTCCGTTGAGCGAGAGGAAGAGGTCGTCGCGGTGCGGCCCGACGAGCGTCAGTCCCCGCTCGAGCTCGGTCGGTCGGACACGGGCCAGTGCCTGACGGAAGACGTCGGGCACCTGGTCGGCGGGGATGGACTCGGTCGGCCCCTCGGCCGCGGTCGTCTCGTCGTCGGGTGTCGCGCCCCGGATGCTCAGCACCGTCGAGAGATGTGCGGCGTGGTCCGCTCCCGCCACCGCGGCGTAGGCACGAGCCACCTCAGGGGCCAGGTCGGCCGCGAGCCGGTCACGCGCGACGACGAGTTCGCTGCCGAGGGCCACGAGACGTTCGTCCCAGATGTCGAGCGTGCCGAGCTGGCCGGCCTTCACCCCGGAGGCGCGGGCCGACTTCAGGAGCGTGTTGCGTTGTCTGAGCACCCGGTCGTAGTCGGTCTGCACGCCGGCGAACCGGGGCGACCGAGCCACCAGGAGTTCGTCGAGGAAACGACGACGACCGGACGGCTCGCCGCGGACGAGCGCGAGGTCCTCGGGAGCGAAGAGGACGCTCGTGAAGTAGCGCGGAAGCTCGCGAGGCTTGATGGCCCCCCGGTTGACCTGCGCCCGGTTCGGCGACGACCGGTTGATCTGTACCTCGGCCAGCAGTTCGCGCTCGTCGGCGAGTAGTCGCGCCCGCACGACGGCCGAATCGCGTCCCTGGCGGATGAGAGCCGAATCCGACGACACCCGGTGGGATCCGAGACTCGACAGGTAGCCGAGGGACTCGACCAGGTTGGTCTTCCCCTGGCCGTTGCTGCCGACGAAGAGGTTCGGCCCGCGCGCGAGGCTGACTTCGGCAGACGTGTAGTTGCGGAAGTCCGTCAGGCTGAGATGCAGTACTCGCACGCGGGCCGGTGGAGGCGCTAGGCCTTCTTGACGGCGTGGCCGCCGAACTGGTTGCGCAGTGCGGCGACGGCCTTCATGGTCGGCGAACCCTCGCCCTGACGCGAGACGAAGCGCGCGAAGATCGACGCGCTGATCGTCGGCATCGGCACGGCGTGGTTGATGGCTTCTTCGAGGGTCCAGCGGCCCTCGCCGCTGTCCTCGACGTAACCCGAGATCTCGGCGAGCTTGGGGTCGGCCTCGAGGGCGAGGACCATGAGCTCGAGCAGCCAGGAACGTACGACGGTGCCGCGCTGCCAGGCCTTGAAGGTGCCGGTGACGTCCTTGATGAGGTCGCTTCGGGCCTCGAGCAGCTCGTAGCCCTCGCCGTAGGCCTGCATGATCGCGTACTCGATGCCGTTGTGGACCATCTTGGCGTAGTGACCCGCGCCGGTGTCGCCCGCGTGGACGAAGCCCTCCTCGCGAGGACCCTCGGGGCGCAGGGCGTCGAAGATCGGCTGCGCCAGGGCGACGTTCTCGGCGGAACCACCGACCATGAGGCCGTAGCCGTTGTCCTTGCCCCAGACGCCGCCCGAGACGCCGGCGTCGACGTACTTGATGCCCTTGCCGCCGAGGAGCTTCTCGTTGGCGAAGTCGCTGGTGAACTTCGAGTTGCCGCCGTCGATGACCAGGTCGCCTTCGGAGAGTTCGTTCGAGAGCTCTTCGATGACGCCGGCGGTGATGTCGCCCGCGGGAACCATGACCCAGACGATGCGGGGGGCGGGGAGCGTGGTGGCGAGCTCGGCGAGGCTGGCGACGTCGGAGACGGCGGGGTTCGCGTCGTAACCGGTCACCTCGATGCCGCTGTCGCGCAGGCGAGCGCGCATGTTGTTGCCCATTTTGCCGAGACCGACGAGGCCGATGTGCATGAGGTTCCTTTGTTCGTGGCGGTGGGGCCCGGAGGCGGCACCGTTGCTGGCAGAGCGCTCTTAGCGCAGGAGGAGGTTGGGCTGCAGCAGGTACTTGTAGCTGTCAGCACCGGCCTGGTCTTTCGAGGACTGACTGGTGATCAGCACGGGACCGGGCTTGTTCGGGTTCTCCGTCTTGGTGAAGGAGATGCGGACGAACTCGGAATGAACTGCTCCGAGACCGTCGAGGAGGAACTGCGGTTTCAACGAGACCACCGTGTCCTCTCCCGTCAACAACGCATCGATCGACTCTGACGCCTGCGCTTGTTCGCTTCCGATGGCCTCGAGGGTGAGGCCGTCGATCGTGAACGTGAACCTGAGGGCCGCCTCGCGCTCGAGGACGAGCGAGACGCGGCGGACCGACTCGACGAGCTCGGCCGTGTTGATCACGGCGTAGTTCTCGACGGTGTCGGGGAAGAGACGCTTCACCGGAGGGAAGTTCCCCTTGATGAGCAACGAGGTGACGGTCTTGTTGTCCGCCTGGAACGCGATGAGCTCGCGCTCGTCGGATCCGGTGATCGAGACCGAGACGGTGCCGGCGTTGCCGAAGGTCTTGCCGACCTCTTGCAGCGTGCGTGCCGGGACGAGTGCCGTCGTCGTGGTCGTGCTCGCCACGGTGCCGGGATCGAATTCGATGCCTCGGACGGCGACGCGGTAACGATCGGTGGCGACGAGCGAGAGGGCGTTCTCGGTGACCTCGAGCTGGACGCCGGTGATGACCGGGGTGACGTCGTCGCGGGATGCCGCCACCGCGACCTGGGAGACGGCGAGGGCGAAGGAGTCGCCGGGCACGACGCCCGAACGGTCGCCGACTGTCGGCAGGGTCGGGTACTCCTCGACCGGCATGCTCAGCAGGGAGAAGTTCGCGGATCCGCAGCTGACCGAGATGCGGTTCTCCTCGGTGGAGAAGGTGACCGGCGCGTTCGGCAGACGGCTGGCGATGTCGGCGAGCAGTCGGCCGGAGACCAGGATCGTGCCCGGTTCGTCGATCTCGGCGGGGATGCTCGTCTGGGCCGAGACCTCGTAGTCGAAGGACGACAGGGTGAGCCCGTCGGCGTCGGCCTCGATCAGGACACCGCTGAGGATCGGCAAGGTGGTGCGCTGGGGCAGCAGCTTGACGGCGAAGGAGACCGCATCGCTGAAGACGTCACGGTTGACCTGGAACTTCACGCGGGGACCCCTATCGACTTCGCTCTCGTGGATGGCCGGTTAATAGTGGCACAGCATCGGGGTCCGCCCTTCCGGGAGGCGAAAGCCGAAGCTCCGGGCCCGGATCGATCCACAAGGTTGTCTCTCCATCAATTTCTTGTAACCAGGATTAACAGTCTTAACCGTTGTGCACAGTGTGGATAACCTGTTTAAAACCCCGGGGCTCGGCGGAACTACACGCGTGTGACTTGTGGACGGCGTGTGGAACCGAATGACAAGAATGCTCGGGGTCTGCCGGTCGCTCCGAGTGGGATCCCACAGGTCCCCCGGATCCGTGAACAAGGTCGACACGGTTATCCACGAGTTTCCACAAGTTATCCACACTGTGTGGAACGTGACTCCCCAGGGCCCCCTCAGACCCGTCGAGCGCCCCCTGGAACGACGAACGGGCGCCGACACGTGGTCGGCGCCCGGACGGGACGGTCGTGGAGGACGGGCCGGCCTGGCCCGCCGTCCCGTCACTTGTAACGGGTGTCCTGCTTGATGCGACTGGTGAGTTCGGTCACCTGGTTGTAGATCGACCGGCGTTCCTTCATCAGTTCGCTGATCTTCTTGTTGGCGTACATGACCGTCGTGTGGTCGCGGTTGCCGAACAGCTGTCCGATCTTCGGCAGTGACAGGCTCGTGAGTTCGCGGCACAGGTACATGGCGATCTGGCGGGCCGTGGCGATGGCCTGTGAGCGGGACGATCCGTAGAGGTCGTCGACCGTCAGCTTGAAGTAGTCCGCGGTGTGGTTGATGATGTCGACCGGCGCGATGATGTTGTCCTCGTCGAGCGTGATCAGGTCCTTGAGGACGGTCTGGACGAGGGCCAGGTCGACGGCGGTGCGGTTCAGGCTGGCGAAGGCCGTGACCCTGATGAGGGTGCCCTCGAGCTCACGGATGTTGCTCGACACCTTGGTCGCGATGAACTCGAGGACCTCGTCGCGGATCTGCAGCTTCTCGCTCTGGGCCTTCTTGCGCAGGATGGCGATGCGGGTCTCGAGGTCGGGAGCCTGGACGTCGGTGATCAGGCCCCACTCGAAGCGCGAACGCATGCGGTCCTCGAAGCCGGTGAGGTGCTTCGGCGGCAGGTCGCTGGTGATCACCAGCTGCTTGTCGTGATCGTGCAGGGTGTTGAAGGTGTGGAAGAACGCTTCTTGGGTGCTGTCCTTGCCCTGCAGGAACTGGATGTCGTCGATCAGCAGGATGTCGATCTCTCGGTACCTCTGCTGGAAGAGGCTCGACCGGTTGTTGGCGATCGAGTTGATGAAGTCGTTCGTGAACTCCTCGCTGCTGACGTACCTGACCCGGATCCCCGGGTACATGGTCTCGGCGTAGTGGCCGATGGCGTGCAGCAGGTGGGTCTTGCCCAGCCCCGACTCCCCGTAGACGAAGAGCGGGTTGTAGGCCTTGGCCGGAGCCTCGGCGACGGCGACGGCCGCGGCGTGGGCGAATCGGTTCGACGCACCGATGACGAAGTTGTCGAAGCTGTACTTCGGGTTCAGGCGGGAGTCGTTGCGTTTCCCGCTCGCGCTCGTCTCGACGGGCGCCGGCACGAAGGGCGCCTCGATGTAGTGGACCGGCTCCGACTGCTCGACCTGCTGCGTGAGGGTGTCCGGGGTGATGTCGGGGTTGACGGTGATGGCGAAGCTCGAGACGGAGGCGTCGCCCAACCCGGCGATGGACTCGAGCAGGGGCTCACGGATCCGTTGTTCGAGCATGCCGCGGGTCAGGTCGTTGGGCACCTCGAGGTAGAGGGTGCCGCCCAGCACGCCCTTGGGCTCCACGAGGCTGATGAAGCCGTGCAGCTGCGGCGTGATGCGGTCGTCGGTCGTCAGCGTCGCGAGGACGGAACGCCACAGGTCCTGGACCGGGTCGACGGTGTGCGCCACTGGAGTCTCTTTCTCGCGGTTCGGCAGCGGACGGATCCGGCCGCCTCCGCGTGCGGGTCGCGTTCACCCGACGGTGTTCGAAGGGTACGAGTGCGGGACGAGTTATGCACAGCTTTCTCCACCGATCGGTTGGCGCCGTTCGGGCCGGGATCGCTGCGTGTTCCCCGTCGTCACGCGGAAGTACCGCGAGAAGTACCCACCTTAGTTCGACGGGGTGTGGAGTCCGCAATCAGAGTTTTCAACACTGTGGACAAACCTCCTGGGAAGCGGCCGTTTGACCCGGGCTCCGATCACGCGTACTTTTAATCAGTTGATTTCAGCCGCGTTGGCTGTACAAGACTTCTCGGATCGTGGCAACAGGCCTGGTCCGCTTTCCTGGAGGACCACCATGAGCAAGAGAACGTTCCAGCCGAACAACCGTCGTCGGGCCAAGAAGCACGGTTTCCGTGCTCGCATGCGTACGCGTGCCGGCCGCGCGATCCTCGCCGCCCGTCGTGGCAAGGGCCGCACCGAGCTCTCGGCGTAGCCACTTCCGTGTTGGCCCGGGCCAACCGGATCGTCCGCGCAGACGACTACCGAACCACCGTGCGCCGTGGCCGCAAGTCGGGCACGGCGCATTCGGTCGTGTACGTGCGGCGTCGTGACGACGAGCTGGTCCGGTTCGGTTTCATCGTGGCGAAGACCGTGGGCAACGCGGTCGTCCGCAACACGGTCCGGCGCCGGCTCAAGGGGGTGTGCCACGAACTCCTGCCGACGATCCCCGGCGGGCTCGACGTCGTGATCAGAGCCTTGCCAGGCAGCCCCGACGTTGCGTGGTCTACCCTGCTGTCGGACATCTCCGAGGTGGTCGACAGGGGCGTGAGAGCGTGACAAGAGCGGTGCAGTTCGTCGCGTTGCTTCCCCGCAACGCGTGCGTCCTCATCCTCCGCGTCTACCGCGCCGTCGTCTCCCCGCTCTACGGCGACGTCTGTCGCTACTACCCGTCGTGTTCCCGGTACGCCCTCGAGGCCATCCAGCTGCACGGCGTCGTGCGGGGCGTGGCCATGGGCAGCTGGCGCATCGCCCGGTGTCACCCTTGGGCAGCCGGAGGCGTCGACGACGTCCCGGAGCCCCGTACACAGAAGTACCGCGTCACGAAGTCCGGCTTCGTGACACCGCGATCCGGCACCACCGCCCCCGACCTCCTCGGGACGGGCCGCATCGCCGCACAGAGCCACGGAAAGGGCTGACCCGAACACCATGGACTTCATCGGCACCATCCTCTGGCCCCTGAGATGGGTCGTCGAGGCGATCCTCGTCGGCTTCCACAACGTCCTCACGGCGTTCGGCATGGACACCGCGGCCGGCAGCACGTGGGTGCTCTCGATCGTCGGCCTGGTCCTCGTGGTCCGGGCGTGCCTCATCCCGATCTTCGTCCGCCAGATCAAGAGCCAGCGACGCATGATGGAGATCGCGCCCCGGCTCAAGAAGATCCAGGACAAGTACAAGGGCAAGCGCGACCAGTTCAGCCGCGAGGCCATGTCGCGCGAGACCATGGCGCTCTACAAGGACACGGGGACGAACCCGCTCAGCTCGTGCCTGCCCCTGCTGATCCAGATGCCGATCTTCTTCAGCCTCTACACCGTGCTGCACAACGCGCAGCAAGAGAAGGTGGGCATCGGCCTGCTGAACGCGACGCTCTCGAACTCGTTCGGTGAGTCGGCTCTCTTCGGCGCCCCCCTGAAAGAGACCTTCCTGGGTGCCACCACATGGGAGGTCCGCCTGATGGCCGGAGCGATGGTGGTCATCATGACCGCCTCGCAGTTCATCACGCAGCTGCAGATCGTCTCGAAGAACATGTCGCCCGAGACCAAGGCGAGCCCCATGTTCAAGCAGCAGCGCATGCTCTTGTACTTCCTCCCCCTCGTGTTCGTCTTCTCGGGCCTCTCGTTCCCCCTCGGCGTCATGTTCTACTGGCTCACCTCGAACGTCTGGACCATGGCCCAGCAGTTCCTGGTCATCCGCAACATGCCCACCCCCGGCAGCGAAGCGGCCCTGGCGCGCGAAGAGCGCCTCGCGCGCAAGCAGCAGCGCAAGGGACTCCCGAGCATCACCGTGACCGAGATCGAGTCGGCGCCTGCGGTGCCGAAGACGACCCAGCGGACCCAGCCCGTCGGCAAGAACCGCTCCAAGAAGCAGAACGGCCCCAAGAAATGACCTCTGACGACTCCACGACCGACATCGTCGAGCCCGCCGCCGAGAACGACGACGCCGTCGTCTCGAACGAAACCGGGGAGGCGCAGGTCGCCTCGGACGACGCCGCCGACGTCCTCGACGAGGGCGACATCGCCGCCGACTACATTGAAGAGCTGCTCGACATCTGCGACTTCGACGGCGACATCGACATCGAGGTCCGTGGTGGTCGTTCGTACATCTCGGTCGACTCGAGTGGTGAGCAGAAGCTGCGCGTCCTGTCGAAGCCCGACACCGTCAACGCCCTCCAAGAGCTGACCCGCATCGCGGTGCAGACCAAGACGGGTGAGTTCTCCCGCCTCATCCTCGACATCGGGGGATCCCGCGCCACTCGCGAGACGGAACTCGGCCGCCTGGTCGACCACGCGGTCTCGAAGCTCGAGGACGGTGCCACCTCGGCGGCCCTGCCCCCCATGTCCTCCTACGAGCGCAAACTCGTGCACGACATCGTCGCGGCGCGGGGATTCACCTCGGAGTCCGAGGGCGAAGGCCGCGACCGTCACACCGTCATCACGCGTCCCTGAGCCGGACGACATGACCGACACGTCGACCCTCGAGGTCGAGCCCGCCGTCGCGGCGACGATCTTCGGCGACCGACTCGACGTCGTTCGCCGCTATGCGGCCGACCTGGCCCAGTACGGCGAGGAACTCGGCCTGATCGGACCGCTCGAGCTGCCGCGTCTCTGGACCCGCCACGTCGTCAACTGTGGCTTGTTGGCACCTCTGCTGGTCGCGGGTCGCGTCGGGGACATCGGGTCGGGAGCCGGCCTGCCGGGACTCGTGCTCGCTGCTGCTCGTCCGGACGCCACGCTCGTCCTGATCGAGCCGATGGAACGGCGCGTCGACTGGCTGACGGCTGAAGCCGATCGAATGGGGCTCGACAACGTCGAGGTCGTCCGTGCCCGTGCCGAGGACGTACAGCTGGAGGGTTGGCTCGACCAGGCGACCGCTCGAGCCGTGTCGGCCCTCTCCAAGCTGATCCCGCTGACGGCGCCTCTGGTGAAGACCGGGGGGCAGCTGCTGTTGATGAAGGGCGCTCGGGTCGACGACGAGATCGCCGCCGCCCGCAAGGTGATCGCCCGCCATCACCTCATCGACGTCGAGGCTCGTGAACTGGGCGTGGGGCTCGTCGACGAGACGACCCGGGTGTTCATCGCCACCTTGGACTGACTGGTCCGCGTTAGTGACGGTAATGTGGCTTTGATCAGGTCATGTTCGACTACTCGGGGTTTGCGCTCCGTGTCGACCGAAGTGGTTCGGCAGGCACGCGGACCTCGGGTCCCCGTCTTTGTCGGGGCCTGCCGATAGACTCGGTCTCCGATCCCCGATGATCACCGTGCCGTCTCGCAGCGGCGTGATCACACCTCCGGGTAGGTCGTTTCACGTGAAACATGGCGATACGGAGACCCTCAGTGAGTTCCTCGGCTGACGACGACAGAAGCACTCCCCTGGCTCGAGAGCTTGCCGACCTGAACCGTCGTAAGAAGGCCCTGTCTCGCGAACCGCTCCCGTCGCCCGCCTCGACTCGAGTGATCACCGTCTCGAACCAGAAAGGCGGTGTCGGCAAGACCACGACCACCGTCAATCTCTCCGCCGCCCTTGCGCGGAGTGGGGCCAAGGTTCTGGTCATCGATCTCGATCCCCAGGGCAACGCCTCCACGGCCCTCGGTGTGGAACACCGGGCAGAGACCCCGAGTGTCTACGACGTCGTGGTGAACGACGGCGAGGTAGCGGACGTCGTCCAGAAGAGCCCGGAGTTCGACACGCTTTTCTGCATCCCCGCGACCATCCATCTCGCCGGCGCCGAGATCGAACTCGTCTCACTCGTCGCTCGCGAGCAACGACTGAGCAGGGCGTTGTCCGAGTACCTCAGCAAGACCGAGAACGCCGGCGATCGTTACGACTACGTCTTCATCGATTGCCCTCCGTCGCTCGGGTTGCTCACGATCAACGCGTTCGTCGCAGCCAGTGAAGTACTCATCCCCATCCAGTGCGAGTACTACGCACTCGAGGGGTTGAGCCAGCTGCTGCGCAACATCCAGTTGATCGAGAAGCACCTGAACCCCAAGCTCAAGGTGTCGAGCATCCTGCTGACGATGTACGACGGCCGGACGAACCTTGCTCAGCAGGTCGTCGCCGACGTTCGCGAGCATTTCCCAGATGAGGCACTGAACACTCTCATACCCCGGTCCGTCAGGATCAGTGAGGCCCCCGGTTACGGGCAGACCGTCATCAGCTACGACACCAACTCCCCCGGGTCGATCTCGTACCTCGAGGCGGCCGCCGAACTAGCACGTCGAGGAGCACCCCAGTAATGGCAACCAAGCGAACCGGTCTCGGGCGCGGCATCGGCGCCCTCATCCCCGTCTCCGACGAGAGCCAGGACCGCCCGGTCGACGTCTTCTTCCCGACGGCACAGCAGACGGCCGACGAACTCATCGCCGTGCCGGGCGCTCGTCTCGCCAACCTGAATCCGCTGGACATCACTCCGAACGCGCAGCAGCCTCGGGCCGAGTTCCGCGCGGAAGAGCTCGCTGAGTTGGTGACCTCGATCCGAGAGGTGGGCGTCCTGCAGCCCATCGTCGTCCGCCCGATCAAGAACGGCGGCAAGGGAGCAGCACAGTACGAGCTGGTGATGGGCGAGCGGCGCCTGCGAGCGACCAAAGAGCTGGGGCTCGCAACGATCCCCGCCATCGTCAAAGACACCGCCGACGACGCGATGCTGCGTGATGCCTTGCTGGAGAACCTGCACCGCGCCGAGCTCAACCCCCTCGAAGAAGCCTCCGCTTATCAGCAACTTCTTGCCGACTTCGGCATAACCCAGGATGAACTGGCGACCCGCATCGGTCGGAGCCGCCCCCAGATCACGAACACCCTGCGGCTGCTGAGGTTGCCGGCAGCCGTCCAGCGGCGAGTCGCCTCCGGCGTCCTCACCGCAGGCCACGCGCGGGCGATCCTGAGCACGGGTGACCCGGTCCTCATGGCTCGTCTCGCGGATCGCATCGTCAACGAGGACCTCAGTGTGCGAGCTGCTGAGGCCATCGCTGTAGGTGGCAGCGCGAAGCCGAAGTCGACGCGCACGGCCACCCCCGGCAAACATCAGGCTCATCTGGACGAGGTGGCCGAGACCCTCGGTGACCGGTTCGAGACGCGGGTCAAGGTGTCCTTGGGCGCTCGGAAGGGGTCGATCACCATCGATTTCGCGTCCATGCAGGACCTGAATCGCATCCTCGGCCAGTTGGGACACGACCAGGAGTCGTGACTAGTCGCCCACAGCGTTGACCGGCATCGGTTTCACGTGAAACATCGACCGCCCCTGCGTTTGCCGGTAGAGGCGGTTCTTGTTGATGGGACAAGATCGTCATGTGAGGGTGCTGTGGTGGGACGTTTCACGTGAAACAGTGCTGCCTGTCTTCCCGCAATAGGCCTCTCCCGCGCGGGGATCTGACAGTGGCTTCCTCCAGAGGGTGTTCGTGAGCGTCCTTTTGGCGGTAAGAGCAGGCAAAGTTCCTGTTGGAGTGGCACGGTGCTGATTTCGGCCGTGATCCGGTGTCTTCGAAGCGGCACCGTAGGCTTGGGGTGCAGGTGCAGGTGCAGGTGCAGGTGCAGGTGCAGGTGCAGGTGCAGGTGCAGGCGTTTCATGAGCGCAGGTGCAGGGCGGAGGGTGCGGTCGCCGGCGCGAACTGCACGCGCACGCGCACGCGCACGGCAGGTGCAGTGCTGAGGGCGCCGTCGCAGGCGGGAACTGCACGCGCACGCGCACGCGCACTCGCAGATGCAGTGCGAGGGCAGGGGTACGCCGCGGTGCGGGCGCAGGTGGTTGCATGACTGCCTGTGGGGGCGAGGGGACTGACGCGGGGGCAAGCGAAGGTTCTCATGCTCGCACAGAGGCAGGTTCAGGCCCTGTAGAGATAGAGGCACCGTGTCGACGCGGGGCCAGACCCACCTCCAGGGCAGCTCAGGCATAGGTACGTGCACTGGCAGCTGCACTTCCTGGGCATGTGGTGACGCAAAGTGGACTCTGGAACCTGGGCTAGAGGGGGCGACGATGCTAGATCTTCCTCGAGCGGTTCGACATGGAGGCCCGGATGCATGGCTCTGTGCCTGTATGACGGCGCTCTTGGCGGCGGTCGCACTTCGTCTGCGGCAACGTTCCAACTCGGGCCTGATGAACACCGACGTATTCGTCAGACTCGACGTTTGATGGTTCGTCGTGGTTTCTAGGGAGCCGTCGAGGTTCGATAAAACATACAGTTCACGGGCTACTTCTGTGTCCAGACCACGGGCAGACGACAACGAAGGTGCAGGGATCGTCGATGATCCTGGGTGCGTCCACTCATTGCACCTGTATGCCCAGAAGATCGACCATGGGCTTGCAGTACCCCGCCGACCGCCCGACGTTTCACGTGAAACGTCGACCACGTGTCGTCAGCGGAGGTGGTCGGTGACGGCCTTCTCAGCCAGGGCGGCGTAGAACATGCCCAGTTCGTACCCGGCGGACTCCAGGGCCATCGGGACGAGCGATGTCTCGGTCAGTCCGGGCAGGACGTTGACCTCGAGGAACCACGGGGTCCCTGCGGCATCCACGATCAGGTCCACCCTCGACAAGTGGCGCAGCCCGAGGGCCTCGTGGACGGCCACGGCAGCCCGCGCCGCCGACTCCGACGCGACGGCGTCGAGCCGTGCGGGCGTGAAGAACGTCGTCTCCCCCGCGTTGTAGCGCGCCTCGAAGCCGTAGAACCCCTGGCGAGGAACGATCTCCACGGCAGGCAGGGCGAGGGGTCCGTCACCGGTGTCGATGACCCCGACGGCGATCTCGGTGCCCGTGATCTTCTGTTCGACGATGACGTCGTCGCAGTACGTGTACGCGTCGACCATGGCCCTGGGCAGAGCCCCGATGTCGTCGACGACCGTGACGCCCTGGGCCGAGCCACCCCGTGCGGGCTTCACGACGACGGGCACCGGGTGTTCGTCGGCGATCGCCTCCAACACACCGACGGCGCCGAGCTCGCGGAAGGCGTCGTGAGACAGAGTGATGCCGCGCGGTGTGGACACACCGGCGCGACGTGCGAGCTCCTTCGCGGTCGGCTTGTCCCAGGCCAGTCGCGCGGCCGCCGCCGTGCTGCCGACGAACGGCACGTCGAGCGCCTCGAGCAGTCCGCGGAGGGCGCCGTCCTCACCACTCGCTCCGTGCAGGGCCGGCCACACGACGTCGGGACGTGACGCGGTGAGGTGTCCGAGCAACGAGGCGTCCGGATCGCGGAGTTCGACCTCGATGCCGTGGGTGACGAGGCTGTCGACCACGCGCCTCCCCGATCGGAGGGAGACGTCACGTTCGTGCGAGATGCCGCCGGCGAGGACGGTGACGGTACGCAGTTCGCTCGATGCCATGGTGGAACCTCTTCTTCGTGTCACGACGCAGGACCGTCTCGTGGTCCGAACGGCTACGAGACGATGAAAATGCTGGTCAGATGGTGTTCGGCGGCGGCACCACGACGCTCTGCGGGCGCGCGGTGCGGTTCGACAGGCTCGCTGTCGAGAACGTGCGCAGCAGGTCGAGTTCTCCGTTGACGACGTTCGCCAGGCGCGCGACACCGGTGCGGATGGACTCGGGCGTCGGGTAGCAGAACGACAGGCGGATGTTCTGACGCCCGTCGCCGTCGGCGAAGAACGCCGTACCGGGGGTGTAGGCCACGAGTTCCTTCACCGCCCGGGGCAGCATGGCCTTCGAGTCGAGTTCGGCCGGGAGTCCGACCCAGACGAAGAAGCCGCCGTCGGGGACGTTCCACGTGAGCGACGGCAGGTACTCCCCCAGCGCGGAGATCATCGCGTCACGCCGTTCGCGGTACAGGCCACGGAAGGTCTCGATCTGCCCACGCCAGTCGGCCTGGTCGAGGTACTCGGTGATGACGAACTGCCCGAAGGAGTTCGGCGAGAGCGTGGCGGACTCGTTGGCGAGGATGAGCTTCTCGCGGATGGCGTGCGGGGCGAGTGCCCAACCCACCCGGAAGCCGGGTGCCAGCGTCTTCGAGAACGACCCGAGGTAGATGACGCCTTCGTCGTCGATCGAGCGCATCGCCTGCGGGGCCGGCTGGTCGAAGTAGAGCAGCCCGTAGGGGTTGTCCTCGAGGACGAGGATGCCGGCCGAGCGGCAGATCTCGAGGATCTCGACGCGTCGGGCCCACGTGAGGGTGACACCGGCCGGGTTGTGGAAGTTCGGGATCGTGTAGAGGAACTTGATGCGACCCCCACGAGCGGTGACGGCCGCGATGGCCTCTCGCAGGGCCTCGGGCACGAGCCCGTGCTCGTCCATCGGGACGTGCACGACGTCGGCCTGGTAGGCCTTGAAGACCCCCAGGGCGCCCACGTAACTCGGCGACTCGGCGAGCACGACGTCGCCCGGGTTCACGAAGAGGCGGGTGACGAGGTCGAGGGCCTGCTGCGAGCCCGTGGTGACGACGACGTCGTCGGCGCTGCCGCGGATGCCCTCCATCGCCATGATCTGCATGATGTGCTCGCGGATGGCCGGGGTGCCCTGGCCGCTGCCGTACTGCATCGCCATCGCTCCCCCGTCGGCCATGACCCGGTCGATGGCCCCCGTGACGAGTTCTCGGGGCAGGGCGGAGACGTACGGCATGCCGCCGGCCAGCGAGACGACCTCGGGGCGCGAGGCGACGGCGAACAGGGCTCGGACCTCGGAGGCGCTGAGGCCGGCCGTACGGTCGGCGTACGAGTCGTACCACGGGTCGAGGTTGGTGCCCTTGTCGCTCATCGGTGTCCCTGTTCTGTCAGAGGGTGAATCGGTCAAGACTATGCCCGTCCCGACCGGGGACGACGAGAGCCCGCCCAGCGTGTGCTGGGCGGGCTCTCGTCGTGGTGTCGGTGTCGACTACGCGATGAACTCCGCCAGGTCGGCCTCGAGGGCCGGCTTGGGCTTGGCGCCGATGACGGTCTTGACGACCTCGCCACCGCGGTAGACCTTCATGGCCGGGATCGAGGTGATCTGGTACTTCATGGCGGTCTGGGGGTTGTCGTCGACGTTGAGCTTGACGATCTCGATCTTGTCGCCGTGCTCGGCGGCGATCTGGTCGAGGATCGGCGAGACGGCGCGGCACGGGCCGCACCACTCGGCCCAGAAGTCGACGAGGATCGTCTTGTCGGAATTGAGGACGTCGGCCTCGAAGGACGCGTCGGTCACTGCTTTGGCGCTGCTCATGGTGTTCCTTTCGTCAGGGTGATCTGGGTTGGCTTCAGGAGGCGCGGGTCAGGCGACCACGGACTCGGACGTCTCGACGCCCTCGGCCGACCCGACGGTCTGCTCGGCCAGGAAGGTCTGGTCGAGCGAGGCCAGGTAGTGCTCGACGTCGAGCGCGGCGACGGTGCCCGAGGCCGCGGCGGTGGCCGCCTGCCGGTAGGTGGCGTCGATGACGTCGCCCGCGGCGAAGACGCCGGTCAGGTTGGTCTTCGAGCTGCGCCCCTGGACGGCGATCGTGCCGTCCGAGGTCAGGTCGACCTGGCCGTGGACGAGGTGCACGCGCGGGTCGTTGCCGATGGCGATGAAGAGGCCGTCGAGGTCGAGGTCGGTCGTGCTGCCGTCGACCGTGTCGGTCAGGGTGACGCCGGTGGCCTTCTCGCCACCGAGGATGGCCGTGACCTGCTTGTCGAAGAGGAACTCGATCTTGTCGTTGGCGTGAGCCCGGTCTTGCATGATCTTCGACGCGCGCAGGCTGCTCGAGCGGTGGATGACGTAGACCTTCGAGGCGAAGCGGGTCAGGAACGTCGCTTCCTCCATCGCGGAGTCGCCGCCGCCGACGACGGCGATCGCCTTCTCCTTGAAGAAGAAGCCGTCGCAGGTGGCGCACCAGCTGACGCCGCGTCCGCTCAGGCGCTCTTCGTCGGCGAGGCCGAGCTTCCGGTACGCGCTGCCCGTGGCGAAGATCACCGTGAGGCTCTCCTCGACGGTGCCGTTGCCGAGCGTGACCTTCTTGACGTCACCGGTCAGGTCGACGGCGGTCACGTCGTCGAGCAGCACCTCGGCGCCGAACTTCTCGGCCTGCTCCTGCATCTTGAACATGAGCTCGGGGCCCTGGATGCCGTCGGGGAATCCGGGGAAGTTCTCGACCTCGGTGGTCTTCATGAGTTCGCCGCCGGCCTCGACCGAGCTCGCGACGATGAGGGGGCGCAGACCGGCCCGGGCGGCGTAGATGCCGGCCGTGTAGCCGGCGGGGCCGGAACCGATGATGATGACCTGGCGCATGGGCACCTTCCTGGGGGGAGAACTTCACGAGCGGGAAGACGACCCGCGAGCGATGGCTCGTGCGGTCGGATCCCTCGATCGTCTGGTGGAACGCATCCTACCGACGGGGCATTCCCGCGGGCCTGGCAGCGGTCGCGGGGCCGCGACGGCCGCGGCGGCAGCCGTGACGGCTGCGGCGGCCGCCGTGACGGGTCAGCGACGCAGGAGGCGCGAGACGGCGGGTGCGAGACGTGCGGTCACCGGCGTGGTCAGCACCCGCAGCTCCGGGATGCGGGCGAACCAGAGCAGGGCGCCGTAGACCAGCCCCATGACGGCCCCGGCCACGACGACCGTCAGCACGCCCGGCACGCGACCGGACTGCGCGAACCCGTCGGCGGCGAAACCACCCAGGACGGTCACGACGACGAGGCCCACGGCACCGGCGACGAGCGAGAAGACGAAGAACTGGACGTAGCGGCGCAGCACCCAGCGGCCGTCGATGCCGCCCAGCCGCTTCTTGACGACGACGAGCGCGACCACGGCCTGGCTCGAGCCCGCGATCGAGGTGGTGATGGCGATCGCCATCGCGATGCGCTCGGGGGGCACCACGGCGGCCGAGATCGCGACGCCCGCGACGAAGATGCCCGACTGGACGAGCTGCAGGAAGAACGGCGTGCGCTGGTCGTGCATCGAGTAGAACACCCGCTGCACGATGAACAGGACGCTGAACAGGACGAGGCCGGGCATGTAGCCGAGGATGACCTCGGCGGTGCGGGTCGACCCGGCGAAGTCGACCTCGAAGAACCGCGCGAACGGGTAGGCCACGACGCACATGGCGACGGCGGCGAACACCATGAACATGCCGATGGCGCGGAGGGACTGCGACATGTCGGTGCGGACGGCCCGCAGGTCGCCGCGCGAGGCGTGGCCGCTCATGCGCGTGAAGTAGGCGGTGCCGATCGACACGGCGATGATGCCGTGCGGCAGCATGAAGAGCAGCCAGGCGTTCGCGAGGACCGCGTTCGACGCCCCCACCTCGCTGCCCAGGGTGGCGACGCGGCTCTGCACCAGCCCGGCCAGCTGGGTGACGAGGACCATGCCGAACAGCCAGCCGGCGGCCTTGCCGGTGGCTCCGAGGCCGACGCCTCGCCAGCGGAAGTCGGGGCGGAAGGTCAGACCCGCGCGGCGCCAGAAGAGCAGCAGGAACGCCGCCTGGGCCAGGACGCCGAGGGTGGCCGTGGCCGCGATGACGAAGATCCGGTCGCCGGTCCAGACGTCGACCGCGGAGTTCTCGACGGCGCCGCCGAACATCACGATGAAGACGACCAGGCCGGCGATGGCCACGACGTTGTTGAGCACGGGAGCCCAGGTGAAGGGCCCGAACACCTGCCGGGCGTTGAGCACCTCGCTCAGCAACGAGTACATGGCGTAGAAGAAGATCTGCGGCAGGCACCAGTACGCGAAGGCCGTCGCGAGGGCGAGTTGGTCCGAGGTGAACCCCGCCCCGCCGTCCGAGCTCTGCTGCGCGTACAGGCGGACGAGCACGGGGGCGAGCAGCGTGCCGGCCAGGCCGACGGCCGCGAAGACGATCGTGCCGAGGGTCACGATCTTGTTGATGAACCGCTGGCCCCCGTCGTCGGACGTCGCCGCCCGCACGATCTGGGGCACGAGGACGGCGCTGAGGAGGCCGCCCGCGATCAGCGCGTAGATGTTGTTCGGGAGCTGGTTCGCGAGGGCGAACGAGTCCGCCGCCCGGCTCGCCGACTGCCCGATCGCTGCGGCCAGCACGGCCGCCTTCACGAAGCCGAGGACGCGCGAGACCATCGTCCCGGACGCGAGGAGGATGCTGGCGCGACCGAGACCGCCCTGGTTGCTCACATGGACTCCTGGACGGGCGGCGAGGCGGCCGCATCGGGTGACGGGCCGTCGCCGGAGGACCGGGCCTCGTCGCGCGCCCTGCGGCGCTTGCGGAAGGTGCGATACAGGCCGCCGAGGAAGAGTGCGGCGAAGGCGACGCCGAAGATCCAGGTGATGGCGGTCTCCCACCCGGCCTGGACCGAGAGCGGGACGTCGACCGGGGTCGCGATCGCCACGCCCGAGAGGCTGACCAGCTGCAGCTGCACGGACACCGTGCCGTTGGCGACGGACTGCACGGGAACGCTGACCCGGGTCTGGGACTGCGGTTGGATCGTCACCTCGATGGGGCTGCGCTCGATCGAGAGGATGGAGTTCGACGGCGTCAGGTTCAGCATGACCGTCGCGACGGAGTCGGTCCGGTTCTCGAGGTAGAGGGGCAGGGCAGAGCGGTCCCCGAGGATGGCGATGGGCGAGCCCTGGACCACCGCCACGAGACCCGACGTCGCCGTCGCGTCGGCCACGGCGGAGGCGACCTCGGCGGGGAACCCGTCGACGTTGTCTCGCCAGGCGTGCGACGCCAGGGCCATCGTCCGCAGCCGGGCCGTCTCGGTGACGAACTGCGGTTCGGCGAGGGCCGTCGAGAAGTCGACGACCTTCTGGTCGGCGGAGACGAGTTCGCTCAACTGGCCGAGTCGGGCGTCGCTCTCGGGGCTGTCGACGACGGTCGCCGTCGAGGGGGTGCTCGCCAACGCGTCGGTCAGGGTCGCGCCGCTGACCCAGGGCAGGCCGTCGACGGCCTGGAGGGTGCGGGTGAGGAACTGGCCGGTCGACGGCCACTCCCGCTCGAGCGTCGTCAGGAGGGTGCGGGCGTCGCTCGGTCGCTCGTAGGCGACGGTGGCGACGGTGGCGGACAGCCGGGCCATCGTGGACTGCCACTCGGCGAGGGAGGTCGCCTCGGCCGCCTGGGTGACCAGCGTCGACAAGGGGTCGTCCGAGACGACGGCCGGGACGCCACCGACCGTGACCGCGGCGTTCTCGGTCGAGTCGCCGTCGACGTCCACGTTGCCGCTGGAGACGATGGTCGACGTGTACGGCCCGGCGGCGAACGTCGTGAGGTCGGCGGACACGACGGACGACTCCCGCGGCCAGACGACGTCGCGCTGGGTCCACGGGAAGTCGAGCAGTTGAGCGGTGGTCGGCAGCACCACGCCGTCGCCGGGCGTGGGCTCGGCGGTCGGCTCGGCGGTGGACCCGTCGCTCGGCAGGGCCGAGGGGTCGGACCCGGCGACGCCCGTGCCCGAGCCGTCGTCCGTGCCCTGGCTCGGGGCATCGGTGGGCGTGTCGGTCGCTGCCGGCATGCCCTCGAACCGGGCGGGGTCGACCAGGGTGTCGAGCGAGGTCACGGCCGGGACGGACGTGGCGCCGGCCTGACGCAGCCCCGCGACGTCGGCGTCGGCGTAGGCCAGGGGGAACATGTCGTTCGGCAGGGCCTGCAGTTCGGTGAGCCAGTCGACGGCGGACTGCGGGGCCTCGGTGCCGAGCAGGCGGATCGACGCGACGATCATCGGGTCGACGCCGAGGGTCGCGCCCGTGCCCGACACGGCGTCGAGCTCGCGTCGCAGCACCCCGCCGTCGGAGGTGTAGGCGGCGAGGGCGGAGGCGTCGAGGACGCCGGTCTCGCTCTCGGGCGTCGTGATCGGCACGGCGACCGCGACGCGGGTCGGCTGGAAGCTGTCGGCGGGGTACCAGACCACGCTGCTGCGGGTCTGCGCCACCTGGCTGCCCGAGGCGTCGAGCACGCGGGCCCCGAGCGCGCGTGCCCCGAAGGCGCGGCCGGTCAGGGAGAGGCGGTCGGCGGGAACCACGACGGTGTCGAGCGCCACGGACGACCCGGCGGTGACCGCAGGCACGTCGACCTGGACGAGCTGGCGCCCCAGGTAGTCGTCACCCGAGACGTCGTCGGGATCGAGCCACGAGGCGAGCTTGGACCGCGTGGTGAACGGTTCGCGGTCGAGGTAGATCCGGGCCTTCGTCGCCGCGAGGTCGCTGTCGCCGTCGTTCGTCACGGTGACCCCGAGGGTGAGGTCGTCGTCGGGTCGCAGCACGCCGTCGGAGGCCGGCTCGACGGTCATCGTGACGCCGTCGCCCGCAGGGGCGGACGCCGCTCGTGCCGCCGTGGCCGGCAGTCCCGCCGACACGACGAACACCGCCAACAGGGCGGCGATCACGGCGAAGAAGAGTCTCATAGGCGTCAGGTGTCGACGGCGACAGGGGCCGTTCGAGCATGCCGAGTCTAGGCAACGCCGACCAAGAAGCAGCGGCGAAGCGCCTGCAAGGGGGACGACGGGGTCGCGAGGCGCCGTCGGGGACTCAGCCCGCGCCTCCTCGGCTGTGGCAAGCTGTTTCGTCATGGACAGCGTCGCACGGGCCCTGCAGCGACTGGACGATCTGGCCGCCACCCCCCGCATCGAGAAGCTCGCCGCCGCGTTCGCTGCGGCCGGTCACGAGCTCGCCCTCGTCGGCGGTCCGGTGCGCGACGCCTTCATCGGCCGCCCGGTCAACGACCTCGACTTCACGACCGACGCCGACCCCGACGAGATCCTGGCGATCGTCGTCCCCCTGGCGGAGGCGCACTGGGACGTCGGCCGCGCGTTCGGCACGATCGCCGCCCGCGTCGACGGCGAGACCGTCGAGATCACCACGTACCGCAGCGACGTCTACGACGGCGAGACCCGCAAGCCCGTCGTCGAGTTCGGCGACACCCTCGAGGGCGACCTGGTCCGTCGCGACTTCACGGTCAACTCGATGGCGTTGCGTCTGCCCCAGCGTGTGCTCGTCGACCCGTCCGGCGGTGTCGACGACCTGCTGGAGGCGCGGCTCGCCACCCCGGGCACCGCGGTCGACTCGTTCCGCGACGACCCCCTGCGCATGATGCGGGCCGCCCGGTTCACGGCGCAGCTCGGCTTCACGGTGTCCGACGAGGTGCGCGAGGCGATGACCGCCCGGGCCGAGACCCTCTCGATCGTCTCGGTCGAGCGGGTCGCCGACGAGCTGTCGAAGCTGCTCAAGACCGAAACCCCCCGAGACGGTGTCCGGCTGTTGGTCGACACCGGGCTCGCCGACCATGTCATGCCCGAGCTCGCGGCCATGCGCCTCGAGGTCGACGAGCACCACCACCACAAGGACGTCTACGAGCACAGCCTCACCGTGCTCGACCAGGCCATCGGCTACGAGCGCGAGCGGCACCCGGGCGAGGCACCCGACCTCACGCTGCGCCTGGCGGCCCTGCTGCACGACTGCGGCAAGCCCGCCACGCGGCGCCTCGAGCCGGGCGGCGTCGTCACCTTCCACCACCACGACGTCGTCGGCGCCAAGCTCGCCAAGAAGCGGTTGAAGGCGCTGCGCTTCGACAACGACACCATCGGTGCCGTGTCCCGGCTGATCGAGCTGCACCTCCGGTTCTTTGGTTACACGGAGGGAGGCTGGACCGACTCGGCCGTGCGCCGCTACGTCCGCGACGCCGGTGACCAGCTCGAGCGGTTGCACATGCTGACCCGGGCCGACGTGACCACGCGCAACCGCCGCAAGGCCGACCGGCTCGGCTTCGCCTACGACGACCTCGAGGCGCGGATCGCCGAGCTGCGAGAGCGTGAAGAGATCGACTCGCTGCGGCCCGACCTCGACGGCGACGAGATCCAGCGCGTCCTCGGCATCGGCCCGAGCCGCGAGGTCGGCGAGGCCTACCGCTTCCTCCTCGAGCTGCGGACCGAAGAGGGGCCGCTGGGGGCCGAGGTCGCCACCGAGCGCCTGCTGGCCTGGTGGAACGCACGCGAGAGCGCTGGGGCGTAACCAGCCATTCGGGTGTCGACCCGCGCCTCCTCGGCTCTCGAGGGCCGGCGACCGCCGCCCTGGCATTGATTCAGGAGGCGCGCTCGGCTACGCTGGGAAGGTTGCGTCTGCCTCACGGCGGCGCCACGTCATGAACACCCTCCTGTCACAGACCGTCTGTGACCGTTAAGTCCGAAGGAGGTGGGTTAGTCATGCACCAGTACGAACTGATGGTCATCCTGGACCCCGAGATCGATGAGCGCACCGTCGCCCCGAGCTTGGACAAGTTCCTCAACGTCATCCGCAACGATGGCGGAACGATCGACAACGTGGACATCTGGGGACGTCGTCGCCTGGCCTACGAGATCAACAAGAAGACCGAGGGCATCTACGCCGTCGTCAACCTGACCTCGAACTCGGCCGCCACGGTCGAGCTCGACCGCCAGCTGGGTCTCTCCGAGGCCGTGCTGCGCACCAAGGTCCTGCGTGCCGAAGAGGCGATCGCCATGGTCGCCGCCGCCAAGAAGGTCAGCGACGAGAAGGCCGCCCGCAAGGCCGCCAACGCCGCTGCCGCCCCGGCTGCTCCCGCCGCCGAGAAGGCTGCCGAGTAGTCCGATGGCTGGCGAGACCGTCATCACAGTGGTGGGAAACCTCACCAGTGACCCCGAGCTGCGGTACACGCAGAACGGGCTCGCGGTCGCGAACTTCACCATCGCGTCGACCCCCCGCACGTTCGACCGCGCGTCGAACGAGTGGAAGGACGGCGAGGCGCTCTTCCTTCGTGCCAGCGTGTGGCGCGAGTTCGGCGAGCACGTGGCCAGCAGCCTCACCAAGGGCAGCCGGGTCATCGCTCAGGGCCGACTCAAGCAGCGCTCGTACGAGACCAAAGAGGGCGAGAAGCGCACCAGCATGGAGCTCGAGATCGACGAGATCGGCCCCTCGCTGCGTTACGCGACCGCTCAGGTGACGCGCGCCGCGTCCTCCCGCGACGGCGCTGCCGGTGGCGGCTCCTTCGGGGGCGGCAACGGCGGTGGCAACCGTGGTGGCCAGCCGGCTCAGGTCGGCGGCGGTCAGGCGCAAGAGCCGTGGGGTCAGCCCGCCGGCGGCCAGCAGGGTGGCAACACCTCTGGCGGCGACGTGTGGAACACCCCCGGTGGCAACGGCACCTACAACGACGAGACGCCCTTCTAGGCCTCGCCGTTCCCCTTTTAGTACTTCTTCATTCATCGAAAGTAGAAACCAATGGCTGGAAAGAGCAGCGGCGACCGCCGCAAGCCCCTCCGCGGTAAGGGCGGCAAGAACGCCGCGCCCGCGAAGTCGATCCGCGTCGGTGTCATCGACTACAAAGACGTCGCGACCCTGCGCAAGTTCATCTCGGAGCGTGGAAAGATCCGCGCCCGTCGCATCACCGGCGTCTCCGTCCAGGAGCAGCGCCTCATCGCCCGTGCCGTGAAGAACGCCCGTGAGATGGCGCTCCTCCCCTACGCCGGCTCCGGCCGCTGATCGGAAGGACCACCATGTCGAAGGTAATCCTGACCCACGAGGTCTCCGGCCTCGGTTCCGCCGGTGACGTCGTCGACGTCAAGAACGGCTACGCCCGCAACTACCTGGTGCCCCAGGGCTTCGCCGTGGCGTGGAGCCGCGGTGGCGAGAAGCAGGTCGCTCAGATCCGTACGGCCCGCGAGACCCGCGAGCTCAAGACGATCGAAGAGGCCCACGACCTCAAGCAGCGCCTCGAGGCCCAGAAGATCCGTCTCACGGTGAAGACCGGTGCCGACGGCCGTCTGTTCGGCTCGGTCCGCCCGGCCGACGTCGCCGACGCGGTCACCGCCCAGGGCGTCGCGACGATCGACAAGCGCAAGGTCGAGATCCCCACGACCATCAAGGTGACGGGTGAGCACGAAGCCACCCTCCGCCTGCGCGAGGACGTCATCGCGACGATCACGCTGACGGTCGTCTCGGCCAAGTAGCACCCCGGCGCCTCGGCGCCTGCTGTACGCGAGAGCGGCGGTCCCCCTCGGGGGCCGCCGCTCTTCTGCGTGCCCGGGGGTGCGGGCCTCGGCCGGGGGGCGCGACGAACCCCGTTTCCGAAGATGAACCCCGGTGCACCGTGGTTCATCGTCGGAAACGGGGTTCATCGGCTCGCCGGGAGGGGGTGGGCCGGGCCAGACGAGCGGGGGACGAGGAGGCGCGGGGGGACGAGGAGGCGCGGGACGGCTGGGTCGGGCACCGCGCCTCCTCGGGGGGGCGTCCTGTGTCGCGATGCACCTGGTCCCGAACGATGCACCCGGTTGCAACCGGGTGTTCGGTTCGAAACCAGGTGCAGCGGCAGGCATCACAGGTCGGCGTGGGCTCGCGTTGACAGGAGGGGGCGGCTCGTCTACTGTCGTGGAATCGGTTCCATGGAATCGATTCCACGCCGGGCGGACACCCTGCGACCCGCACCACTACGACGAGGTAGAGCCCGATGAACACCGTGACGATCAGGGACGTGGCGCAGCGCGCCGGCGTCTCGGCGGCGACGGCCTCGCGCGTGCTGTCGGGCAACCCGGCCACCTCCGCCGAGTCCCGGGCCCAGGTCGAACGGGCCGTGCGCGAGCTCGACTTCCGGCCGAACGCCCAGGCCCGTGCCCTGCGCTCGACCCGCTCCGACACGGTCGGCCTGCTCGTGTCCGACGTCCGCAACCCGTTCTTCGCCGACCTCGCCCACACCATCGAGCAGTCGCTGCTCGAACTGGGCTACGTCACCCTCCTCGGCAACGCCAACGAGAACCGCGAGCAGCAGGACCGCTACCTCGACACCCTCATCTCGCGCCGCGTCGACGGCGTCATCGTCGCCCCGCAGGGCACCGATTCCGCCAGCATCGACTCGCTGCTCGCCCGTGAGGTGCCGACGGTGTTCGTCGACCGCACGATCCCCGGCGTGGACGTGCCGAGCGTGACGACCGACAGCGTCCCCGGCATCCGGGCCGCCGTGCAGCACCTGGTCGACCTCGGCCACGAGCGCGTCGGGTACGTCGCGGGCCCGCAGAGCGTCTCGACCGGGCGCGAGCGACTCGAGGCCTGGACCGCGGCCGCCGCCGAACTCGGCCTCAGCACCGACCCCGACCTGGTCTACGTCGGCGACTTCCAGTCCGCCAGTGGCTCGGCCGCCGTGCACGCCCTGTTCGAGCTCGACGAGCCGCCGACCGCCCTGCTCGCGGCCGACAGCCTCATGGCCGTCGGCGCCATCGCCATGCTCAACCGGCTCGGCATGCGCATGGGCACCGACGTCTCGGTCGTCGCGTTCGACGACATCGAGTGGTTCTCGCTGCTCGACCCGGCCCTCACCGTCATCGCGCACAGCGTCGAGGAGATGGGCCGCATCGCCGTCCAGCTGCTGCACGAGGTCATCGACGGGCGCACGCCCGACTCGGTCGTGCTGCCCAGCGAACTGATCGTCCGCGAGTCGACGACCCGCGCCTCCTCGTCCCCCACGGACCCGACCGACCCCACCCCACCCCGACCCCTCGGCAGGAACTGACCCATGCCCCATTCGATCGACGGCGATCGCCCCCTGCTCACGCTCGAGAACGTCAGCAAGTCGTTCGGCCCCGTGCGGGTCATCGACGACGTCACCGTGCACGTCCGGCCCGGCCGCGTGCAGGTGCTGCTGGGCGAGAACGGCGCCGGCAAGTCCACCCTGATCAAGATGATGTCGGGCGTGTACCAGCCCGACGCCGGCCGCGTGCTGGTCGACGGCGAGGCCGTCCACCTGCCGAACACGCACGCCGCCGAGAAGCTCGGCATCGCGACGATCCACCAAGAGCTCAACCTCGTCGCGTCGCTCAGCGTCGCCGAGAACGTGATGATGGGGCGGTTCCCGACGAGGTTCGGCCTGGTCGACCGCAAGGAGCTCAAGAAGCGCGCCCGTGCGGCCCTCGACCTGATCGGGCTCGACGTCGACGTCGACCAGAAGGTCGGCGAGCTCGGCATCGCCCGTCAGCAGCTGGTCGAGATCGCGAAGGCGCTGAGCATCGACGCGCGCATCCTGATCCTCGACGAGCCGACCGCGGCGCTGACCCGGCACGAGACCGAGATCCTCTTCCGCGTCGTCGAGCAGCTGCGCGCCCGCGGCGTCGGCATGCTCTTCATCAGCCACCACCTCGACGAGATCGCCGAGATCGGCGACACCGTGGCCGTGCTGCGCGACGGCGCGTTCGTCGCCGAGGTGCCCGCGTCGACCGGCGAGGACGAACTCGTCCGCCTGATGGTCGGCCGCGACATCGAGCACCAGTACCCGCGCACGCCGGGCAGCGAGGGCGACTCCCCCGTCGTGCTCGAGGTGCGGGGACTGACCGGGTCGGTCTTCCGCGACGTCTCGTTCGACGTGCGGGCGGGCGAGGTGCTCGGCATCGCCGGGCTCGTCGGCGCCGGTCGCACCGAGGTCGTCCGCGCGATCGCCGGGGTCGATAAGTACGACTCGGGCAGCGTGACCGTGCGCGGCAAGCGATTGAAGAAGGGCGACGTCGCCGGGGCCATCGCCGCGGGCGTCGGCCACGTTCCCGAGGACAGGAAGGCGCAGGGGCTCGTGCTGGGCGCCTCCGTCAACGACAACCTCGGCTACGCGACGCTCGCCAGCAGCGCGAAGGGCGGCCTGGTCGACTTCGCCGGTCAGCGTGCGAAGGCCGACGAGGTCGCCTCGACCCTGCGGATCCGCATGCGCGACATCGACCAGGAGATCGGCTCGCTGTCGGGCGGCAACCAGCAGAAGGCCGTGTTCGGCCGCTGGATCATCGCCGGCTCGACGGTGCTGCTGCTCGACGAGCCGACCCGCGGCGTCGACGTCGGCGCGAAGGTCGAGATCTACGAGCTGGTGAACCGCATCACCGACGCAGGAGGCGCGGTCGTGATGGTCAGCAGCGAACTGCCCGAGGTGATGGGCATGAGCGACCGCATCCTCGTGATGCGCGACGGAGTCGTCGCCGGCGAGGTCGCCGCGGCCGACGCCACCCAGGACACGCTGATGACGCTCGCGGCACGCGACGTCCCCCCGACGAACTGACCCGAGAAGCACGGACCCGAGGACGACACCCATGACCACCACCACCGTGAAGGCGCAGCGACGCTCCTTCGACATCAAGACCTTCCTGGCCGCCAACGGAGCCCTCGTCGGGCTCGTCGTGCTGTGCCTGGCCCTCTTCATCGCGACGCCGGACTTCCTGACCGGGCGCAACCTGCTGAACATCGGCATCCAGGTGTCGACCGTCGCCGTGCTGGCGTTCGGCATGACCTTCGTCATCGTCGCGGGCGGCATCGACCTCTCGGTCGGCTCGGTCGCCGCGCTGTCGGCGATGGTCTCGGGCTGGTTCTTCGCCACGGCGGGGCTACCCGGCGGCCTGGCGCTCGCCCTCGGGCTCGCCACCGGCCTCGTGGCCGGCCTGGTCAACGGGTTCGCCAGCGCGTACGGCAAGCTGCCGTCGTTCATCGCGACGCTCGCCATGCTCAGCGTGGCGCGCGGCCTGACCCTCGTCGTGTCGGACGGTCGCCCGATCGCGACTCCCCCGGCCGTGTCGTTCCTCGGGGGCAACATCGGCCCGGTGCCCGTGCCGATCATCGTGCTCGTGTTGGCCGCGATCGTCGCGTCGTTCATCCTCAACCGCACCGTCATCGGCCGCTCGATGTACGCCGTCGGCGGCAACGCCGAGGCCGCGCGCCTCTCGGGCCTGCCGGTCAAGCGCATCGTCGTCACCGTCTTCGGCCTGGCCGGGCTGTTCGCGGCCCTCGCCGGACTGCTGCTCGCCGGACGCCTCGACTCGGCCCAGCCGCAGGCGGCCTCGGGCTACGAGCTCGACGCCATCGCCGCGGTCGTCATCGGCGGCGCGAGCCTGGCCGGCGGCGTCGGCCGCATCTCGGGCACCATCATCGGCGCCCTCGTGCTCGTCGTCATCCGCAACGGCCTCAACCTGCTGAACGTCACGTCGTTCTGGCAGCAGGTCGTCATCGGCCTCGTCATCGCCCTCGCCGTGGGCGTCGACGTGCTGCGGCGCAAGACGCGCAGCAGCTGAATCCCTCCACCCAACCCAACCCGAAGGACACACGATGAAGTTGACCTCGTTCCGCAAGGCCGCCACCGTCACGGCGATCGCCGCCCTGGTCGCGACCGGCACCGCCGGCTGCAACCGCACCCCCGCCGGAGAGGCGGACCGTCCCACGGTGGTCCTGTCGCTCAGCACCCTGAACAACCCGTTCTTCGTCGAGCTGCGCGACGGCGCCACCGCCGAGGCGAAGAAGCAGAACGTCGACCTCGAGATCGTCGACGCCCAGAACGACTCGGCCACCCAGGCCAACCAGCTGGCGACCGCGGCCTCGACCGCCGACGCCGTCATCCTGAACGCCGTCGACAGCGACGCCGCAGGCCCCGCCGCCAAGGCGCTCAACGAGGCCGACGTGCCCATCGTCGCCGTCGACCGCGCGGTCAACGGTGCCGACGTCGCGTCGTTCGTCGCGAGCGACAACGTCGCCGGTGGCGAACAGGCCGCCAAGGCCCTCGCCGAGGCGATCGGCGAGAAGGGCGAGGTCATCGTGCTGCAGGGCGTCGCGGGCACCTCGGCCAGCCGCGACCGCGGCGAGGGCTTCACCAAGGGCATCTCGGCCTACCCCGACATCACCGTCGTCGCGCAGCAGACCGCGAACTTCGACCGCGCCACCGCGCTCGACGTGACCACCAACCTGCTGCAGGCGCACCCGAACGCCGTGGGCGTCTTCGCCGAGAACGACGAGATGGGCCTCGGAGCGATCCAGGCGCTCGGCTCGCGCGCCGGCACCGACGTCCAGGTGGCCGCGTTCGACGGCACCGAGGACGGCCTCAAGGCCATCGAGGCCGGTACGCTCTCGAGCACGATCGCGCAGCAGCCCGCCGAGCTCGGCGCCCTCGCGGTCGACCAGGCCGTCAAGGCCGTCAACGGTGGCAGCGGCGACGAGGGCCCCTCGGACCAGGCCGTCGAGGTCATCACCGTCACGAAGGAGAACGTGGGTGACTTCACCGAATGAGTGGTCCTGATGTGAGCGGTCCAGGCGTCGACGGCACTGCGGGAGGCGCGGGTGCGGTCGGCGCGGACGGTCCGGTTCCGGCCGGTTCGGCCGGCACGGTCGTCGTGGTCGGGTCGATCAACGTCGACCAGGTCGTGACCGTCGACCGCCTACCCCTGCCCGGCGAGACGCTCATCGGCTCGTCGATGACCCTCTCCCCCGGTGGCAAGGGCGCGAACCAGGCCGTCGCCGCCGCCCGGCGCGGCGCCCGCACCGTGATGATCGGTGCGGTCGGCGACGACGGACGGGCCGACGACGCCCTGCCCCACCTCCGCTCGAGCGGTGTCGACGTCAGCGGCGTCGACACCGTCCCCGGGCCCACCGGCCTGGCGATCGTCAGCGTGGGAGGCGACAGCGAGAACACGATCGTCGTCGTCCCCGGGGCGAACGGTGCCGTCTCGGCGTCGTTCGTCGGCGGGCACGCGGGCGCGCTGGCCGATGCCGCGGTGGTCGTCCTGCAGGGAGAGATCCCCGTGGACGGCATCGCCGCCGCCGTGCAGCACGCCGGAGGGCGCGTGGTGTTCAACCTCGCCCCGGTCATCGACGTGCCGGCGGACGTGGTGAAGGCCGCGGATCCGTTGGTCGTCAACGAACACGAGGGTCGGCTGCTGCTGGCCGCGTGGGCTGGTTCTGGTTCTGGTTCTGCCTCGGCGTCGGACGAGGAGGCGCGGGTCGACGACGAGTCGGTCGTCGCCTCCCTGCGCGCCCAGGGAGTCACCTCGGTCGTCATGACCCGGGGTGCCGCCGGCGCGATCGTCTCCGACGCGTCGGGCACCGTGCTGGTGGCCTCGCCTCGCGTCGCGGCCGTCGACTCCTCCGGAGCCGGGGACGCCTTCGTCGGCGCCCTCGCCGCCGGGCTGGCCGCTGGTGCGTTGCTCCTCGAGGCCGCTCGGGACGCCGTGCGCGTCGGGGCGTTCTCGGTGACGGGTGTCGGCACGCAGGCGTCGTACCCGACGCTCGAGGACGAGCTGCCTGCGGCGGCGCCTGCCGCCCCGACGGAGGGGTCGGCGGAGGCCGACTCAGCGGACGGAGTGACCTCGTGAAGCGCGCAGGCCTGCTCAACGCCCAGCTGAACCACGCGGTGAGCGGACTCGGTCACGGCGACCTCGTGGTCGTCGCCGACTGCGGACTCCCCCTGCCTGCCGGAGTCCCCGTGGTCGACCTCGCCGTCGTCCACGGCCTGCCGGCCTTCGCCGACGTGCTGGACGCCCTGACCGCCGACGTGGTGTTCGAGGCCTGCACGGCCGCGGACGAGAGCCAGGACTCCCCCGCGGGTGCGCAGATCACGTCCCGCTTCGACGACGTCGCCTACGTCTCGCACGACGAGCTCAAGCGGCTGTCGGGTGGAGCGCGCCTCCTCGTCCGGACGGGCGAGGCGACCCCGTACGCCAACGTCGTGCTGCGCTGCGGCGTCCCCTTCTGAGGCACCTGCTCCCCCTCGAACCCCGTTTCCGAAGACGAACCCCGATCCCTGGTGGTTCTTCTTCGGAAACGGGGTTCTTCGGCTTCCGGGCCGTCCCGCGCGTGGTGCGACCTCCCGGCCGCCCTCTCACGAGCCGTGATCGAGCCAAGGAGGCGCGGCGCCGGTCTCCGGTACCGTCCTGACCAGGCTCTTCACAGGCCCCCCTTCGGGGGTTACGGGAAGCTGAACGCAGGCTGCGTCGCTATCGGTCGAATGGGCCGAAAGTCAAATCCCTTGTGCACAGGCAGAAGTCAAATCGGATGTCTCAACCCTCGGTTTAGACAATTTTCTCCACACGACTGTGGAATCGAGAAAGCCCTGGTCAAAGGCAGGTAATCCAACTGAAGTATCTCGTTGTCCACAGCGTGATCCACAGTTCTCCCCAGGGTTGTCCGGCGTTGCTCACCTGTTCTCCCCAGAGTTATCCACAGGTGCATTTGCTGTGGAGAACTGGGTGTCCATAAGGTGTACCCGCGCTCGTCAGGGGTGGGTCACGGCGGTTCGGCAGGGGGATGTCGGGGGTCTGTCGTAGAACTGCCCCAAGCGTCTTCGGTGCTGCCCCGCACCCACCCGATTCTCGTTGGAGGACCCATGTCGATCGCCCATCTCGGTCTCGCTCCCGATGCGTCGAACGCCCGCGATCGCGACCGTGGTGGCCCCGTCAACATGGACCGCGTCCCGCCGCACGACCTGCTCGCCGAGCAGAGCGCGCTCGGCGGCATGCTGCTCAGCAAGGACGCCGTGGCCGACGTCATCGAGACGGTCCGTGGCATGGACTTCTACGTGCCCAAGCACGAGGTCATCTACGACGCGATCCTGGGGTTGTACTCGCACGGCGAGCCCACCGACGTCATCACGGTCAGCGACGAGCTGATGAAGTCCGCCGACTTGTCGCGTGCCGGGGGAGCGGAGTACCTCCACACCCTCACCGGCGTCGTGCCCACCGCGGCGAACGCCGGGTACTACGCGTCGATCGTCGCCGAGAAGGCAGTGCTGCGCCGTCTGGTCGAGGCCGGCACGCGCATCGTGCAGATGGGGTACGCGAGCGAGGGCGAGGTCGTCGACCTGGTCAACAACGCGCAGGCCGAGGTCTACAACGTGGCCGGTGGCGTGCAGACCGAGGACTACGTGCCGTTGAACGAGGCGGTGACGGTCGCGATCGACGAGATCGAGGCGGCCAAGGGTCGCGACGGTCAGATGACGGGCGTGCCGACGGGGTTCGCGCAGCTCGACGCGCTGACGAACGGGTTCCACCCGGGTCAGCTGATCATCGTGGCGGCGCGACCGGCGCTGGGTAAGTCGACGTTGGCGCTCGACCTGGCGCGGGCGGCGTCGATCAAGCACGGGCAGGCGTCGGTGTTCTTCTCGCTCGAGATGGGGCGCAGCGAGATCGCCATGCGTCTCATGTCGGCCGAGTCGAGCGTGCCGCTGCAGAACATGCGCAAAGGAACGGTCGACGCGCGGGACTGGACGAACATCGCGCAGGTGCGCGGCCGGATCAACGACGCGCCGCTCTTCATCGACGACTCGCCCAACATGACGTTGGTCGAGATCCGGGCGAAGTGCCGTCGCCTGAAGCAGCAGCACAACCTCAAGCTCGTGGTGATCGACTACCTGCAGCTGATGACGTCGGGCAAGCGGGTCGAGAGCCGTCAGCAAGAGGTGTCGGAGTTCTCGCGTGCCCTGAAGCTGATGGCGAAAGAGCTGCAGGTGCCGGTGATCGCGCTGTCGCAGCTGAACCGTGGTCCCGAGCAGCGTGCCGACAAGAAGCCCGCGATCAGCGACCTGCGAGAGTCCGGTTCGCTCGAGCAGGACGCCGACATGGTCATCCTGCTGCACCGCGAGTCCGCCTACGAGAAAGACAACCCCCGTCAGGGCGAGGCCGACTTCATCGTCGCCAAGCACCGCAACGGCCCGACCGACACCATCACCGTGGCGTTCCACGGCATGTTCTCGCGGTTCGTGGACATGCCCAGCTAGCGAATCGCCTCGCGGACGTCGGGCTCGGGCACGCACTGCAGCCCCGAACTCGTGTTCGCCGCGAGTTCGAGGGCGTGGACCCACGCGGGGTTCACCTGCGGCGTCCGCGAACCGGAGTACGTGAAGAGCAGCAGCACGGCCGGATACAACCAGATGGTCTGTCGGCCCTTGCCTACCGGCGGGTCGTCAGCTCTGGGCCAGGTTCGTCACCAGGTTCAGGGTGGTGGCGATCAGGGCGGTGCGGAACAAGTACGACACCAGGGCGATGAGGCCGGCCGTGCACCAGGTTGCCAGGGGGCCCAGCGTCGGTGCACCGGCCAGCCCCACGCCCACGCCGACGGCGACTCCGATGGCGACGTAGAGGCCCGTCCGTCGGGGGGACAGGATGCGGTCGTCCATCGGTGCTCCTCGGTTCTCGGGCCGGTTCGGGTCCGGTCCGGGGTCGGGTTCGGTCGGGGTCGGGATCGGGTTCGGTCGGATCAGCCGGCCGACGGCACGGCGTCGGGGTGCAGCACGACCTTCGTCCAGCCCTCGTCGCGGGCGTCGAAGTGCGCGTAGGCCTGGGGCGCCTCCTCCAGGGGGAGCTCGTGGCTGACGATCCACGACGGTTTCGCCTTGCCGCCGGCGATGAGGTCGCGCAGGGCCCGGTTGTACTTCTTGACCGGGCACTGACCCGTGCCCATGGTCTGCCCACGGAACTAGAACTGGCCGTAGTCGAACGGGATGACGCCCTGCTTCGCCAGCTCGTCGGACGCACCCGGGTCCTGCGGCACGTAGACGCCGACGACGCCGAGGTCACCGGTGAACCGCACCGACTGCACGAGACGGTTCAGGGTCAGGTTGGGCTGCTCCGCGCCGTCGGGGTCGTGAGCCTGGTAGCCGACGCACTCGCAGCCGTTGTCGGCCCCGAGCCCCATCGTCAGGTCGAGGACGGCCTCGACCGGGTCGACGGACGAGTCGTCGATCGGGATCGCCCCGATCTCCTCGATCGCCGCGAGCCGGTCGGGGTGCCGGTCGACGACCATCACCTTGCTCGCCCCCTTGAGGATCGCCGAGTAGGCGGCCATCGCGCCGACCGGCCCCGCCCCGTAGACCACGGTCTGGTCGCCCGGCTTCACGCGGGCCATCTCGGTCGCGTGGTACCCGGTGGGGAAGATGTCGGCGAGCATGACGTAGTCGGTCTGCCGTTCTTCGGCGTCCTCGCCGAGGCGCAGGCAGTTGAAGTCGCCCCACGGCACGCGCAGCAGTTCGGCCTGCCCGCCGGGCCAGGGGCCCATGTCGGCGAACCCGAAGGCGGCGCCGGCCCAGGCGAGTTCGGGCTGCGCGGTGAGGCAGTAGTTGGTCAGGCCGCGTTCGCAGTTCTTGCAGTGGCCACAGGCCACGTTGAACGGCAGTACGACCCAGTCGCCGACCTTCACCTTGTCGACGCCCGAGCCGACCTCGATCACCTGGCCCAGGTTCTCGTGGCCGAACCAGCGGCCCGTCTCGAAGTCGGTGCGGCCTTCGTACATGTGCAGGTCGGACCCGCAGATGTTGGTGCTGGTGATGCGGACGAGGACGTCGGTGGGCCGCTCGATGCGGGCGTCGGGGACGTCGCTCACCGACACCTTCCTCGGCCCTTCGTAGACGACTGCTCTCATGGTCTCTTCCCTTTCTTCGGTGGTGGGGCGACGGAGGCGCGGTGTCGGGTGGTGGGGGAGGCGCGCGTCGGGTGCCGGGGAGGCGCGCCTCCCCTGGTGGGTGGGTCGCGCCTCCTCGGGGAGGCGGGCACGGTGTCAGGTGCCGGGGCGGAACACGGCGCGGACGCAGCCGTCGTCCTTGGACTTGAACATCTCGTAGCCCTCGGGCCCCTGCTCGAGCGGGAGCACGTGGGTCGCGAGGTGCTCGGTGTGGAGCTCGCCGGCCGCGATGCGGTCGAGGATCATCGGGATGTAGCGGTGGCCGTGCTGCTGGGCCCCGCGCAGGGTGAGGCCCTTGTTCATGAGGGCCCCGAGCGGGAACTTGTCGACGAGCCCGCCGAAGACGCCGAGGCTGAAGACGCTGCCGCCCTTGCGGCAGGCGTAGATCGCCTCGCGCAGCGCGGTGGGCCGGTCGGTCTGCAGCCGCAGCTGTTGTTTGACCTGGTCGTAGAGGTGTTGCGCGCCGGTGCCGTCGGCCTCCATGCCGACCGCCTCGATGCAGACGTCGGGGCCGCGACCGCCGGTGCGCTCCTTGAGTTCGGCGAGGACGTCGTCCTGCGCGAAGTCGAGGATCTCGGCACCGACGTGCTGCCGCACCTGGTCGAGCCGTTCGGGCAGCTGGTCGATGACGACGACCTGCTCGGCCCCGAGCAGCATGGCGGCGCGGGCGGCCATCTGGCCGACGCCGCCGGCACCCCAGACGGCGACGGTGTCGCCGGGCGTGATGCCGGCGAGGTCGGCGCCGGTCCAGCCGGTGGGGGCGGCGTCCGAGGCGAACAGGGCTGCTTCGTCCGAGACGCCGTCGGGGACGGGGAAGGCGCCGTGGTCGCCGTAGGGCACGCGGATGTACTCGGCGTGGCTGCCGGCGTAGCCGCCGAGGGCGTGGCTGTAGGCGAAGCATCCGCCGATGGGGGAGCCCCAGAGGGTCTCGGTGAGGGCGGGGTTGGGGTTGCCGTTGTCGCACAACGAGTACAGCTCGTGGTTGCAGTACCAGCACCGGCCGCAGGCGACGAACGAGCAGACCACGACGCGCTCGCCGACCTTGCGCTTGCGGACGCCCGACCCGACCTCGACGATCTCGCCCATGAACTCGTGGCCGAGGACGTCGCCCGACCGCATGGTGGGGATGTACCCGCCGAGCAGGTGCAGGTCGGACCCGCACGTCGTGCTGAGGTGGACCTTGACGATGACGTCCTGGTCGTTGAGGATCGTCGGGTCGTCGACGGTCTCGACCGAGGTCTCGTTGACGCCGGTCCAGGTGAGGGCCCTCACAGCAGTCCCTCCTCGTCGGCACGGTCGGTGGCCTCGTCGACGACGGCGCCGGTGGGGGTGGCCTTGCGCTCGCCGTGGGGAGTGGGGTCGACCCGCAGGACCTCGCCGGCCTCGATGACCTGCGTCGCCCGTCGGAGCGCCACGCGGATCTCCTTGGCCGCCTCGGCGGCGTCGTCCTCGGACGAGGCGGGTTCGCGGAGGCGGGCGCGCAGTTCGGTGCCCTTGTCGGCGGGGGCGGGCCGCGCCTCCACCTCGACGGTGTCCCGGAGGTCGTCGAAGAAGGGTGGGGTGTCGTCGGCACCGAGCACGTCCTGCGGCTGGGCGAGGATCGTGACGGCCTGCCACCGGGAGCGGGACTCCTGGGGGGAGCCGGCGCCCTCGTCGGGGCGGCGGCGGTGTCGTCGTCCGACGACGGCGGCTGCGGCGGTCGCCACGGCGGCGACGCCGACGCCGGCTCCGGCGCCGGCCAGGCGGCCGGCCATCAGGCGGCCCTCCTCGTCGGGGGAGCGGGGGTGTCCCGCTGCGGATCGGTGGTGTTCATCTCGACCTCCTCGGTTCGCGCGAGTGCGCAGTTCTCTGGATGGGAGAGCGGGCGACCGGTCCCTGGATCTGCCCACCCGGCCGCCCGTTCGACCCCAGTGTGCGCACCGCGCGGCCCGTGCTGCGAGAGGAATTTTTGACCCTTGACACCGTCCGGGCGTCAGTTGTTACGTGGATCGGATGGGGTCCGGAAGGAGGCGCGGGGCGGGTCGGCGGATCGGCCCGGCCGGCCCATGCTCAGGAGTGCAGGAGGGGCGGTGAGGGTCGTCGTCGAGAGGTGCCGGGGTTCGCGCGCGGGCTGAGGGCGGTGGTGCCGACGGTGCCGCCGCTCGACGTCGCCACGACCCGCCTCTAGGCCCTCGTCTCACGAGGTTGGCGCATCCGTCATGAAATGCACAACATTTCGATCTGTTCTACGGTGGGCGTAGCTCGTGCTGGGCGGGCTCTGATCGGAGGAGAGATGCCGATGTTCGAGAACGAATTCCGCCGGGTCGGGTGAGTTAGTCATGTCGCGCTATGAACTGCAATGGGCGGTTGTCTTGAACTGCTCCGTCATCGCTCTCTTCGCCGGCGTCCACGCTGTCGATCCCGAGGGGTCGGTCTTCTGGGGGCTCCTCTTCGTCGGCCTCATGATCGGGCAGATCGTCCAGGCGACACGGCCCGAGCGTCCCGCGAAAGCTGCGCAGCCCGAGGCGGACGAGGCATCGGCGAGCAGCGAGTGAGGGCCACGAGAACACGGGCCGTGCCCGCCCCGTAGGTTGAGCAACACCTGTCGCCCACGCCTACCCTGGTCCACATGACCGACCTCCCCGCCCGCACCCGTTTCGCCACCGTCGACGCCGAGCGTTCGGTCGCCTTCGCCGAGGTTGACCTCAAGGCTCCGGGGGAGCAGCAGGTCGTGGTGCGCATCCGCTACACGGGCGTCTGCGCGACGGACACGCACGGGTGGGCGTCCGGCGGGCTCATCCCCGCAGCGGTGTTCGGCCACGAGTGGACCGGCACCGTCGTCGCCGCCGGCAGTCGGGTCACCACCGTCGCCGTGGGGGACCGCGTCGTCGCCAGCGTCGGCCCGCCCTGCGGCTCGTGCGCCATGTGCCGCGCCGGCCACCCCGACCACTGCGACACCGCCTTCGCCGAGGCCAACGGCATCTCGCCCGACGCCCCCACCCACGGAGCCTTCGCCCAACACGTCACCGTCCACGAACGCCGCGTCCAGCGCGCCCTCGACGGCCTCACCGACGAGCAGCTCGGCCTCGTCGAGCCCACCGCCGTCACCTTCCACGCCGTCCGCCGCGCGGGCCAGCGCCTCGGCGACGTCGTCGTGGTCCAGGGCGCCGGCCCCATCGGCCTGCTCACCGCCCAGCACGCCCGCCACGCCGGCTCCGGAGCCGTCGTCATCGTCGAACCCATGGAGGCGCGGCGCGAGACCGCCCGCCGCCTCGGCTTCACCGACGTCCACGAACCCGGCGACGCCTTCCGCGCCCGCGTCCTCGAGCTGACCGACGGGCTCGGCGCGGACGTCCTCTACGAGTGCACCGGCGCCTCCTCGCTGTTCCAGCCGAGCGCCGAGCTGGTCCGCCGCGGCGGGACGCTCGCCCTGCTCGGCTACCCGATGACCACCTCGGAGGTCTCGTACGGCGACTGGCAGAGCCGCGAGCTGACCGTCGTCGGCAGCCTCGCCTACACGCACTCCGACTTCGTCGGCGCGATGCGCGCGCTCGCCGACAACTCGGTCGATGCCGGGCCGCTCATCACGGGGACGGTCGGCCTCGACGACCTGCCCGCCCTGCTCGTGGAGCTCGACAGCGGCGAGACGCAGCACGCGAAGGTGCTGGTCGCGCCGAACCGGTGAGCCGGGGGTGCGGCCGCCGGGCCCCACGTGCTGCGGGCACTGGGATGATGAGGCCGACTCCCTAGACGTGAGGAAAGCACGAGATGACCGAGCCTGCCGTTCCCTCCCACGAGGTCTCGAATCCGGAGGAGTCGGATGAACTCGCGCCCCCGTCGACGCTTCTCTCCGAGACCACGTTGCGACTCATCACGCCGCTGACCCTTCAGGCCGGACTTCGCCTCATCGGCGTCGTGTGGAACGTCAGCGACAAGGAAGTCGCCGACGGCGCTGGCCTCTATTGCTGGGTGCATGGTGCGCGCGAGGGAGATCCGTTGCGATCAGGCGTGCTCTACATCGGCATCGCCGAGGGTGAAGGTGGGCTGAAGACGAGAACCACCAACGAGGAGAGTTGGCGAGGGGGAGACCACGCGCACGGCATCGCGCTCGAGCGCACGCACGCCGCGGTCGTCGCAGGCAGCGTCAAGACTGACGTCGACGTCGATCTCGGCTGGGTGGACGACCTGATCTCGGACGGTCGACTCTCCCCGACGGCGCGCCCGTTCGTGGATGAATGGCGAGAGGAAAGGGCGTTGAAAGAGGTCGAGGAAGTCGCCATCCGCCTCGCCATCCATCTGGGCGACACCGGTGCTCCCGTCAATTCGTTCCACGCCGGCGCCTGGCGAAACGATCGCCCCGCCGACTGGGTGGCCTTCGCCATCGCGCGCGAGTTCACTCGTCGGCACGGGGGTGGCTGAGGCCATCCACCCTGCGGGACCGCAGGAGGCGCTGGTCGCGTGACCCGCGCCTCCTCGGTTCACTGCTGGTCGGGCACGCAGGCGTAGTCGTCGCCGAAGGCCTCGGTGACGCGGCGGATGGCTTCGGGTGTGCCCCACTGCTCGACGTCCTCGCAGGCGTGGTCGGCCCGGGACGCGTACATGCCGAACGCCCCGACGTCGACGTAGCCGTAGTCGTAGCGATCCGAGGGGCGTCCGCCGGCGCCGGGCTCGTCGGGCAGGTCGATGACGAAGCCGTCGGGGAAGCGCAGCTCGACCCCGTGCGGTGCACAGGCCGGGAGGGTCTCCGTCGTGAGGTCGGCCACGATCACCGGCTCGTAGGTCGTGCAGTACGGGAGGCGCGCGTCGGACCCCGACAGCACGAGCGGCACGTCCGGGTCGGCCCGCACCGCGAGCACCAGCAGCACCGACACCACGAGCAGCGCGGTGACGATGCCGGCGAGGACCTTCATGAGGTGAACCTACCGCCCACCCGGTGCCGGCGAGGCGGAGGGAACGCAGCCGCGGGAGGCGCTGGTCACCTGACCCGCGCCTCCCGCCTCCTCAGCCCCGATGCGGTGGCCGTCTCGTTCGCGCGGATTCCGTCGCTCGGCGGAGATTCCTGAGGATCACGTCAATCGGCTGGCATCGCTCGCCGAGGGCGTTCTAGCGTTTTTCCAGACCGATCAGTACACCAACGGAATCCGACCGAGAGGACGCAGACCAATGACCTGTACCCGAAAGATCTCCACCACATTCCTCGCCGGCACCCTGGGCATCGCCCTCGCTTTCGGTGGGGCGACGGCCGCGCAGGCCGCCCCGACCCCGACCTCGTCGGCGCAGACCGTGTCGGCGACCCCCCAGGAAGCCGCGCCCGCCCCCACCGAGGCGCAGCTGGCCGAGATGGAGGAGGCGCTCTCGATCATCGAACGCATCCCCGATTCGGTGCTCCAAGCCGGAGACGCTGCCACGCAGCAGTGGCTCGCCGAGAACGCCCCGGCCTCGAGCGCAGGCGGGGGAGGGGTCACCCTCCAGGCGAACGTCCTCGGCTGCGCCGGCGCCATCGCCACCGTCATCGCCTCGACCGCCTTCCCCGCGGCGAAGATCCTCAAGGCCAAGGCGCTCATCAAGCAGCTGGGCGGTGTCACCGAGGCGGCCAAGATCATGTGGGGCGCGAGCTTCTCGTACGAGAAGGTCAAGGCGTTGGGCGGCGCCGCTGCCGCACTCGCCGGTGAGCTCATCGGCATCACCCAGATCAAGGAGCAGTGCTTCTCATGACGAACTGGCTCCGCGCCCTCGCCCCGCTCGCCCTGACGGCGATCGCCCTGGTCGTCTTCTTCACGGCCGACCGCACCGTCGGGATGCTGTTGATCGTGGCCGCGCTCGCCTCGGCGTTCCTCGCCGGCAAGAGCGCTCTCGGCCGCCCGTCCCGACGCCCCGAGCGTGACGTCGACCCCGCCGAGGTCCGCGCCTACCGCGAAGCCCACCCGGGCAGCACCATCAGCGATGCCGTCAGCGCCGTCGGAGGCACCACTCGCCCCTGATCATCGACACCGACACGACGAGCCGCACCCGGGAAGGGTGCGGCTCGTCGTCGTCGATGGGCTCGTGGCGCAGGAGAGGTGACGATCGGCGCGTCCGCTGCGCCGCGCCTCCTGGGGTTCTCGAGGGAGTTCGGCAGGGAAGCCGCGGGTCGGACGGATGCTCTCACGAGCCCGATTTCCGGGCGCGGACGTAGGCGTCGATCAGGCCCTGTTCCGTCGACCAGCGGACGTCGACGGCGCGCGTCACGAAGTCGATCAGGCCACCCTCGTCACCGGGCACGCGGGAGTCCGAGGCCCAGTCGTCGATGACGAACTCACCGGCCGCGTCGAGCAGGCGGTCGACGGGGAGATCGAGGACGTAGTCCACGTACGACCCGTTCACGTCTCGTTCGACGAAGGCGGCGATCGCGGCTCCTGCGGACGGGCCGGAACCGATCGTGCCGACGATCCCGTCCGCGGGCCACGTCGACAACGGCGGGACACCCGGCTCGATCTCGTGGCGCGGCACGGGCACCGGGCGTCGTCTCCTCATCGGGACAGTGTGCCCGAGTACGTCGATCGCGCTTCCGCGATGGCGACCACCGGCGCTACGCGGCGACGTCGAAGACGACGACCCGGGCGGACGCGTCGCCGAGGTAGCTCGCGACCGGCTGGTGCGAGGGGTGCGGCAGGTAGCCGTCGCGCGCCGCGGCGTCACGGAAGCGCACCACGAGCATCCAGTCGAAGCCGGCCTCGAGCTGCTCGGGGCTGACGCTGCCGCCACTCGACACCGACAGCACGCCGTCGATGCCGCTGAGGTGCTCGGTCGACAGCCGCGTCGCCTGCTCGGCCACGTCGGCCGGGGCCCCCTCGGCCCACTCGACCAACACCACGTGCACGATCTCGTCCGTGTCGGCCATCCGCGCATCCCCTCGTCGTCGCCGCTCGCCGCGGCAGGTCACCCGATCTTGACACGGGCGTCGCCCCGGCGGTCGGCCCGGGCGACCACCGCACCACGCGGGAACGCAGGAGGCGCGGGTCACGCGACCCGCGCCTCCTGCGTTCGCGTCGTCGCGGCCTAGCGGCGGACGGCGTCGATCTTCATCATGCGCGCGATGACCGAGTCGAGCTGGCTGTCGTCGAAGATCTTCTTCCAGTCGTCGCGGACGATCGACTCGCGGCCGTAGTCCATGGCGATGTGGCAGGCGTCGCTGAACGGGTTCGAGCCGCGCAGGCCGTTGGTCAGCGCGATCCAGGTGTGGCCGTAGAGCATCGCGCAAGTAGGGGACCCCGACACCCCCGGGTCGCGCCTCCCACCCGAGCGGCAGCTCGCCGAACGTCTCGGCGTCGGGCGGTCGGCCGTCCGCGAGGCCCTGGCCGCCCTCGAGATCCTCGGCATCGTCACGGTGCGTCCGGGCTCGGGCACCTACCTGCGCGACCAGACCTCGGAGTTGCTGCCGACCACCCTCAGCTGGGGTCTCATGCTGAACGCGGCACGTACGCGCGAGCTCATCGAGGTCCGGGGCGGGCTCGAGATCCAGGCCGCCGCCTACGCCGCCGAGCGGGCCACGGACGCCGACGTCGACGCCCTGCGGGGGTACATCGAGGTGATGGCCGACTCGCTCGAGGACCTCGACGCGTTCCTCCAGGCCGACATCCGGTTCCACCTGCAGATCGCCGTCAGCGCCGACAACGTCGTGCTCAAGGACCTCCTGCAGAGCACCCGGTCGCTGCTGCGCCTCTGGGTCGAACGCGGGCTCACCGAGAAGGACCAGGCCGAGGCCGCGTACCGCGAACACCGGGCCGTCTTCCGCGCGATCGAGGCACGCGATCCCGACGCCGCGCTCGCCGCGATGCGCGACCACATGGCCACCGCCGCCGACCGGGTCCGGAGCACCACGGTCGTCTAGGTCGTCGCCCCCGACGGTTGGGGCGACGTCGTCGTCGCCTCCGCTCGAGCGTCGGTCGGCACCGGCGTCACCGTGCGAGAACGCAGGAGGCGCAGGTCACGCGACCCGCGCCTCCTGCGTTCCCAGCCGCTCGGGTCGCCCGTCAGGCGCGACGGCGCAGGACGCGGTGGGCCAGACCCGCCAGGGCGGCGCCGACGAGGGGCGCCACGACGAAGACCCAGACCTGGGCCAGGGCGTCGGGGCCGCCGTAGAGGGCCGCCGCCAGCGAGCGGGCCGGGTTCACCGAGGTGTTGCTCACGGGGATGCTGATCAGGTGGATCAGGGTCAGGGTCAGACCGATCGCCAAGGGTGCCAGGGCCTTGTACTCACCCTTGGCAGTTACCGACAGGATCACGCCGACGAACACGGCCGTCAGCACGATCTCGGTGACGAGGACGGCTCCGAGGCCGAACCCGCCGGGCGACGACGCGCCGAAGCCGTTCGAGGCGAAGCCCGAGTCCCGGGCCGCGGCGAAGTAGCCGGCGGGGCCGTCCGCGGCGACGAGCGCCACGACGCTGGCTCCGGCGGCCGCTCCGACGAGCTGCGCGACGACGTAGCCGGGCACGCTCGCCCACGGGGTCCGACGGGCCAGGGCGAAGCCGACCGTCACGGCGGGGTTGAAGTGGCCGCCCGAGATGTGGCCGACGGCGTAGATGCCGGCCATCACGCTCAGGCCGAACGCCAGGGCCACGCCGAGGAAGCCGACCCCGAGCGCGTTGCCGTCGTCCGGGAACGACGACGCGAACACGGCCGTGCCCACGCCTCCGACGACGAGGAGGAACGCCCCGAACGCCTCGGCGGCGTACCGCGCGAGGGGCGCGTAGGTCTCGGCGTGCTGCGTGCGCTGTTCTTTCGTGGACCGGCTGGCGGGTGTGGTGCGAGGCATGGGGGACTCCCTGGTGTCGGGTGGGGTTGGGTTGGGGTGGGGTCGGGTTTGGGTGGGGCCGGGCCGGGACGGGTTCGGAGGGGGCCCGGTTCCGAGGGGGCCCGGTTCGGAGGGGCCGGCGGCTAGTCGGACGACGAGGTGAGGTTCTTCACCGTGTCGACGGGGACCGGCGGGACGCCCCGCTTGACGCCCTTCAGGCCGACGGCGACGAGCACCGCGGTGACGACCGCGAAGACGGCGAACGTGATGAGCGCGGCGGCCCAGAGGGGCAGGGCCAGGGCCAGCAGGGCGACGGCGGTGCCGGCCAGGAGGATCACGGTCACGATCGCGAGGACGGCCCCGACGGCGAGAAACACGACGCCCGATCGCGCGTCCCGAGCCCGACCGGCGACCTCGTCGCGGGCCGACCTCAGTTCGGCGCGCACGGCCTTGATGAGGGGCTCGATCGCCCGGCTGCCGAGTTGGTCGCGGAACCTGCCGGCGAAGCCCGAGTCGGCCTGCTTGTCGTCGTCGCTCATGGTGGTCGTCCTTCTCTCGGCGCGGCCACTCGGGTCGGTGGCCAGGGATCGCGGTGCCGCGGTGCGGACGCGCTGTGTCTCGGTGACACACCATTCGGACGCGAGCGGCAGCCCACCCGTCATCGACCTCCAGCGAGCTTGCAGACTCGGGTCGACGGGCACTCGCGAAGCGGCCAGGCGGGGGACAGCGCGGGCCTGTCCGGCGGACGGCGGACGGCGGGCGGCGGGCGGCGTCGGGCGGCGGGCGGCGTGCGGCGTGCGGCAAGATGGCCTGGTGGCTCGACGCGAACCTCCCGTCATCCGCATCGTCGCGTCGACCAGCGCCGCGGTGCGCCAGGCCGACGGGCCCGACCGACTCGCGCGCACCGACGCCGCCGTCGACCGGCTGCGCGAGGGGGGACGCTCCCGCGAGGACGCCCTCTACCTGCTGTCGTCCTACTGGACCGGCGAGCACGGCCGACAGCTGCCGAGCCCGCGCACGCTGATGATCACCCTCGTGGTGACGCTGGTCGTCTGCATCGGTGCGGTCGTCGCCTTCGGCTCGACCGGCATCGCCTGGATCGCCGCCGTCTTCTTCGGCGGGGGACTGCTCGTGCGGGGGATCGTCGAGCTGTGGCGTCTCCACCGCAACTGGTACGGCTCGCGCGAGCGGCGCACCGCCGTCCGCTCCCTCGTGGGCGTCGCCCTCGACGTCGTCGGCGTCTACCGCGACGGCTACCGCCTCCCCCGGGAGGCGCGCGCGGCCGACCGGCGCCAGGCCCGGTTCACGACGTCGAGGCCGTCACCACGACGACGGTGACCGGACGGCCTCGTGGCCGTCGCCCGGGTCGGCCAGGCGCCGACCGGCGTCGTCAGTCGACGAGGATGCGGAGGGCCTCGACGAGTGCGCGGTTGCCGGCGCGGAGAGCCGCGACCTCGGCCTCGAGGGCGGTGAGGCGGCTGTCGGCGGGTGCGGCGGGTGCGGGTGTGGGTGTGGGCGCGGGTGCGGGCACGGATGCCGGCTCGGGCTGCAGGTCGGGTTGGCTCTCGGGCGTCGGCTCGGGCTCGGGCTCGGGGGCCGGGTCGGACGCCGCCCAGGGGTCCTGCTCGGGCTCGGGCTCGGGCTCCGGCTCCGGCTGCGGGTCAGGCTGCGGGTCGGACTCCGGGTCGGACGCGGCCTCGGTCTGCGGAACGGCCTCGGCCTGCGGCACGGACCCTGTCTGTGCGTCGGGCTCGGGCTCGCTCGCGGGCTCCGGAGGTGCGGCGGGCTGCGGAGCGTCGATCGCTTCGTCGTCCTCGGGGGACTCGACCCGCGCCTCCTTGGTGGTCTTGACGACCTGCGAGAACTTCGGGCGGGGCTTGCGCTTCGGCTTGGCGGACTCGGGCGAGGCCTCGTCGACCCAGTCGCTGAGGGTCTGCCGCGGGACGTTGAACTCCTCCGCGACGACGGTGAGGACGTTGCGGTCGGTGGGGTTCGTCATCCGCCGCTGCAGCACGCGGGCCGTCGCGGCCTCTCGTGTCTCGTCGTCGTACCACTCGTCGAAAGGCATGCTCCGAGTCTAGGGACGCGCGAGTCCCTCTCCCGTCCGACTCGAGGGGTGGTCCACGCATGACCGATTGACAGGACATACGGACATGGCTAGCCTCGTCCTGTCGCCGTTGCAGGGCGACGACCCGCACCGACGCGGGAAGCTGTAACCACAACCAATGGAGGAATCGTGGTCACCGACACATCGGGCAGTTCGCCCCGAGTAGCTCTTCCCGCCCTGGTCTCGGGCCCGCACACCAAGCGTCTCGGCACCGTCGCGGTCATCGCCACCTTCGGTGGCCTGCTCTTCGGGTACGACACGGGCGTGATCAACGGCGCGCTCGACTCGATGGAGGAGAGCCTCGGGCTCACGCCGGCCAGCGAGGGCATCATGGTCTCGGCCATCCTCATCGGGGCCGCGGTCGGGGCGTTCTTCATCGGGCGCATCTCGGACGCCTTCGGGCGGAAGCCGACCATCAACACCCTGGCCATCCTGTTCTTCTTCGCCGCGCTCGCCTGCGTGCTCGCCCCCACGTGGGAGTTCCTCACCGGGGCGCGGTTCTTCCTCGGCATCGCGGTCGGCGGGGCCTCGGTCACCGTGCCGGTGTTCCTCGCCGAACTCGCCCCCACCGAGCAACGCGGCGGACTCGTCAGTCGCAACGAGCTCATGATCGTCTCGGGGCAGCTCGCCGCCTTCACCATCAACGCCGTCATCGGCAGCGTCTGGGGCGAGCACGACAACGTGTGGCGCTACATGCTCTCCGTCGCGGTGCTGCCCGCCATCGCCCTCTTCATCGGCATGTTCCGTGTCCCCGAGAGCCCTCGCTGGCTCATCGCCAAGGGCCGCGACGACGACGCGCTCGCCGTGCTCAAGCAGATCCGGGCCGACGACCGCGCGGTGGCCGAGATGGCCGAGGTGCGCCTCCTGGCCGACGAGGAGAAAGAGGCCAAGAGCGCCCGCCTCGCCGACCTCATCGCCGAGCCCTGGCTCCGCAAGATCCTGTTCATCGGCATCGGCCTGGCCGTCGCTCAGCAGCTGACCGGCATCAACTCGATCATGTACTACGGCACCCAGGTGCTGCAGCAGTCCGGTTTCTCGCAGAGCGGGGCCCTGATCGCCAACGTCGGGGCAGGCGTCATCGCCGTCGTCGCGATGCTCGTCGCCCTGCGCATCATCAACAAGGTCGGACGGCGCACCATGCTCATGGCCGGCTTCGCCGGCGTCACGATCTTCCACCTGCTGATCGGCCTGTCGTCGCTGCTGATCCCCGAGGGGCTCGGCCGCGCGATCGTCGTCCTGATCTTCGTCATCGGCTTCGTCGGGACCATGCAGGGCACCATCGGCCCTCTCGTCTGGCTGATGCTCAGCGAGATCTTCCCCCTCAAGCTGCGCGGCGTCGGGATGGGGCTCACGGTGCTCATCCTCTGGTTGACCAACTTCGCCGTCAGCCTGCTCTTCCCGATCCTCGTCGCCGGCATCGGCATCTCGACGACGTTCTTCATCTTCGCGGTGCTCAACGCCGGGTCGTTCCTCTTCGCCGTGAAGAAGGTGCCCGAGACGAACGGGCGGTCGCTCGAGCAGCTCGAAGAGGACTTCAGCACCGGCGCCATCTACGTCGTGAAGAACGGCAAGAAGTGACCGCGACCGCACGCCACGCTCTCGAGAGGACGACCACGTCATGACCGACCACACCGACAACGACACCGCTCCGTACGACGTCCTCACCATGGGCCGCGTGGGCGTCGACATCTACCCGCAGCAGTCCGGCGTCCCGCTCGAAGAGGTCGAGACCTTCAGCAAATCCGTCGGTGGCAGCGCGACCAACGTCGCCATCGCGGCCGCCCGTCACGGCCGGCGGTCCGCGGTGGTCACCCGCACCGGCGACGATCCCTTCGGTCGCTACATCGTCCGAGAGCTCGAGCGGCTCGGCGTCTCGACCCGGCTCGTCTCGACCGTCGACGGGCTCAACACCCCGGTCACGTTCTGCGAGATCTTCCCGCCCGACGACTTCCCGCTCTACTTCTACCGGCAGCCGAAGGCACCCGACCTCATGATCACCGCGGGCTCGCTCGACCTCGCCGCCGTCGAGAAGGCCACGGTCTTCTGGGCCACGGTCACCGGCCTCAGCGAAGAACCGAGCAGACAAGCGCATCACGTGGCCTGGCAGGCCCGGGGTCGTCGGCCCCTGACCATCCTCGACCTGGACTACCGACCCATGTTCTGGAAGAGCCCGGAGGTCGCCACCCGAGAGGTCGGGCGCGCTCTCGAGCACGTCACCGTCGCCGTCGGCAACCGCGAAGAGTGCGAGATCGCCGTCGGCGAGACCGAGCCCGAGCGGGCGGCCGACGCCCTCCTCGACCGGGGCGTCGAACTCGCCGTCGTCAAGCAGGGCCCCAAGGGCGTCCTCGCCAAGACGCGTGACGAGCGGATCGAGGTGCCGGCGCACCTCGTCCAGGTCATCAACGGCCTGGGGTCGGGCGACGGGTTCGGGGGCGCCCTCTGCCACGGCCTGATCGAGGGGTGGTCGCTCGATCGCACCCTGCGCTTCGCCAACGCGGCCGGCGGCATCGTCGCCACCCGGTTCGAGTGCTCCACCGCCATGCCCACCACCGCCGAGGTCGAGGCCGTCCTCCAGGAGGCGCACCATGTCTGATCGCATCGCCCCGGTCCTCGACTTCGAGCGCCTCCGAACCCTCCGGGCCGCCGAGCCGCACCGGGTGGCCGAGATCCTCGCCGCCCGGACGCGACCCGCACCGCTGGGTGCGGACGGACGCCTCTTCATCGTCGCGGCGGACCACCCCGCCCGGGGTGCCCTCGGCGTCCGAGGCGACTCGAGCGCCATGGCCGACCGGTACGACCTCCTCCGTCGACTCGTCGTCGCCCTCGGCCGACCCGGCGTCGACGGGGTGCTCGGCACTCCCGACATCCTCGAGGACCTCGCCCTGCTCGGCGCGCTCGACGGCAAGGTCGTCGTCGGCAGCATGAACCGCGGTGGCCTCCAGGGCGCCACGTTCGAACTGGACGACCGGTTCACCGCGTACTCGGCCGCGTCGATCGCCGACTCCCGGTTCGACTTCGCCAAGCTGCTCGTGCGCGTCGCCCTCGACGACCCCGGCACGGCCTCCACGCTGGCCGCGACGGCACGCGCGGTGACCGAGTCGGCCAGGCTGCGCCTCCCGATCATGCTCGAGCCCTTCATGAGTTCGTGGGTCGACGGACGGGTGACGAACGACCTGACGGCCGACGCCGTCATCAAGTCGGTCGCCATCGCGTCGGGCCTCGGCGAGTCCTCCGCCTACAGCTGGCTCAAGCTGCCCGTCGTCGACGACATGGAACGCGTCATGGCGGCGACGACCCTGCCCACCCTGCTGCTGGGCGGTGACCCCGCCGTCGACCCGGCCGACACCTACGCCCGCTGGGCCGCGGCCCTCGCGCTCCCGGGCGTCCGTGGGCTCGTCGTCGGGCGCACCCTGCTCTACCCGAGCGACGACGACGTCGCCGCAGCCGTGGACCACGCGGCCGGGCTCGTCCACCCATCCTCGACCATGAACGGATCGGCAGAACGATGACCAGCACCACCAGCACGCACACCGGCACCACCGCCACCGATCGGCCCCTGGTCGCGCACTGGATCGACAACGTCGAGGTGCCCGGCACGAGCGGCCGCACCGCGCCCGTCTACGACCCGGCCCTCGGCGTCGCGACGAAGGACGTCTCGCTCGCCGACGCCTCCGAGATCGAGGCCGCCGTCGCCTCGGCCCACCGCGCGTTCCCCGCCTGGCGCGACCTCTCGATCACGAAGCGTCAGCAGATCATCTTCCGTTTCCGTGAGCTGCTCAACGAGCGCAAGGGCGAGCTCGCCGAGATCCTCACGAGCGAGCACGGCAAGGTGTTGAGCGACGCCCTCGGCGAGATCACCCGCGGTCTCGAGGTCGTCGAGCTGGCGACGGGGTTCCCCCACCTGATCAAGGGCGAGTTCTCGCAGCAGGTGTCCACCGGGGTCGACGTCTACTCGACCAAGGCGCCGCTCGGCGTGGTCGGCATCATCAGCCCCTTCAACTTCCCGGCCATGGTGCCGATGTGGTTCTTCCCGATCGCCATCGCCGTCGGCAACACCGTCGTCCTGAAGCCGTCCGAGAAAGACCCGTCGAGCGCCATGTTCCTCGCCCGCCTCTTCGCCGAGGCCGGCCTGCCCGAGGGCGTCTTCAACGTCCTCCACGGCGACAAGGAGGCCGTCGACGGTCTGCTCGAGCACCCCGACGTCAAGAGCATCTCGTTCGTCGGGTCGACGCCCATCGCCCAGTACATCTACGAGACCGCCGCCAAGCACGGCAAGCGCGTCCAGGCCCTCGGCGGAGCCAAGAACCACATGCTCGTCCTGCCCGACGCCGACCTCGACCTCGTCGCCGACAGTGCGATCAACGCCGGGTTCGGCTCGGCCGGTGAGCGCTGCATGGCCATCAGCGTGGTGGTCGCGGTCGAACCCGTGGCCGACGAGCTGATCGAGAAGATCACCTCGCGCATGGCCGGCCTCACCGTCGGAGACGGTCGACGCAGCTGCGACATGGGTCCCCTCGTCACCGAACAGCACCGTGACAAGGTCGCGAGCTACATCGACATCGCCCTCGACGACGGAGCCGACGTCGTCGTCGACGGTCGGGGCATCGAGGTCGACGGCGAGGCCGACGGCTTCTGGCTCGGGCCCACCCTGATCGACAAGGTGCCGCTCACGAGCCGCGTCTACACCGAAGAGATCTTCGGGCCGGTGCTGTCGATCGTGCGCGTCGCGTCCTACGACGAGGGCGTCGCCCTCATCAACGCCGGTGCCTACGGCAACGGAACGGCGATCTTCACCAACGACGGAGGCGCGGCGCGGCGTTTCCAGGCCGAGATCGAGGTCGGGATGATCGGCATCAACGTGCCCATCCCGGTGCCCGTCGCCTACTACTCGTTCGGCGGCTTCAAGGACAGCATCTTCGGTTCGGACAAGGCCTACGGCCTGCAGGGCTTCGAGTTCTTCACCCGCGAGAAGGCGATCACGTCCCGGTGGCTCGACCCCAGCCACGGCGGCGTCGACCTGGGCTTCCCCCAGAACTGACGGCACACCCGATCTGTCCCCAGGCAGTACCCCGCGGCCCCCGGGCCGCTCCGCTCGATGATGAGGTGGACGACATGAACGACGAACCCCGCTGGTTCTTCCCCCGCGGCGACCTGACCCGCGACGGCTGGCAGACCGTCGTCGACGGCGACCTCGCCGGCTGGCAGCACACCGGCCTGCGCATCGGCGAGCTGCGAGACGGTGTCTCGTCGACCCTCGCCGCCGGCGGGGTCGAGCGCATGGTGGTCCCGCTGGCCGGTGACGTCGTGATCGAGTGGAGTGATGACCGAGGTGGGTCGGGCACCGTCGAGCTCGCCGGGCGGGCGTCCGTCTTCGACGGGCCGGCCGACGTCGCCTACCTGGGCGTCCGGACGAAGGCGGTGGTCACCGGGCACGGTCGGGTCGCGGTCGCCGAGGCACCGGCCGACCAGGTGCTCGACGTGCAGGTGCTCCGTCGCGACGACATCCCCGTCGAGATCCGCGGTGCCGGCCGGTCGACCCGCCAGGTGCACAACTTCGGCACCCCGGACGGGCTGCACGCCCAGAAGCTCATCGTCTGCGAGGTCGTGACCCCCGCCGAGAACTGGTCGTCCTACCCTCCGCACAAGCACGACGAGGCCGTGCCCGGTACCGAGTCCCGCCTCGAAGAGATCTACTACTTCGAATCCGCCGTCGGTCGCGGCCTCGACGCCCCCGAGCAGGCCGACCCGTTCGGCATGTTCGCCACGTACGGCTCACCTGCGGGGCCGATCGACGTGAACGAGCTGGTCCGCACCGGCGACGTCGCCCTCGTTCCGCACGGGTACCACGGCCCCGCCGTCGCCGCCCCGGGCTACGACCTCTACTACCTCAACGTCATGGCGGGGCCCGACCCCGAGCGCGCCTGGCTGATCACCGACGACCCCGCCCACGGGTGGGTCCGTGCCGGCTGGGAGTCCCAGGCCCCCGACCCCCGGCTGCCCTACCTGCCCACCGCACCCTCGAAAGGACCGCGTCGATGACGACGAAGAGACTCACCGTCGGCCAGGCACTCGTCGAGTTCCTCGCCAACCAGTGGACCGTCGACGGCGACGTGCGAGAGCGCACGATCCCGGGCGTGTTCGGCATCTTCGGCCACGGCAACGTGGCCGGGGTCGGCCAGGCGCTCAAGCAGTACCACGTGGACCGCCCGGGGCTCATGCCGTACCTGCAGGCCCGTAACGAACAGGCGATGGTCCATCAGGCCGTGGGCTACGCCCGCATGCACCGGAGGCGCGCGACCTACGCCAGCACCGCCTCCGTCGGTCCCGGTGCCGCCAACATGCTCACGGCGGCCGCGCTCGCGACGACGAACCGGCTGCCCGCCCTGCTGTTGCCGAGCGACACCTTCGCCACCCGGGTCAGCGACCCGGTACTGCAGCAGATCGAGCTGCCCCACGACACGTCCCTGCAGGTGACCGACGCGTTCCGGCCGCTGTCGCGGTTCTTCGACCGCGTCGACCGGCCCGAGCAGCTCTTCTCGATCGCGCTCGCCGCGATGCGCGTGCTGACCGACCCGGCCGAGACCGGCGCCGTCACGATCGCCCTGCCCGAGGACGTCCAGGCCGAGCTGCTCGACGTGCCCGACGAGTTCCTGCAACCCCGCGAGTGGCACGTCAGGCGCCCCGTCCCCGAGCGGGGACCGCTCGAACGCGCCGTCGCCGCCATCAAGGCCGCGAAGCGCCCCGTCGTCGTGGCCGGCGGCGGAGTCCTCTACTCGGGCGCCGAGCAACAGCTCGACGCCTTCGCCCGGGCGACCGGCATCCCCGTCGGCACGACGCAGGCCGGCGGAGGGTCCCTCGCCTGGGACCACCCGCAGTACCTCGGGGGCATCGGTGCCACCGGCACGACGGCCGCGAACCGCATCGCCGCCGAGGCGGACCTCGTCATCGGCATCGGCACCCGGTACAGCGACTTCACCACCGCCTCCCGGACGGCCTTCCAGGACTCCGACGTGCAGTTCGTCAACGTCAACGTCACGTCGTTCGACGCCTACAAGCACGGCTCCCAGCTGCCCGTCGTCGCCGACGCCCGCGAGACGCTCGACGCCCTCGCCGAGGCGCTCGCCGGGCACCGGGTACCCGACGAGCACTCCGCTCGCGTGGCCACCGAGAAGGCGAGGTGGGACGTCCTCGTCGACGAGGCCTTCCAGCCGTCCGGGCTGGCCCTGCCCGGCCAGCCCGAGATCATCGGCGCCGTCCAGGCGGCCAGCGACCCCACCGACGTCGTGGTCCAGGCGGCCGGGTCGTTGCCCGGCGACCTGCACAAGCTGTGGCGGGTGCGCGACGCGCTCGGCTACCACGTCGAGTACGCGTTCTCGTGCATGGGCTACGAGATCGCCGGTGGCCTCGGCGTCAAGAGGGGTGCACCCGACCGCGACGTCATCGTCATGGTCGGTGACGGCTCGTACCTCATGCTGCACACCGAACTGGTCACCGCGGTCGCCGAGGGCATCAAGATCATCGTGGTGCTCGTCCAGAACCACGGCTACGCCTCGATCGGCCACCTCTCCGAGACCGTCGGGGCCGAACGCTTCGGCACGCTCTACCGCAAGCTCGATCCCGACTCCCTCGACTTCCAGGGCACCGAGGTGCTGCCCGTCGACCTCGCGATGAACGCCCGCAGCTACGGGCTCGACGTCGTCGAGGTGGAACCGACGCCGAACGCGGTCGCCGACCTCTCCGCAGCCCTCGCCGCGGCCAAGGCGTCGTCGACCAGCACGCTCATCCACGTGAACAGCGATCCGCTCGTCTACGCCCCGGACGGCGAGGGCTGGTGGGACGTCCCGGTCGCGCAGGTCTCGACCCTCGACAGCACCGCGGCCGCCCTGGCCGACTACCGCCAGCAGCGGGCCGCGCAACGCCCGCTGCTCGGCTGACACCGCCACACCTCACCCGCACCCTCTCGAAAGGCACCGCCGCCATGACCGACACCGTCACCGACCCCGACGCCACGCCCACCGGTCCGGGCGGGCGCGGGCTCCGCATCGGGACCGCACCCGACTCGTGGGGCGTCTGGTTCCCCGAGCACCCCGGTCAGATCCCCTGGCCGCGGTTCCTCGACGAGGTCCAGCAGGCGGGCTACCACTGGATCGAACTGGGCCCCTACGGGTACCTGCCGACCGACCCCCACCAGCTCGAGGACGAGCTCGGTCGGCGCGACCTCAAGCTCTCCGCCGGGACGGTCTTCACCGGGTTCCACAAGGGCGACGACCAGTGGCGACGCGCGTGGGACCAAGCGCTCGCCGTCGCCGGCCTCGCCTCGGAGCTCGGTGCCGAGCACCTCGTCGTCATCCCCGACCTCTGGCGCAGCGACGCCACGAGCGAGGTCCTCGAAGCCCGTACCCTCACCGACGAGCAGTGGGCGGCGCTCGGCGCCGGCCACGACAAGCTCGGCAAGGCGCTCCTCGAAGAATTCGGCGTCAAGCAGCAGTTCCACACCCACGCGGACAGCCACGTCGGCACGTACCGAGAGACCGAGCGGTTCCTGGCCGAGACCGACGTGCGCTACACGAACCTGTGCCTCGACACCGGGCACTTCGCCTACTACGGCGGTGACTCCGTGCGCCTCGTCGAGGAGTACCCCGACCGCATCGGTTACCTGCACCTCAAGCAGGTCGACTCCGACCTGCGGTTCACCGTGCTCAAGAACGACGTGCCCTTCGGGGACGCGGTCGCGCAGGGGGTCATGGTCGAGCCGCCCCGAGGCGTGCCCGAGCTGGCCCCGGTGCTCGACGCGGTCAGCCGCATCGACCCCGAGATCTTCGCCATCGTCGAGCAGGACATGTTCCCGGTCGAATCGATCGACCTGCCCCTCGGGATCGCGACCCGCACGCGTGAGCACATCATGAGCTGCTCGCCTCGCTCCCGTCTCGTCTGACGACCCGCCGCTGACACCCCCGCCCCGAAGGAGAACACCCGTGACCACCACAACCCCCGACCTCCGCGTCGCCGTCGTCGGTGCCGGCATGATGGGCGCCGACCACGTCGCCCGCATCACGTCCACCATCAGCGGGGCCACCGTCGTCGCCGTCGTCGACCCCGACACCGCTCGTGCCGACGCCGCGGCGGCGACCGCCCCCGGCGCGATCACCGCGGCCGACTTCGACGAGGCGCTCGCCGCCACCGAGATCGACGCCGTCATCATCGCCACCCCGGGCTTCCTCCACGAAGCCGTCCTCCTGCCCGCAATCGACCGCGGGCTGGCGATCCTCTGCGAGAAGCCCCTCACCACCGACGAGGCCGCCTCGCTCCGCGTGCTCGAGGCCGAGCAGCAGCTCGACCGGCCGCACATCCAGGTCGGCTTCATGCGTCGCTTCGACCAGGGGTACCGAGACCTCCGGGCCCTCGTCGCGTCCGGCGAGCACGGCGCCCTGCTCGCGCTGCACTGCGCCCACCGCAACGCCACGACCCCGCCGAGCTACTCAGAAGAGATGCTCATCCTCGACTCCGTCATCCACGAGATCGACGCCGTCCCCTTCATCGCCGGTGAGCCGATCGTCGCGGTGGAGGTCAAGAAGCCCCGCCGCAACTCGCTCGCGCCCGAGGGGCTCCGAGAGCCGCAGTTCGTGATCCTCGAGACCGAGTCGGGCACGATGGCGATCGTCGAGATCAACGTCAACATCCAGTTCGGCTACCAGGTCACCACGGACGCCGTCTTCGAGAGCGGCGTCGCCTCCATCGGGCGCGAGACCGGGCTCCAGCTCACCACGGCCGCCCGCTCGGCCGTGGCCGTGCCGCCGACGTTCAAGGAGCGTTTCGGCGCCGCCTACGACACGCAGGTGCAGCGCTGGGTCGACGCCGCGCACCGCGGCACCATCGACGGTCCGAGCGCCTGGGACGGCTACCTGGCGAGCGTCGTCGCCACCGCCGGCGTCGAGGCCCAGAAGACCGGTCGGCGCGTCGAGGTCGACTACGCGATGCCCAAGCCGTCGTTCTACGACCTGCCCGGCGTCGTCTCGCCGGGGGAGTGACCGATGGTGAAGATCGCCCTCGACCCCACCCCGCTGCACCACAGCCACTCGTTGCTCGAACTGCCCGCCAAGGTCGCCGAGCTGGGGTACGACCATCTGCAGCTGACCCCGCACCGCGACTTCATCCCGTTCTTCCGGCACCCGAAGGCCGACGACGACCTCGTCGACGCCTTCGCCGCGGCCTGCAAGGAGGCGCGGGTCGAGATCGCGTCCGTCCTGCCCGTCCTGCGGTGGTCCGGTCCCGACGAGGAGTCCCGTCGGGCCGCCGTCAAGCACTGGAAGCGCGTGATCGAGATCACCGCCCGCCTCGGCGTCGAGGTGATCAACACCGAGTTCAGTGGTCGTCCCGAGCTGTCCGAAGAATCCGAGCGTCAGTTCTACTGGTCGATGGAAGAGTTGCTGCCCGTCCTCGAACGCGAGGGCATCCGCGTGTTCATCGACCCGCACCCGGACGACTTCGTCGAGGACGGACTCGAAGCCCTGCGGGTCATCCGCGGCCTCAACACGAAGCAGGTCGGTCTCGCCTACGTCGCGTGCCACACCTTCCACTACGGCGGCGACATGGCCGGGATCATGGCCGCCGCCGGGCACTCACTCGGCCTCGTCCACATCGCCGACACTTTCGACCACCGCCGCTCGCACGGGCTGAGGTACATCAGCAATCCGCCCGGCAACGCGGCCCGCGTCCACCAGCACCTGAAGATCGGGGACGGTGACGTCGACTGGGACGGCTTCTTCGGCGGCCTGCAGGGGCTGGGCTTCTTCGATCGCGACGACACGATCGCCGTCTCGAGCGTCTTCGCCGAGGACGAAGCCGTCGACGGCGTCAGTCGCTACCAACGAGAGCAGATCCTGGCGCGCATCGACGCCGCGTCACGCGCCTGAGCCGCCGATCCGCCCGGCCCCCTGCGGCCCCTGCGACACCTGCGGCACCTGCGGCACCTCACCATCCCCGACCACACCCGACGAAAGAAGAACCCATGCCCCTCGTCCGCATCGACCTCCTGCCCGGTCGCAGCCCTGATCAGATCACGGCGATCGCCGACGCCGTCCACGACGCGATCGTCGACGTCTACGGCATCCCGCCTCGCGACCGCTTCCAGGTGATCAACGAACTGCCGGCTGGTCGCATCATCGCCCAGGACGCCGGGCTCGGCTTCGAACGCTCCGGCGGAGTCGTGATGATCCAGATCTTCACCCAGCGGGGACGCACCGACGACGCGAAACAGGCCCTGTACGCCCGCATCGCCTCAGGCCTCGAGGCCGTGGGCGTGGCCGGCGAGGACGTCTTCATCGGCTACGTCGAGAACGGTCCGCAGGACTGGTCGTTCGGCTTCGGGGTGGCCCAGTACGTGACGGGTGAACTGAAGGTGCCCTCGGCCGCGGGACAGGCCGGCTGAGCGGCAGGGTCCCGGACCGCGCAACCGCTGACGCCCGCCGTCGGGTGCGCGGCGCGCGGTGCCCGGCGGCTACTTGTCGACGAGGGTGATCGAGAACGAGTAGAGGTCGGGCCGGTAGCAGTGGTGCCCGACCTCGACGGCCCGACCCGACGCGTCGTAGGCCGTGCGGGTCATGGTCAGCACGGCCCCGCGCGGCTCGATCTCGAGCAGCTGGGCCTCGTCGGCGTGGGCGGCCCGGGCCCCGATCCGCTGCTTCGCCACCCGGATCGTGACGCCGAGGGCCCGGAGCAGTTGGTACAGGCCCTGGGCGGCGAGGTCGGCGTCCGAGAACGGAGCGAGGTCGAGGGGCAGGTAGTTCTCGAGCACCGCGACGGGGACACCGTCCGCCAGGCGGAGGCGCCGCACGTGGCTGACGCGGTCGCCGACCTCGATGCCGAGAGCCAGGGCGGTCTTCTCGTCGGCCGCGACGACCTGATGGGCGAGCAGACGTGTCGTCGGGGCCTTGCCGCTGTCGGTCAGGTCTTCGAACAGGCTGGTCAGCTCGACGTTGCGGGTCACGGGTCCGTGGACGACCTGGGTGCCGATCCCGCGCCTCCGGACGACGAGCCCCTTGTCGACCAGCTCCTGGATGGCTCGCCGGACGGTGGGCCTCGACAGGCCGAGACGTTCGCCGAGTCCGACCTCGTTCTCGAGTCGAGCGCCCGCCGGCAGCTGGCCCCCGAGGATCGCCGCCTCGAGCCGCGTGGACATCTGGAACCACAACGGGATGGGGCTGCTGCGGTCGAGGTCGGCGAAGAGGTCGGCCGGAAGCTGCGCGTCGGTCATGTGGTCCCCTCAGCCGAACGTATGTCGTGACAACCTTACGGGCGGCACGGGCCGGTGGCCATCTCGGCGCCGGGTCGGTGCCTCGGCCGGTCCGTGGACGGGTCAGTCCCCGGTGAGCGCGGCCGCGTAGGCGCGGACCGAGCGGTGGTAGCGGGGGAGGGTCGGCTCGACGGCCTCGATCGCGACCCGCAGGGCCTCGTCGGAGCGGCCGGCGCTGTGCAGGGCGAGCGCGAGGAAGACCCTCGGTGCGGCTCCGGTGGCGGGGTGCTCGGGAGCGTCGCGCAGCATGGCGATGGCCTCGTCGACCCGGCCGAGGTTGCGCAGCGTCGAGGCGTGCTGCACGACCATCTGCGCAGCCCGGGTCGGGTCGACGGCGTCGAGACCGGCCTCGGTCGCCGCCGCATAGTGCACGTGGGCCTCGGCCTCGCGGCCCCCGGAGTCGTGCGCACCCCCGAGTTCGAACTCGCCCAGCGCAGGGTGCGGAGCGTCGGCGGCGAGGGCCGCCATGCGCTCGATGCGCTGCTCGTCGTCGACGGTCTCGTCGGCCCAGAGGGCGGCGACGCGGTCTTCCCAGGCCTCGGTGCTCATGCGCCCACGGTAGCGGGCTCCCCGATCGAGGCGACCCGCGCCTCCTGGTGTCGGAGCGCGGGCTCCGGGGTCGGAGCCGCGGGCGCCGGGCCCCGGCCCCCGGGCCTCAGGCCCGCCGTGCGCGGCCGGACCGCGCCAGCTGCACGGCCACCGCCGCGACGGCCGTCGCGACCAGGACGAGAGCGCCCGCGAGGGTGCCGGCGAAGAACGTGAACGACTTGGCCGTGTGGACGTCGGTCGGCAGTCCCCGGGTCGAGGCGACGACCACGACGCCGGCGACGAGGGCCGCGATGAGCGAGCCCCAGAAGGCGAGGCGGATCCGCCGGGTCGAGACGGTGGCCGGTCTGCTGCTCGGCGGCGCCGGCGGAGTGCGCCGGAGGTACCGGGCGGCGGCGATCGCCAGCACGACGAGCCCGCCGAGCGACGAGGCGTACTGCGCCCACTGCGTCCCGACCAGTGGCCCCCACCGTTCGGCCAGGGCCGGGACCAGCGTGCTGCCGAACCGGTCCGGGTGCGTGAACGCGTCCCAGAGCACGTGGGTGACGACGCCGAGGACGAGGGCGAGGAGGGCCCACGGCACCGACCGGACGAGCCCGGTCCGCGAGCCGGCCCCGGGCACAGGTCCGGCCTCGCGCCCGTCCCACGACGCGGGCAGGCGCGATCCGATCGACGTCGGCAGCAGGGCCCGCGCTGCCGGCCGCAGCAGCAGGAGCCAGACGAGGTAGAGCAGCACCGCGACGGGCACCGAGAACAGCAGCAGGCTCGGGAACCCGTGGGTCTGCTCGTAGGTCACGCCGACGGGGAAGAACAGCGGCACGTCCGGCGCCATGGAGCCGACCGCGACCGCCCCGAACGGCAGGGGCGTGCGGACGAACGGCAGGGCGACGACGGCATGGCTGGGGGTGAACGGCACATGTCATCGTCGCGACCGGGGGCGAGTGTCGGCATCCACCCGTGGGTTGAGACCGTGGGGCCTCAGGGGTGATCCGGTCCGATCGCGGATCCGTCGATCCCCGGTCCTGCGGGCTGGCCGCCACGAGGTCGCCGACCGCTCGCAGCAGCCGGGTCGCCGCCGTCTCGACGAAGGAGCCGCCGCCGCGGACGGCGTCGTGAATCCGGGATACCGAGGACCGTGAGCCGAGAGTGGCTCCGAGGAATGTTCCCAGTCGTGCCGGGCGTGAAACAAAGCGTATTGTCGATGTAACCTGTCCGAAACCAATTCCGGGATACAAAGTGAGGACTTCGTGCAACTGACCTCGTCGCCAGTCGCCACTCAACCCTCACCTGCCGTGGAGTCGCTCATGACTGCTGTATCCCGCACCACCGCACCCCCGTCTTCGTCCGGCGCGTCCGTCGCCTCCGTCCTCGACTCGATCGGGTTCACCCGTGCCCAGTTCTGGATCTTCCTGCTGATCCTCGCCGGGGAGTTCTTCAACACCCTCGAGCAGAACTCGGTCGGTGCCATGGGCAGCCACCTGAAGGACTCGCTGCAGATCGGCGACGTCCAGCTCACCGGCATCAACACGGCGACCGTCATCGGCGGCCTGATCGGGCGGCTGCTCGCCGGGTACCTGGCCGACAAGTACGGTCGACGCTTCTCGCTCGGCCTGAACCTGCTGATCTACACGCTGGGCGGTCTGCTCATCGCGGTCGCCATGAACTACGAGTGGCTGCTCGTCAGCCGACTGATCGTCGGCATCGGCATCGGCGGCGAGTTCATGATCGGCATCGTCATGTTGTCCGAGATGGTGGCCACGAAGTTCCGGGGCACGGCCATCGGCATGATCAACGTCGGTGCGGGCGGCCTGGGCAACTTCATCTCATACGGACTGTTCCTGCTGCTGCTCGGCCCGCTCGAGGTCAGCCTCGGTGGTCCCGATGTCGTCTGGCGCTGGACCTTCGTCATCCTGGCCGTGCCCGCCCTGTTGGTCGTCCTCTACCGGCGGCGACTGCCCGAGACCCCGCGGTTCCTGCTCTCGAAGGGTCGCGTCGACGAGGCCAATCGCTCACTCGCCATCCTCGCGTCGAACTCGTTGCGCCCGACCGATGCGAAGCCGCCCGTGCAGCTGTCGCCGGACGACCTGCCACCCATGCCCGTCCACGCCAACCCCGCCGCCGTGTTCCACCGGTTCGTCCTGCGCCGCACCGTCGCCCTCGGGGTCGCGTCCTGGATGGCCTTCGGATCGCAGGTGACCCTGAACTTCCTGATGCCCACCTGCTGGTCGAGCGTGGGTACAGCGTCACCCAGAGCCTGCTCTACACGATGATCATGAACATCGGCTCGCTCCTCGGCGCCACCACGGCCGCCCTCATCGCGGGCCGGGTCGGCCGCCGGACGGCGGTCACCACGGCCGGGGTGCTCGGCTGCGTCACCGCCCTCGCCTTCGCGGCGCTCGGCAACGGCACCGGGGCCATCCTGGTGCTGGGTGCCCTGTTCCAGTACTTCACCATGGTCACGAACACGACCCTCGCGACGTGGACCGCAGAGGTCTTCCCGACCGCGATCCGCGCCTCCGGGGCCTCGATCGTCAACGGCATCGGAAACATCGCCGGAGCGATCATGCCGTTCCTCGCCGTGGCGCTCTACGGTTCGTACGCCTTCGCCGGGGTCTTCGGCCTCGCGGCCGCCATGTACGCCGTCCTGGTGGTCGCCGCCCGCTTCGCTCCCGAGACCCGGGGGCGCTCGCTCGAGGACGTCAACGAGAACGCCCTGATGGCCCCGGCCCCCGCACCGACCCCGGTCGCGACCCGCGCGACCGACTGACCCCCCGACGGTGTCGCGGGTCGCCGACACCACCAGAACCGAACACCACCATCCCAGGAGGAACCCCATGGACCAGCTCATCGTCACCGCCACGGCGAACGGCCTGAACTACCTGCCCGAGTACGTCGCCGACGTGGGCGGACTCTTCGCCGCCGCCGGCCTCGAGGTCACCGCCACGGCACGCGACCCGTGGACCGGAGTGCTCGACGACCTCGAGTCGGGCGCGGCCGACGTGGCGTTGGGCGGTCTGTGGGTGCCCGGCATGTACGCCGGCATGGACCGTCGCGTCACGGTCGTGGGACAGCTGAACCACCGGTTCCCCATGACGATCGTCGCCCGGGACGCCACGGGTCCGGTCGGTCTCGACTGGCTCGCCGGGAAGGTCGCCCTCGCCCCGGGGGCCGGCGGCAGCGCACCGTACGAGTTCACGGCGGGCCTCATCCGCGAGGCCGGTCTCGACCCGGCGGCCACCCGCTGGGTACGTGACCTGTCGACCGCCATGATGATCGAGCTCTACCGGGGCGGTCTCGGCGACGCCATCGTGCTCGACCTCCTGTCGGCGTCCGAGTTGGTCGCGGCCGGCCACGGCACGATCGTCTTCAGTCACCTCGCCCAGGGCGGCGTCATGCCGAACAGCGTCTACTACGTGCGCACCGACCGTGTCGACGAGCTCGCGGACAAGGTCGAGCGCTTCGTCGGCGCCGTCGAGCAGGCCATGCGGAAGATCACGTCGGGCGACGCGGATGCCGAGATCAGCGCCGTCCTCGCCGCTCGCTGGCCCGAGAAGGACGTCGCGCTGCTCCGCTCGGCCGTCGAGCAGATGGCCGAGGGAGGCGTCTGGGACACGACCGAGATCGACGCCGACGCCTCGGACCGCTGGATGCGCATCCTCGTCGACGGCGGCCTGATCGGACGCGCACCCACCCTGGACGATCTCACCGGCGGCCACGCGGTCCGCACGGTGGGCGCCGCGTCGTGACGCTCGTCCTCGCCTCGACCGAGATCGCCGACCTGCTGTCCGGGGTCGACGTGTTCGCCGCCGTCGAGGCGGTGCACGCCGACCTCGGCATCGGGGGCATGACGCAACCGGCCCCGGCGACGCTGGCCGGGTCGGACGACACGGTGTTCCTGCCCATGGCCGTGCGCTCGGATCGACTCGGCCTGGCCGCCGTCAAGCTGATGGCCGACGTCCCCGGCAACACCGCCCGGGGTCTGCCGTCCCAGCGCTCGACGATCGTCGTCTCGTCCGTCGAGACCGGTGAGTGCGTGGCCGTGCTGGACGGGGCCATGATCACGCGGGTCAGGACGGCCGCCGCGTCCGCCGTCGCCACCCGGCACCTGGCACGTCCCGACTCACGCGTGCTCGGACTGGTGGGGGCCGGGAACCTGGCCGTCGAGCACGTCCGCGCGTTGCGGGCGGCCCGGGTCGCCCCGCAGTTGGACCACGTCGTGGTGTGGTCCCGCTCGTCGTCGACCGTCGACCGCTTCGTGGCCGCCGTGGGCGACTTCGCTCCCGGGCTCGCGGTCACGGTGGTGGACGACGTCCGGACCGTCGTCGAGTCCTCCGACGTGCTCTGCACCCTGACGCCCTCGGTCGAACCGATCGTCCGAGGTGCCTGGTTGCACGCGGGGCAGCACGTCAACGCCGTCGGGGCCCGACCGAGGCCGACCCACCGAGAGTTGGACGGCGCGGCCATGGCCCGGGGCACCCTCGTGGTCGACGGCGCCGCGACCGCCCGGGCCAAGTCCGGCGACCTGCTCGAAGCCCTCCGTGAGGGCGCCCTGCCGACCGACACGCGCCTCCGTGAGCTCGGCGAGATCGTGGCGGGCATCGCACCCGGACGGGTGTCCGCGCACGAGGTGACCGTGTTCGACTCGGTCGGACTCGCGGCGCAGGATCTGGCGGTGGCAGCTGCCGTCATCGACCTCGCCCGGGCCCGCGGGGTGGGTGACGAGCATCGCCTCGCACCCGTCGCGGTGTCGGCGTGACGGGCGGTGCCGGCGTGACGGGCGGTGTCGGCGTGACGGACGGTGCCGGGGTGGCCGCCGGTGCCGACGTGACGGGTGGTGCCGGGGTGGCCGGCGGTGCCGGCGGGCTCCGCATCGCCGTCGTCAACTGCAACACGACCGAGTCGATGACCGAGACGGCCGTCGCCCGTGCGCGACTCGCCGTCGGGCCCGGCACGACCGTCGTCGGCATCACGCCGAGCTGGGGCGTGGCCTCGGCCGAGGGGTGGTACGACAGCTTCGTCAGCGCGGCGGCCGTGCTGGACACCCTGGGCAGCTTGCCGGGCGACGTCGACGGGGTCGTCCTGGCCGGGTTCGGTGAACACGGCCGCGAGGGCGCCCGTGAACTGCTCGACATCCCCGTGGTCGACATCACCGAGGCCGCGGCGCACGTCGCCATGCTGCTCGGGCGGCGGTTCGGCGTGGTGACGACGGTGCGTCGCGCGGTCGGCCAGATCGCCGACAGCCTCACCACGGCGGGGCTGATGGAGCACTGCGTCGCGATCGAGGACACCGGCCTCGGCGTCCTCGAGCTCGAGGCAGACCCCGTGGCCACCGCCGAGGCCTTCGTCGCCGCGGGACTGCGCGCCGTCGCCCGCGGAGCGGAGGTGGTCTGCCTCGGCTGCGCGGGCATGGCCGGACTCGAGGAGCACGTCGGGGAGCGCCTCCCCGTTCCGGTCGTCGACGGCGTCGCGGCCGCCGCGTCACTCGTCGAGACGCTCGCCCGGCAGGGGCTGACGACGAGCAAGATCGACAGCTACGCCACCCCGCTGGCCAAGGCGCGCAGCTGGCCCGGTCCGTCCCGGGCGGCGGCTCGTGTTGAATGAGGTGATCCCCCTCCGAACGGACCACGTCATGACCGCCGTCACCCCCGAGTCCTCCCTCGCCGAGCAGACCTACCGGACGCTCCGACGGCGGATCATCCTCGGTGACTACACCCAGGGCGCCCGGCTGGTCGAGGCGACCCTCGCGGCCGAGCTCAACGTGTCGCGCCTGCCCATCCGCGAGGCGTTGCCGCAGCTCGAGAACGAGGGTTTCGTCCGCACCCTGCCTCGACGGTCGTCCCGCGTCGTCGAGTGGACCGAGGCGGACATCACCGAACTGTTCGACGCCCGCCTGAGCCTCGAGACCCTCGCCGCCCGGCTGGCGGCCCGCGCGGCGGCGGGCGGTGCCTCGCTCGAACCCCTGCGGAAGGCGATCGCCGACGAGCACCGGGCGCTCGACGGCAACGACTGGCTCGAGGTCGCCGAGACGTCCACGGTCGTGCACGAGGTCGTCGTCCAGATCGGCGGCAGTGCCCTGTTGAACTCGCTGATGCGGGCCGTGACCGGTCGGATGACGTGGCTGTTCTACCTGACCTCGGCCCGTGACCAGCGCCAGCAGTCCGACGAGCACCACGAGATGCTCGAGGCCATCGGCGCCGGCAACGAGCGGCTCGCCGAGTCCATCGCCTTCACCCACATCGAGAAGGGGCGGGCACCGTCCCTGGGCCTGCTGACGCAGGCGACGACCGCCGAGGGCGACACCGGCGGCGGGCGGCTCACCCGGCCCTGAGGCGTGCTCGAGGCGGGCCGACGTCCGTCACCGACCCGCGCCTCCTGCGCTCGTCAGGCGACGGGGGGCCCGGCCGCGGCACCGGTCCGTGTCGCGAGGACGTCGCGGACGGTCGTCCAGTGTGCGGGACCGTAGCGGTCGCCGTCGACGTGCCGCAGCTGCGCGTCGCCGCTGAACATGTTGACGAAGTACTGCATGCCCTGCCAGGCGGGGAAGGTGTCGTCGCCCTTCGACGTGCGACGCATGACGGCCGCCATCGCCGACAGGGTGCCGGTCGTGCCGGCCCACTGCGGCTTGAAAGACGTGCCGGTGAGCTCGCTCATCGTGCTGGCGACCTGGCGGGCCGTGACCCGGTCGCCAGCGACCTCCACGACGCGCGGCGCGTCGGGGTCGAGCGCGACCCGGGCGACGACGTGGGCGACGTCGTCCTTGGTCGTGAAGTCGAGCACCTGGTCGGCTGACGACCAGAACAGCACCCGCTTGCGGTCGAAGAGGACCAGGGGCGCGTCCCCGGTCAGCAGGTCGGTGAACATGCCGTTCAGCACCGACGTCGCCCGGATCGGGGCCGCGTCGACGTCGGCCGCGAACTCGCGACGCAGTTCGAAGTTGCGGTTGCTGCCCGGCGGGATGCTGCGGTAGTCGGCCGAGTAGTCCGAGGGCATGAACCGCGGGACACCGGCCGCGACGGCGGCCTTGAGGAGGGCGCGCTGCGCGTCGACGATCACGGGGCGGGTGCCGCTGACGGCGGACACGACGACGTCGGCGCCGCGGGCGGCGTCGGTCAGGGCGGGCACGTCCGTGTAGGAGGCGCGGGTCACCTCGACCCGGTCGTCGTCAGCGAACAGCGTGGTCGCGCCGGTGCTGCCGGGGCGGGTCAGGACGCGCAGGCGCACGTCGTCCGTGGCGTCGCGGAGCAGCTCGCGGGCGATGCGCTGGCCGAGGTCGCCGGTCGCGCCGGCGAGGAGGACGGTGGTGGTCATGGGGGAGTGGCTCGTTCCGTCGGAGGGTCAGAGGCCAGTCTGCGCGCTCGACGGCGGTGCGGTGCGGTGCGGCTGGTGGGGTCGGGTGCTGCGGATCGGCCGACACCGGGATGTGGGCACGACGCCGGGATGTGGGCACGACGCCAGGACAGGGGCTGGCGCTGTGCTCACATCCTGGCGTGGTGCGTGGTGCGCAGAGGGAGGGGTCCTGGGGGCGCGACCCGCGCCTCCTGCGGTCCGGCGGTGCTGGTCGTGCGCACCCTCACCATCCGGAGGGGAGCACGATGGCGGGGACCCGTGGCACCCGTGCACGGGCGAACGGAGAGAGCCGCATGAGCACCACCGACCCCGACGACTTCGTCACCCGCGCCGCACGACGGGCCCGTGAACTCATCGACACCTCCGACGTCGTGCCGCCCGTGGCCCGCGGTGCCCTGCACGACCTCGCGGGCCGGGCCGAGACCGTGGTGCGCGACGTCACCGACCGGGCCGGGTCGTCGGCCCACGACCTGGTCGACCGCGCCGAGGTGATCGCCGACCGGGCCGAGAAGACCGTGCGCGACGTCGCCGAGACCGTCACGATCGCCGCGATGGAGGCCACCGACCAGGCCCACCAGCGCTACCGCCGCCGCGCTCGCGTCACCAACGCCGTCGGCGCCACCGTCATCACCGGGCTCGTGGTCGCACTGGTGGCGAGCAGGCGTCGGGGATAGCAGGCGTCGGCACCGGCGCCGCCGCCGAGCGGCCAGCCCGCCGGCACCGCTGGCCGGCCGTCCCGCCGTCCCGCCGTCCCGCTGTCTCGCCACCCCGCACCCCGCCACGAAGTGAACACCCCGCCACGCAAAAAGATGGCGGGGTGTTCACTTCGTGGCGGGAAGCCCCGGAGCGGCACGGAACGGCGCTCGGCGCGCTGCGTCCGGCGTCTGGCGTCCGGCGTCTAGCGCCCGGCCCCCGACGGCCGCCCCCGACGCCGGGCGGCCAGGAGCGTCACGCGGTGTCCCGCGTCACCCAGGCCGCTCAGGCGGCGAGCAGCACCTCGCTCGTGACGACGGTCGCGAAGCTGCCGTCGAGGGCGGCCATGAAGGCGGCGTGCACGTCGCGGCCGGCGACGGTCGTCCCTGCGTGCACGAGGTCGGGGGCCGCGCAGGCGTCGGTGACGACGGTGCAGGCGAAACCGAGCTCGTGCGCGGCCCGCGTGGTCGAGTCGACGCACATGCTGCTCATCATCCCGACGATCACGAGTTCGGTCACGTCGCGCTCGCGGAGGCTGGCCTCGAGTCCTGTGCCCACGAAGCTGTTCGGCACGTGTTTCTCGACGACCAGCTCGCCGTCGCGGGGTTCGACGGCCGGGTGGAACGCGAGGCCGTCGGTCCCGGGCCGGAAGAACGTCGCGCCCTCGCCGGTCGAGACGTGGAAGACGTGGACGACGGGCTCACCCGACGCCCGGAACGCCTCGAGCACGTCACCGGCGGCAGCGGCGGCCGCCTCGGGCTCGACGAGCGGGAACGCGCCCCCGGGGAAGTAGTCCAGCTGGATGTCGACGATGAGCAGGGCGCGGGTCATCGGGCCAGCATGCCAGGCCGCGGGGCTCAGGGACGCGCCGGCACCGACGTCGGCACGAGCGTCGTCGCGACCACGGTCACGTCGTCGCTGCGGTCGCGCTCGAGGGCGAGCCGCTCGACGACCTCGACGATGCGCGCCGGCTCGGGCGTCGCGGCGAGCAGTCGCTCGAGGTCGTGCAGCGCCTCGAGTTCGACGGGGAACAGGTCGAGCACGCCGTCGCTGACACAGACGAACACGTCGCCGTCGTCGAGCTGTGAGCGGTGCCGGTGCCAACCGGTGCCCACCCCGATGGGCAGGTCGGCCGAGTTCAGGCGGTCGACGGCCCCCGAGGCTCGACGGATGAAGGCCAGGCCGTGCCCGGCGTCGGCCCAGAGCACCGCGCCGTCGGCGTCGATGCGCGCGTGGAACGACGTCGTGAACTGCGTCTCGGTGTCGTACGCGCTCGTCGTCAACCCCACGGAGGCGCGGTGGAAGGCCTCGGCAGGGTCACCGTCGTCGACGCTGCTGCGGATCACCGAGCGCACCGCCGCCGCGATCATGCCCGCGCCGACGCCCTTGCCCATGACGTCGCCGACGGTCACGGCGATGCCGGTCGAGGTCGGGTACCAGTCGAAGAAGTCGCCGCCGACCTCGCGGGCCGGCACGCAGGCCCCGAACACGGCGAAGGCGTCGGGCAGGGTCGAGGCGTCCGGCGGCAGCAGCGACTGCTGCACCACGGCCGCCCGGTTGAGCTCGCGCTCGAGGGCGTGCTGCTGGGCCCGCGCCCGCTCGAGTCGGGCCTTCGCCTGCCGGGCGAGTTCGTTGACCGCCGCGGCGACGGTCGCGTAGACGACCAGGGCGAACGCCAGCCGGATCAACTCGCTCGGGCCCCGACCGTCCGCGGTGAACAGGTACGGCAGCAGCAGGGTGACGGACGTTCCGACCAGGGGCAGCAGGACGTTGCGCCGACCGGGCCAGGACGCGACCCAGACGACCGCGAGCAGCACGATCGGCAGGAAGACCGATCGCTGGTCACCCGTGCCGTAGCGCAGCAGCCCCACGGCGACGAAGTCGGCCGCGGGCACCAGCAGCTCCCATCGCCGGAGCCGGGTGTGGCGGGCCATCGTGGCGGCGAACGCCAGGGCCGCGACGGCGACAGCCACGCCGAGCCACATCGTGACCGCGTCGGTGACGATCAGCCAGGGCAGGGTGGCGCTGAGCACCGCGGCCAGCGCGATCAGCAGGGCGATGAACGACTGGCGGAACAGCGGCACCTTCTCGACGGGCACGCGTCGCAGGGCCGTGTTGAGTGCCCGCCCGATCGCGTCGGCGCCCTCCGTCACGCGTCCCATGCCGGTCCCCTCGCCCCTGGATCGCCCGTCGACCACAGGTGTCGTCTTGTCTCGTCTCCCGACGACGCTACAGGGTGCCGCCGACGGGCCGCGGACCCGGGGAGGCGCGGTGTGGGCGGAACCGGCACCGTGCCTCCTGGGGGCGAGGCGTCGTCCACAGGCGACGCCTGACTCACTCGGTCCGGTCGGACCCCTGGGCATCCTGGGCGGAGGAGGAGGAGGAGGAGGAGGCGGCGGCGGCGGCGGCGGTGGTGGCCGTGGCCTCCGGCTCGCGGGCTGGGGCCGCCGCCTCGGGGGCCGCGGCCTCCGGCACCGACGCGACCCGCGCCTCCTGGGCGTGGGCGCCGAAGCGCAGCACGTCGGCGCCGTACGACGCGAACAGCCGGGCGAGGTCGTCGACCCGTGCCCGGGACAGCTTCTTCGTCGGACGCGAGGTCAGTTCGCGGACGACGCCCGCCAGCTGGGACCGGTGCGACACGATCGCCGTGGCCGCGCCTCCGTCGGTGGCGTCGCGCTCGGTCGCGAAGACCGTCGCGTCGCGGTGCGAGTAGAAGACGCAGGTGTCGAACCAGAGCCGGACGCCGGTCTCGGCCTGCACCCGGTCGGACAGCCGCTGCGCCTGGCGCCGCACCTGCGACGCGGGGGCCTCGCGGCCGAGGTGGGTGCGCACGGTCAGCACGGTGGGCGAGTCCTTGACGACCTGCAGCGCGAACGGCGGCGTCATCGTGCTCTCGTCGAACAGGCCCGCGAAGGCCGGGAACACGCTGCTCGGGGTCAGGCCGTCGAAGACGATGCCGTTCCAGCCCTTGTTCTCGATCACCATCACGCCGGTCTCGGCGAGCAGGACGTGGTCGACCTGCGCGACGAACCGCGAGGAGGCGCCGGTCGCCACGGGAACGAAGACCACGTTGGTCAGCAACACCGCGTCCACGCCCAGCTGTCGGCAGGTGTCGGCGATGTCGTCGCGCGAGGTGGCCTCCCACTTGAGGCCGGACGCCACGAGGTCGCGCGCCTGCTTCGCCTCGGTGAGGGCGGCCTGACGCTCGGCGCCCAGGGCGTCGCGCTCGCGGGCGTGGTCGGCGGCGGCCTTAGCGAGGGCGTCGTCGTGGGCCGCGGCGAGGGCCTCGTGCTGCTCGCGGGCGGCCCGGGCCTGCTCGTCGGCGGCCGCCTTCGCGGCGGCCAGGGCCCGCTTCGCCCGCGCCCGCAGCACGACGGCCACGACGATCAGGGCGACGAGCAGAACGGCGGCGATGATCCACGGGACGAGGCTCTGGTCGAACGGCATGCCTCCAGCAGAACACGGGGTGTGGGCGGCGCGAGGATGCCTCGCCGGGTCCCGCCCGGTCGGGGGGTCAGGCGGGCAGGGCCCCGAGCAGCAGCCCGCCGGCCGCCGCCACCGCGACGACGGCCCACGGCGGGGTCCGCCACACGACCAGCAGCACGAAGCAGACGAGCGCCAGGCAGAACGGCGCCACCCCGGTGATCGCGGTCGTGACGACGGGGTCGTAGAGGGCGGCGACCAGCAGGCCCACGACCGCCGCGTTGGCCCCGCGCATCAGGGCCCGGACCGGTGCCCGGCTCCCCAGGGCGTTCCAGAACGGCAGCACCCCGACGAGCAGGAGGAACCCGGGCGCGAAGATCGCGACGGTCGCGAGCGCGGCCCCGAGCGCGCCTCCCGGCCCGATGTCGGCCACGGTGCCGAGGTAGGTCGCGAGGGTGAACAGCGGGCCGGGGACGGCCTGGGCGGCGGCATAACCCGTCAAGAAGGTGTCGTCGTCGACGAATCCCGGCTCGACCAGGCCGGCGTGCAACAGCGGCAGGACGACGTGCCCTCCGCCGAAGACCAGGGCGCCTGCCCGGTAGAAGACGTCGACGAGCGCGATCGTCCCCGACCCGGTCGTAGCGGCGACGGCGGGAAGGCCGACCAACAGGGAGGCGAAGGCCACGAGGCAGACGACGCCCGCGGCCCGCGAGACGGGGAACCGGAGGGGCTCGGGATGGACAGCGGGCACCGCCGCTCCGGCCGTCGGGTCGGACCGCCGACAGAAGGCGAGCCCGGCCAGCGCCCCCAGCGCGATCGCCGAGAGCTGCCCGGCCGGGCCGGTCAGTGTCAGCGCGAGGACGGCCGCGGCCACCGCGATGCTCGCTCTCGTCGGGTCCGGTGCCAGTGCGCGGGACATGCCGATCACGGCATGGGCGACGATCGCGACCGCGCCGATCCCCAGCCCCGTGACGATCGCCGAGGCCACCGGGCCCTCGAACAGGCCGACGCCGGTGGCGATGACGAACATGACGAGTGCCGACGGCAGGGTGAAGGCCACGAAGGCGACGAGCGCTCCGACGGGCCCCGCCCGGAGCAGGCCGAGCCCGAACCCGACCTGGCTCGACGCCGGGCCGGGCAGGAACTGCGCGATCGCGACGAGGTCGCCGTACGCGGTGTCGCCGAGCCAGCGTCGTCTGCTCACGGCCTCGGCCCGGAAGTACCCGAGGTGCGCGACCGGGCCGCCGAACGACGTGACCCCGAGCACCGAGAACGCCGCCAGCACCTCACGCACCCGGGCCGCGCCGCGGCTCGACGGCTTCTCGGGTCGGGCCGTCGGATCGGGTGCGCGCTCGGTCACGAGGTCATCGTGGCAGGTGGCCGCCCCGCGCGGTACCGCGGCCACGAGGCCACCCACGAGGAGGCGCGGGTCGTCACCCCGGGAGGCCGCGACCCCGCCAGGTCCCCAGCTCGGCGACCTCCCGCCAGCCGAGGCTCTCGTAGAGGCGGCGACCGTCGACGCTCGCGAAGAGCAGACCCGTCGTCGCTCCTCGGGCGGCGGCCCCGTGCTCGAGGCCGGCCATGACGCGGCTGCCCAGCCCGCGCCTCCGGAAGTCGGGCTCGGTCGCGATGCGGTCGAAGACGACGTGGTCGCCGACGACCGCCGCCTGGCCGCGGGCGGCGACGACGCCGTCGACCTCGACCCGGACGTGCACGACCCGGCCGTCGCCGTCGCCGTCGTCGTCGTCGATCACGCCCGCGGGGAGCGGCCGCACCGACACCTGGCTCGTCATCATCCGCTCGGCATGCGTCACGGCGTCGAGCCGGGCCAGCGTCGCGCGGGCGACGTCGTCGAGGGGGCCGATCACCGACAGCCAGACGTCGGGCGCGGTCGTCTCGTCGACGAGGCGGGTGAGCTCGTCCGGGGTCGGGTGGGCCACGATCCGTTCGACGACGCGGGTCGCGGCGGCGACGTCGACCCGCCAGGCGTCGCCGTCGCGGTGACGGGCGGCGCCACGCGAGAGCGCCCAGCCCTCGACCCACCGGTCGACGAGCGGGATGAGGCCGTCGGTCGTCTCGATCACCCCTCGAGCGTAGGCCGGGTCGGCGGCCACGAGGGGCGGCGAGAGGGCGGCGGGCACGTGGCACGTGGCGAGTGACGGGGGTGGTGGGTAGCGTCGTCGCCACGAACCACCCACGCACCACCAGAGGAGCACCTCATGACCTCGACCGGCACCGACCAGCCGCGCCCCCTCCCCGACGACGTCCGGCCGCCCGCCGTGGGCGCCCCGCTCGACGAGTTGTACCGGCATCTCCACCGACACCCCGAGTTGTCGTTCCACGAGGACGCGACGGCCGCGATCGTCGCGGCCGAGCTCACCGCCCTCGGCTTCGAGGTGCACACCGGCGTCGGGGGCACGGGTGTGGTCGGCGTGTTGCGCCGCGGGGACGGCCCGACCGTGCTGCTGCGCGCCGACATGGACGGACTGCCCGTCGCCGAGGCCACCGGCCTGGACTACGCCAGCACGGCCCGAGGCACCGACCCCGACGGGCGCGACGTGCCGGTGATGCACGCCTGCGGTCACGACGTGCACGTGACCTGCCTCGTCGGTGCCGCACGCCGACTGGCGACCGGCGACACCTGGTCGGGCACCCTCGAGGTGCTCTTCCAGCCCGCCGAAGAGCTCGGTGCCGGCGCCCGCGCGCTCGTCGCCGACGGGCTGCTCGACCGCGTCCCCACCCCCGACGTCGTCCTCGGCCAGCACGTCGCGCCGTTCCCGGCCGGTCTCGTCGCCCTGCAGTCCGGCCCCGCCTTCGCCGCGCAGGACGGCATCCGCATCACGTTCCACGGTCGCGGCGGGCACGGGTCGCGCCCCGAGACGACCGTCGACCCCATCGTGCTGGCGGCCGCGACCGTCCTCCGGTTGCAGACCGTCGTGTCGCGTGAGACGTCGGCGGCCGAGCGGCTGGTCGTCACCGTCGGGTCGATCCACGCGGGCACCAAGAACAACGTGATCCCCGACACCGCCGAGATCCTGATCAGCATGCGGTCGTTCGACGAGCACGTCCGAGAGCGGGCGCTCGCCGCCGTCACGCGAATCGCCGAGGGCGAGGCCGCGGCGGCCGGCGCACCGCAGCCGCCCACCGTCGAGCACTACGAGAGCTTTCCGGCCGTCGTGAACGACCCGTCCGCGGCGGACCGCACCCGCGCCTCCTTGGTGCGTCGTTTCGGCGAGCAGCAGGTCATCGCTCCCGGGCCGGTGACGGGCAGCGAGGACGTCGGCATCCTCGCCACCGCGGCCGGTGCGCCGTGCAGCTTCTGGCTGCTCGGGGGTGCCGACCCCGCGTCGTTCGCCGAGGCGACGTCGGCCGCGGACGTGCCGCGGATCGTGGCTCAGCTGCCGTCGAACCACTCGCCCCTCTATGCGCCGGTCGTCGAGCCGACCCTGACGAACGGCGTGGACGCACTCGTCGCGGCGGCCCACGAGTGGCTGGCGGATCACGGTGCGTCAGGAGGCGCAGGGCACTGAGCGCACGGCCGCGCGCCTCGGTACGTCGTGAGGTCTCGTCGACGAGCTCAGGGCGGCCTCAGGGCGTCGCGTCGTCGTACACGGCGATCAGTCGGTCGAGGAAGCCCTGCACGACCGCCCGCTCGGCCTCGTCCATGCCGTCGACGAGGTGCTCGATGCCGTCGATCATCGGCAGCACCTGCTCGTAGGCCCGGTCGGCCGAGGCTTGCTCGGCCGTGACGATCAGCTTGCGGCCGTCGGAGGGGTGTCGCTCGCGCCGCACGTGACCGGCCGACTCGAGGCGGTTCAACACGAGGGTCATCGCGGCCGTCGACACCTCGACGCGGCGCGCCAGCTCGCTCGGGGTCGCCGGGCCGGTCGTGATCAGGTGGTCCATGGCGTCGAGCCCGGCCCGGTCGACGCCGAGACGCTCGGCCAGGTGCCGCTCGAAGCGCTGCTGCCGGACGGCCACCTGCTGCACGCGGGCACGGATGTCGTCGGCGGGCAGCTCGCGAACGTCACGCCGGGCCCGGGTGCGGTCGTCGCGATCGGGGCGGTCGCGGGGGTCGATGTCGGTCACCACTCAACGATAGCCGTGTAGATTGCCAATATCGTTGATAATCAATCCAGGGAGCAATTAGTGACCATCCCCACCACGCGCACCCGCGTCCTCGTCTCGGGTGCCAGCATCGCGGGGCCTGCCCTCGCCTACTGGCTCGACCGATACGGCTTCGAGACGACGATCGTCGAACGGGCCCCCGAGCTGCGGACCGGCGGGCAGAACGTCGACGTCCGCGGTGCGGGCCGCGAGGTCGTGCGCCGCATGGGCCTCGAGGACGACGTCCGCGCCGCCACCACGGGTGAGGTCGGCACCCGGTTCGTCGGGCCGACGGGCCGCACGGTCGCCGAGTTCCCGGCCGGCACCTCGGACTCCGGAGGCGCGACCGCCGAACTCGAGATCCTGCGGGGGGACCTCGCGCGGCTCCTCGTCGGGCGCACCACGAGCGACGGCCGGGGTCGTGGCACCACGTACCGCTTCGGCGACCGCATCACCGGCATCCGGGAGGACGGCGGGGTCGGGGTCGGCGGCGGGGTGGGGGCCGCCGGCGCCGCCGCTGATGCCGCCACGGGAGGCGACCCGACGACCACCGCGGCCTCCACGCTGACCGGTACCGCGCCTCCGGTGTCCGGCTCGCGGGGTGTCGTCGTCTCGTTCGAGCACGCTCCCGACGAACGCTTCGACCTCGTGGTCGCCGCCGACGGCATCGGCTCGTCGACGCGGCGCCTGGTGTTCGGCGACGAGCCGACGATCCGGTCGCTGGGGCTCGAGACCTCGTACGCGACGATCCCGCGCACGGCCGCAGACGACGACTGGTGGCGCTGGTACAACGCCGCCGGGGGGCGCTCGATCACCCTGCGGCCCGACGCGCACGGGACGATCCGGGCCGCGATGTCGTTCGTCACCGACCGCGCCCGAGAGCGGGGCGGGGCCGAGCGCCGCACCGTCGCAGAGCAGCGGGCCCGACTGCACGAGATCTTCGACGACGCGGGGTGGGAGGCCCGCCGCGTGCTCGACGGCTTCGACCACGCGGACGACCTCTACTTCGAGTCGATCGGGCAGGTGCAGGCGCCGCGCTGGTCGTCGGGCCGGGTCGTTCTGCTCGGTGACGCCGCGTACTGCGCCTCGCCGGTGAGCGGCATGGGCACGAGCCTGTCGCTGGCCGGGGCGTACGTGCTGGCCGGCGAGCTCGCCTCGCACCGACACCACCGCGACGCCTTCGCCGGGTACGAGCGGCTGATGCGGCCCTACGTCGAGCAGGCGCAGCAGCTGCCGCCGGGGGTGCCGCGGGTCGCCAACCCGAGGTCCCGCGCGGGCGTCGTGGTGTTCCACGCCGGGGTGCGGCTCGCGTCGACCCGGGTCGCGGGTCGGCTCGGCGCACGCTTCTCCACCCCGCCGGCCGACGCGCTCGACCTGCCCGACTACGCACACCTCGAGCCCTGACGCCCTGACACTCCCGTCGAGTGGCCCCGGATCGTCCTCCACCCCGCCGGGAAGGACGATCTGGGACCACTCGACCGAGCAGTCGGGACGAGGAGGCGCGGTGCAGGCGTCCGACGCGTGCCCGGACACGCGCGGCGCGGCCCGGACGTGCAGGACGGGCGGGCCCGGGGGAGGCGGGCGTCCGGAGACGCCCGCTCACACCGGACCCGCCCGTCCTGGCAGGAGGTCGGCCGGTCGGCCTAGCGGGCCGAGGCGGTCTCGCCGACGCGCGTGCCGTCGGCGTCCGTCGGAGCATCGGCGGAGCCGTCGCCGGCACCGCCGTCGCGGCCGCCGGCCCGGCGGGCACGGGCCCGCACGAACAGGCTCGACGCGTAGACCAGCACGAGCGAGGCGAGGATCGCGACGATGACGGCGATCTGACCGCCGGCCAGGCTGATCTGGCCGAACAGGATGCCGACGACGCCGTAGTCCGAGTCGGAGAACGTCGAGTTCGACAGTCCGATGTCGCCGAGCACCGGCAGCAGGAACAGCGGCAGGAACGTGATCGCGAGACCGTTGGCGAAGGCACCGAGCACGGCACCGCGTCGACCGCCCGCGGCGTTGCCGATGACGCCCGAGGCGGCTCCGGTCATGAAGTGCGCGACGACGCCGGGGATGACGATGGCGGTGCCGGCGAAGATCATCACCGACATGCCGACGATGCCGCCGACGAAGCTCGCGAGGAACCCGATCAGCACGGCGTTCGGGGCGAACGTGAAGGTGATCGGGACGTCGAGTGCGGGGATCGCGTTCTTGACCAGGCGCTCGCTGATGCCCTTGAACGCGGGCACGATCTCGGCCAGCACGACGCGCACGCCGGCGAGGATCACGAAGACGCCCGCCGAGAAGGTCGCGGCCTGCATGACGACGTAGACGATGTAGTTCTGGCCGTCGCTCAGCTCGGTCTCGACGAAGGCCGACCCGGCGAACAGGGCGACGATCACGTAGATCACGGCCATCGACAGGGCCACGATCACCGTGGTGTCGCGCAGGAACCCGAGCCCCTTCGGGAACGTGATGTCTTCCGTGGACTTCGACCGGGTGCCCTTGCCGCGGGTCAGCGTCGCGACCAGGCCGCTCAGGGCGACGCCGGCACCGCCGGTGTGGCCGAGGGCGACGTCGTTCGAGCCGGTGACCTTGCGCATGAAGGGCTGCACGATCGCCGGCGACAGCGTCGTGACGAGACCCTGCAGCAGCGCACCCCAGAGCACGACGCCCCAGACCGGGAACCCGGCGACGCCGAGGATCACGGCGATCATCGCCGCCATGTAGAAGGCGACGTGGCCCGAGAGGTAGATGTACTTGAAGTGCGTCGTCGCGGCCAGCAGCACGTTGACGATGAACCCGAAGAAGAAGATCAGCGCGGCGGCCGAGCCGTAGTCGAGCAGCACCTGGCCGACGATGGCCTCGTTGTTCGGCACGACGCCCTGGACGTCGAACGCCTCCTGGAACATGGCGCCGAACGGGTCGAGCGAGGCGACGACCACGCCGGCTCCGGCGGCCAGCACGAGGAACCCGACGAGGGTGCGCACGGTGCCCTTGAGCACGTCGCTGAACGCCTTGCGCTGCAGCAGCAGCCCGACGAGCGAGATCAGCGCGACGATGATCGCGGGCTGGCGGAAGACGTCCAGCAGGACGGAGAGCACGCCCTCCATCAGTTGTCCCCGGCGTCGGGCACGGTCACGCCCTTGCGCACGGCGGTCTCGCGCACCTTGGTGCGCAGCTCGGCCAGGTCGATGATGCTGTCGAGCACCACGACGTCGCCGAGGCCGCCGACCGAGTCGGCCAGGTCGGCGCCGACGAAGATCACGTCGGCGGCACCCGGGCCGACCGAGCCGAGGTCGGCGTGGTCGACGTCGACCCCGGTGATGCCCTGCTCTTTGAGGACCTTCTCGATGTTCATGTGGACCATGAAGCTCGAACCGAGGCCCGAGCTGCAGACGGCGAGGAATTTCATGCGTTCTGTCCGATCTTGGTGAGGACCGCCAGGGTGTCGGCGGGGGTGGAGGAGGCGAGCAGCTCGGCGCGGAGCGTCTCGTCGGAGAGCAGGGTGGCGAGGGCCATCATCGTGTCGAGGTGGCTCTGGGGGTCGGTCGCGGCGAGGCAGAAGAAGAGGTCGATCGGGTGCGCCGCGTCGTCGTTCAACAGCACCGTCTCGCCGACGCGCAGGCTCGAGAGCCCGGTGCGCTCGACGCCGTTCTCGGGCCGGCTGTGCGCGAGGGCGATGCCGAAGCCCAGGTCGATGTAGGTGCCGCCCGCGGCGATCGAGTCGGTCATGGCCGCGACGTAGTGGCTGCTGATGGCGCCGTTGTCGAGCAGGGGCTGAGCGACGCGTTCGACGGCGTCGCGCCAGCCGTCGACGCGGTCGGCGAAGAGGATGGTCTCGGGGGTGAGGAGGTCGGTCAGCACTGTCGTTCCTGGTGGGGGTCGGTGACGTCGGCGTCGGGACGGGCGTCGGTTGCGGTGGTGGGGAGGGGGTTCAGGAGGCGCTGCTCGGCGGGCGAGGCGCGCCCGGTCGGTCAGCCGTGCAGGCCGAAGAAGATCTCGCTGTTCTGCGGGGTGAAGTGGCTGGTCCCGTACGCGACGGCCCGCTCGTCGCCGTCGAACACCGTCGACGCGATCTTCAGCAGGGTCGTCCCGAGGGGGACGTCGAGTTCGTCGGCGTGGAGGGTGCTGGCCCCATCGAGCGAGACGAGCAGGTCCTGTCGGGCGAGCGTCACGCCGTGCTCGCGGTCGAGGTGCCCGTAGAGCGAGCCGTCGGTGAAGTCGACGGTCGCCGTCTCAGGGAAGAGCGCGTGCGGCAACCAGGTCACGACGAGGTGGTGCAGCGAGCCGTTGACGAAGCGCAGGCGGGTCAGCTCGACCACCTCGTCGGCCGAGTTGATGTCGAGGTGGCTCGCCACCGTCTCGCCGGCCCGGACGACCTTCTGGTCGAGCACGCGGGTGCTGACCGCGAAGCCCTCGCCCGTCTGCTGCGCGTGGAAGCCCTTGACCTCGTCGGCGAAGCGCTCGCGGTAGTGCAGGCGGTACTGCGGCTCGGTGACGAAGGTGCCCCGGCCGTGCTCGCGCACCAGGTGGCCGTCCGCGATGAGGCCGTCGACCGCGTGCCGCAGCGTGATGCGGCTGACGCCGTACTCGTCGCAGAGGACGGGCTCGGCGGGCAGCTGCGACCCGGGTTCGAGCTTCTGGATTCGGGACAGCAGGTGCTCGCGCACGGCCACGTACTTGCTCGTGCCGCTCGTGGTGCTCATGTGGTGCCTCCGCGCCGTTGCTGAAGTGGGTGGTGCCCGCCCGACGACGTCAGGTCGTCGAGTCGTCAGGTCGTCAAGTCGTCATGATGACTTCGACGAGGGTACGTCTCGCCGACCACCGGTGCAAGTCGACAGTCGTCTTGATTCATCATGACGTCCTGATGACCGACGCTACGGTCGTCGGAGACCCAGCCCGCCCCTCCTCGAACCGGAGCCCCCCACGTGATCCACGACCTCGACGCCGCCGCCGTCACCACCGCCCGCCTGCTCGCCCTCGACGCCGTCGAGCGTGCCGGGTCCGGCCACCCGGGGACGGCGGCCGCGCTGGCCCCCGTCGCGCACCTCCTCTTCCAGAAGCACCTGCGGCACGACCCGCAGGCGCCCGACTGGGCCGGCCGCGACCGGTTCGTGCTGAGCTGCGGGCACGCGAGCGTCCTGCTCTACACGCAGCTGTTCCTCACCGGCTACGACGTGTCGCTCGACGACCTCAAGGCGTTCCGGTCGTTCGGGTCGCGCACCCCCGGCCACCCCGAGCTCGGCCACACCCCCGGCGTCGAGACCACGACCGGGCCGCTCGGGCAGGGCCTCGCCACGGCCGTCGGCATGGCGATGGCGATGCTGCACGAGCGTGCCGTCAACGACCCCGACGCCGCCCCCGGCGAGTCCGTCTTCGACCGCCGCGTCTTCGTGCTCGCGTCCGACGGCGACCTGCAGGAGGGCCTCTCGTACGAGGCCGGTGCGCTCGCCGGACGTCACCGCCTCGGCAACCTGACGGTGGTCTACGACGACAACGACATCCAGATCGAGGGCGACACGAGCCTCACCTCGAGCGAGAACGTCGGCGCCCGGTTCGCCGCGCAGGGCTGGCGCGTCGACCACGTCGGACTCGCCCCGGACGGCGACGTCGACGTCGAGGCCCTCGACGAGGTGCTCTCGACGACCGACCGCCGGGGCGACCGCCCGCACCTCGTCGTGCTGAAGTCGCAGATCGCCTGGCCCGCCCCGAACGCCCGCAACACCTCGGCCTCGCACGGCGCCCCGCTCGGTGCCGCCGAGGTCGCCGCGACCCGGGTCGAGCTCGGCGTCGACTCCGAGCCCTTCACCGTGGACGACGCCGTGCTCGCCCACACCCGGTCCGTGCTCGAGCGGGGCCGGGCCGCCCGCGAGGCCTGGCAGGTCGCCGCCCACGCCTGGGAGGCTGCCCACCCCGCGGCCGCCGCCGAGCTGCACCGCTCGCGGTCGCGCACCCTGCCCGCGGACCTCGGGTCGCGCCTCCCCGTCTTCTCTCCCGGCGACACGCTCGCCACCCGCGACGCGTCGGGCAAGGTCATCCAGGCGCTCGCCGAGGCGCTGCCCGAGCTGTGGGGCGGTTCGGCCGACCTCGCCGAGCCCAACCGCACGGCGATCGCAGGAGGCGCGTCGTACCTCCCCGAGGAGGCCCCCGGCACCGGCCGCGCCGGTCGCAACGTCCACTGGGGCGTGCGCGAGGGGGCGATGGCCTCGGCCATGAACGGCATCGCGCTGATCGAGGGCTCGCGGTTCTTCGCCGGCACGTTCCTCGTGTTCAGCGACTACCAGCGCCCGGCGATCCGGCTGGCGGCGCTGATGCAGCTGCCGGTCACCTACCTCTGGTCGCACGACTCGGTCGCCCTCGGCGCCGACGGGCCGACCCACCAGCCGATCGAGCACCTGGCGAGCCTGCGCGCGATGCCCGGGTTCTCGGTCGTGCGTCCGGCCGACGGTGCCGAGACCGCCGCCGCCTGGCTGGCGATCCTCGAGAAGGACGGCCCGGCTGGTCTGGTCCTGGCCCGACAGCCGCTGCCGGTCGCGCCGACGCCCGCCGACGTGGTGCGTGCGGGTGTGCGCCGCGGGGCCTACGTGGTGCAGGACGGCGGTGCTGCGGCTGCGGCTGCGGCTGCGGCTGCGGGTGCGGCCGCGGGCACCGGCACGACCGGCGCCGGCACGACCGAAGCCGGCGCGCCCGACGTGGTCGTCGTCGCCACGGGCAGCGAGGTCGCCCTCGTGCTCGAGGCCGTCGCGCGGATCGACGACCTCGCCGTGCGCGTCGTGTCGATGCCCTGCCGCGAGTGGTTCGACGCCCAGCCCGCCGAGTACCGCGAGCAGGTGCTGCCCCGCGCGGTGACGGCCCGGGTCGTGGTCGAGGCGGCCGCGAGCTTCGGCTGGGAGGGCGTCGCCGGCCCCGACGGCGTGGTCGTCGGCATCGACGAGTTCGGCCTGTCGGCCCCCGCGGCCGACGCGCTGCGGGAGCGCGGCATGACGACCGACCGCGTCGTCGCCGCCGTTCGCGCCGCGGCCGCCCGGGCGGCGACCTCCGTCGCTTCCTGACCCGCGCCTCCTCGTCCTGGCCCGCGAGTGGGCAGAAGGTGCTGCTCGGCTCGCGCTGACGAGCATCTTCTGCCCACTCGGCGGAGCGGCAAGGGTCGCTGCCGGGCCCGGGCCCGGGCCCGAGCCCGGGCCCGGTCCCGAGCCCGAGCCCGGGACCGGCCTACGGCTGGCTGGGCGAGGTGACCGTCACGGCTCCGCTGGCGATCTGGTCGCGCAGGGCGTCGAGCTCGTCCGACAGCTCGGGGCTGACCGACGACGCCAGGTCGTGGAACGGCGCGAGGCCGACGCCGCCGTTGTCGAGCGTGCCGACGTAGGGCTCGTTGGTGAACGAGTCGTCGGTCGACGAGACGGCGATCTGCTGGACGGCCTTCTCGGTGTCCTTGATGACGCTGGTCAGCACGATCGGCCGGTACTCGGCGGGCAGCGTGTCGTAGCCGTCGTTGTCGACCCAGATCACGTCGACGCCGCCCGTGGCGAGCGCGGCCGACGCCGCCCCCTCGCCGACCTGCCCGGCCACCGGCATGATCACGTCGGCACCCTGGTCGATCAGCGCCTGGGCGAGCTGCTTGCCCTTGTTGACGTCCTCGAAGTCACCGGTGAACGAGCCGTCCTGCGCCTCCTTCGTCCAGCCGAGCAGCTGCACGGTCGTGCCGTGCGCGGCGTTGTAGGCGTCGACGCCGTCCGCGAAGCCGTCCATGAACAGGGTGACCGGGGGCTGGTTGCCGCCGCCGAAGGTCGCCACCTTGCCCGTCTTGCTCACGCCCGCCGCGAGGTAGCCGGCGAGGTACGAGGCCTGCGCCGTGTCGAACAGGATCGGCTTGACGTTCGGGGCGTCGACGGTCTCGTCGACGATGGCGAAGTCGATGTCGGGGTTGGCCGCCGCCTGCTCCTCGGTGGCGGGGGCGAGCTCGTAGCCGACCGTCAGCACGAAGCCGCAGCCCGAGTCGACGGCCTGCGCGACGTTCGGGGCCAGGTCGTTCTCGGTCGTCGAGACGAGCACGCGGGCCTGGATGCCGTCCTCCTTCTCGGCCTTCTGCAGGCCGGCCCAGCTCGACTGGTTGAACGAGCGGTCGTCGAGCCCGCCCGAGTTCGTCACCATCCGGGCGCAGTCCTCGCCCGCGGCGGAGGTGCTGCCGCCTCCCTCGGCGGGAGCGCTGGCACAGCCGGCGAGCAGGGCGAGACCGGCGAGGCCCCCGGCGACCCCGAGGAGGCGCGGGCGGCGGAGTCGGGACGACGAGCGGCTCCCGGCGCGGGCGGCCCCGAGGCGGGTGCTGCCGAGGCGGGTGCTCGGGCGGGGTGCGGGTGCCGCGGGTGCTGCGGCTGCTGAGGAGCGAGCGGACGCGGCGGGGTGCGCGGGTGCGGCGGGGCGTGCGGACGCGGCGGGGTGCGCGGGTGCGGCGGAGCGCGAGGGGTGGACGGACATGAGGCGGGACCTCCGGGAACGGGTGTGCTGTGGGGGTGCCGGCGGTGCGGGCCGGGCGGGTGGACACAGTCAACTGCCTGCGGGCCTCCGTGCCAAGCGTGTGACGGGGGCGGGCTCCGTCGGCGGCCCGACCCGCGCCTCCTGTGTTCGCCCGTCCGGCCCGCGCCGCGCCTCCTGCTCTCGCCGCCACGAAGTAAACATGCCGCCACTTTTTCTCGTGGCGGGGTGTTTAGT
>NZ_JARVRR010000007.1:0-228843 GCF_030209595.1 Frigoribacterium sp. ME-P-080
GTGCTGCTGCTGTCGCCGACCACCGAGACGGCGTTGCCGCCCACGGTCACGGGCAGCCCCACGGACGGCACGACCTGCGTGCCCCCGAGGATTCCGTCGTCGCCGCTTGTGGTGCCACCGGTGGTGCCCGTACCGGTGCCGGTGGTGCCGGTGCCCGTCGTGGTGCCGGTGCCGGTGCTGCTGCTGTCGCCGATCACCGAGATCGCGTTGCCACCGACCGTGACCGGGGTGGTCACCGTCGGGATCACCTGCGTGCCCCCGGCGACGGAGTCGTCACCGCTGGTGGCGGCGCCACCCGTGGCCGGACTCGTGCCGGTGGTGCCGGTGCCGGAACTCGCGGCCGGAGCCGTGGTCGAGCCGGTGCTGCTGCTGTCGCCGACCACCGAGACGGCGTTGCCGCCCACGGTCACGGGCAACCCCACCGACGGCACGACCTGCGTGCCCCCGAGGATGCCGTCGTCACCACTGGTGCTGCCGGTGGCCGAGCCGGTGGGGCCGGCGCCGGTCGCGCCTCCTGCGGGGGTGCCGGTCGTGGTGCCGGTGCTCGACGAGTCGCCCAGCACCGAGATCGCGTTGCCACCGACCGTGACCGGCAGGGTCACGTCGACGAGGGCCTGGGTGCCCGAGCCGATCGCGTCGTCGCCCGACGTGGCGGCAGGTGCTGCCGGTGCCGGTGCCGCGGGGGCCGCGGCCTGGGCGGGAGCGGCCGTGCCGGCCGAGTCGCCCAGCACCGAGACCGCGTTGCCACCGACGCTGACCGGCACGTCGATCGAGACGATGCCCTGGCTGCCCGAGAGCACGCCCGAGTCGCCGCTCGTCGTCGTGACGGGCGCGGCGGGCGCGGCGGGTGCGGCGGCCGGAGCGGCGGGGGCGGCGGCCGGAGCGGCGGGTGCCGCAGCCGGGGCGGCAGGCGCCGCAGGGGCCGGCGCGGTGCTGCTCGAGTCGCCGAGGACGCTGACCGCGTTGCCGAGGGCCGAGACCGGAGCCTCGACGACGGCGCCGACCTGGGTGCCCGAGAGCAGCCCGTCGTCACCGGTGGTGGTCGCCGCGTTCGCGGCGGTGGTTCCGAGGGCCCAGATGCCCCCGATGAAGAGCGCTCCCATGAGCCCTCTCGAGACGTACGTGTTCATGGTCTTCTCCAAGAGATGAGGTGTGTGGTGCCGCGGGGTCGCGGCGGGGTCGCTGATGTCGCCGGCAGCCGGGAGGCTGCAGGGGCGACGCGACCGGCCTCAGTCGGGGGAAGAGTCGGTGTCGTACGCAGGCGTCGACGGGAGGTCGTCGTCGCCGTCCGCGGACCCCGCCGAGACGGCGAGTCCGGGAAGCAGGGAGGCGCGGGTCGCGTCGAGCGCGACGGCACCGCCGGCCGCTCCGCCGCCCGAGGCCTGACCGTTCGCGCTTCCGCCGGTGCCCGAGGGCAGGGCGGGCGTGCCGTGGTCGTCCCCGGCAGGAAGCGGTGCGGGGCCGGGGGTGGGCGCCAGGGGTGCGCTGGTCGTGTCGGCGGACGAGGACGGACCCGAGGCGATCTGCGCCCGCAGGATGCCGACCGCGTCGATCGATGCGGTCGTGCCGGACACGTCGGACGCGTCGGCCACCACGGCGACGGCGAGCTCGTCGGCGGCGACGACTCCGAGGCCGTCGGCTCCGTCGACGTCCGCGTCCGCCCCGGCGGGCACGTCGCCCGCGGGGACCGTGACGCCCGGTCGGGGCGTGACGCCCCCGGGCACGACCGGCGGGAGCACGGGGGCGGCGGGGGCCGCAGCCGAGTCGCCGACGGCGGTCAGACCCTCGTCGACGACGCCGGTCAGCGGATCGGTCACGGTCGAGACGGGCGCCGGGCCGGTGACGGCAGGCACCACGGGGACGGACGCGACGACCTGGTCCACGGTCTGCGCGACGGGCGCGACGACCGACGAGACCGGTGCGGCGGCTGCGACCTGCTGCACGACCTGGGGCACCACGGGGGCGGCGGCCTGCACGACCTGCTGCACCGGGGGTGCGACGGCCGTGGCCTGGACGGCGACGCCCGTGACCTGTGACACCGCGCCTCCTGCGGTCTGACCGACGGCGGCCACGGGGGCGTCGAGCGATCCGGCGACCTGGCCGACGGCCGAGGTGACGCCGCCGAGGAGGGACGACGGGGCCTCGTCGGCCGAGGCCGACGGGGACGAGAAGGCGAGTCCGAGACCGACCATGCCGATCGCGGCGAGACCCGAGAAGCCGAGGAGGCGCACGAGACGGAGCGGGGCGGGTCGCCTCGTCGTCGTCTCGGCCGTCTGATCCACGGCGTACCTTCTTCGGTCGCATCTCACCGGGGTGGTGGGTCCCGGCGTCGGGGTCGTGCCCCTCATCACGCTGGTGAGACGCGATGTGCCGTCTTTTCTACGCCGACGACGCCGGATTGTCCATGAGCCTGTCTCAGATGTACCCCGATCGCCTCGACGACCCGTCGGCGAGGGACGGCTCAGACCAGCTCGAGGTCCCAGGAGGGCGGCACGTAGACGGAGCCCCACCCGGCGCGCAGGCGCGTGATCGCCCGGTCGAACGACTCCACGACGTCCATGTCACGTCGGACCATGGACTGCAGCTGCAGTCCCTCGTACAGGGCGATCAACTGCTCGGCACCCCTGGCCGGCTGCATCGTGTCGGGTTCGCGCCCGAGCTCGACGTCCTGCGCGAGCGAGCTGTGGATCAACCGGTAGAACTGCTGCCACTGGTCGTGCAACAGCGGCGCCAGCGCGTGGCCGGGGGTCGCCGCGACGTTGACGGTGGCACTCAGCAGGCGCATCAACGCGGGTTCGGCGGCGTTCGCGGCGACGATCGCGCGCAGCAGGGCGATCGTGCCGTGCGTCCGGGCGAGGGGGAGCAGCGGCCGGGTGCGGCGGCCGACCCAGAGGTCGACGGTCGCCAGGACCAGGCCGTTCCAGTGGGTGAACTCGTCGCTCACGGTCTTGACGGGCAGATCGGCGGCTCGGGCGACCAACTCGAACGACGCCTCGTGGAAGGCGTGCTCGGTGAAGACGCGCATGGCCGCCTCGACGATGGCGATGCGTCGCTCGACGGCGGCGGACGGGGCTCCGAACGGGGTGGCGGGGGTGGTCGTCGTGGCCGTCGGGGCGTCCGACGACTCGGGGTGGGTCTCGTGGATCACGCATCGACGTTACGGACCGCACGGCGCACGAGTCGACGCCCAGTCCGGGGTACACGGGTGCCGCTGCGTCGGTCGCGTCGCCGGATGACGCGTCAAGGATTGAGTTCTCAGGGAGACCCGCGTATACCTCAGGTAACGGGGAACGCCCGCACGAACCGATCACGTGTGTCCAGGTGCCTCCTCTTCCCAGTCAGGTGGCGCCATGCCCCGTTCGACGTCCCCTTCCCTCCTCGCCCGCTCGGGGCTCGTCCTCGGCGTCGCCGCCGCCCTCACGATGGCCTCGGCCCTCCCCGCGAGCGCCGCGAGCGTCATCGACGGCCCCGTCGACCTCGGGTCGGCCCGCAGCTACGCCGTGCTCGCCGCCTCGACGGTCACCAACACCGGCCTCAGCGTGGTGAACGGCGACGTCGGCCTCAGCCCCGGTTCCTCGGTCACCGGGTTCGACGCCGGTGGCCCCGGCGTGATCGTCGGGGGCGTGCAGCACGTGGCCGACGAACCCGCGCGGCTCGCGCAGCAGGACCTCACCTCGGCCTACGACGTGGCCGCGGCCCTCACCCCGCAGGAGAGCAACGTCGTCGACCTGGCCGGTCGGTCGCTGTCGCCCGGCGTCTACTCGGGGGACGCGGTGCAGCTCACCGAGAACGGCAGCCTCGCGTTCGCCGGCTCCGATCGGTCGGTCTGGGTCATCCAGGCCGCCAGCACCCTGACCATCGGCGCGAACACGACCATGACCTTCTCCCAGGGCGCCAGCGCGTGCAACGTCTTCTGGCAGGTCGGCAGCTCGGCCACCCTCCTCGCCGACGCGGACTTCCGCGGGACCATCCTCGCGCAGGAGTCCATCACCGCGACCACGGGTGCGACCGTCGTCGGACGGCTCCTCGCCCGCACCGGCGCCGTGACGCTCGACACCAACACCCTCACCGTGCCCGCGGCCTGCCCCACGGTCGGCACGCCGTCCGAGACCGTCGCACCGACCATCACGTCGGGCAGTCCGACGGCCGCGACCGAGGGCACCCCGTACTCGTTCACCGTCACGGCGACCGGTGCCCCGGCCCCGACCTTCACCGTCACCACCGGCACCCTGCCGGCCGGCCTCACGCTGAACGGCACCACCGGCGAGATCTCGGGCACCCCGACCACCCCCGGCGACACCACCGTCACCATCACGGCCGACAACGGCACGACGCCGCCCGACACCGCGGACTACACGGTCACGGTCACCCCGGCCGACGTCGTCACGCCGCCCCCGGGCGACGGCGGCACCCCTCCCGGCACCGTGACTCCCCCCGGCGCGACCACGCCTCCCGGGACGACCACGCCGTCGACCCCGGCCGTCCCCGTCTCCGACCGGAACGGCACCGGCCCCCGCGGCGACCTCGCCTACACGGGTGCGGACACCACGCTGCCGGTGATCGGCGCCGGCCTGGTCCTGCTCCTCGGTGCCGCCCTCGTCACCGTCACCGCCATCCGACGCCGCCGCCTCGCCCGCTCCTGACCGACGGGTCCAATGGCGGCACCTCGCTCGACCGACGCGCGCCTCCTGACCGAGGCCCTGGGCCCGGGTCACGGGACGCCGGTCGACGGTCACCGGGCGCGGCTCACCGGCCGGCCGCGTACCTCGCGCTCACCTCGGCCGCCGTCGAGGCGACGTCGAGGACCGTCGTGTCGTCGAGGTCGCCCCGGAAGTGCTTGCTGGTCGGCGGTGAGGGCCAGGGCGCGTTCACCGCGTCGTAGCCGATGCGCCAGTAGCCTCGGGCGTTCTCGGCCGCCGCCTGGGACGACGACCCGACCGGCGCGCCGTCCACGTAGAGCGTCATGCCCGAGGAGTCCAGGGTCGCCGTCGCGAGGTGCCACGCACCGTCGGTGTACGTCGACGGGCTCTGCAGGGTGAAGTACCCGCCGCTGTAGACGCCGAAGATCAGCGTGCCCCGGTCGGTCAGGTAGAGGTGACGGTCGTACTGTCCCGACGCGCCCGCCTGGCTGTTCCCGAAGCCGATCAGCTTGCCGCCCGTCGTCGTGGTCGTGCGGAACCAGGTCTCGACGGTGAAGACCTGGGGGCCGTCGATGTTCAGCCCCGTCGTGACCTGACCGTCCACGCCGTCGAGCCTCAGGAACGGGCCGTCACCGGGGGCGCACGTGCCGCCCGTGATCGTGGCCCCGGGGGTGAGGGTGCCCGGTCGTCCGTTGCCGCTGCTGTCGCGCGCGGTCGTGCCGACCCCGTCGTTGAACTGGTAGGCGAATCGCGCCTGCGCCGCGACCGGGCGGTCGAGGCAGGCGAACCGCGAGGTGGCGAGCACGCTCGAGGTCGAGGTCGTGGCCGAGAACGCCGCGTGGCTCGAGCCGACGACGAGGAACAGCACGGCCACCCCGGCCACCACGGTGAGGGCGACGCCCGAGACCCGGGCCGCGCGCGACCGCCCCGACGGCTGCGTGGGCGCACGGTGACGGGACGGGGCGAGGGGGTCGACGACGTCCTCGCTGGTCGGCTCGAGCCGCATCGCCGCGAGCAGGAGCAGCACGACGAGGGACACGACGAGCACGCCCACGACGCGGTCGCCGCCGTGCCAGAGCATCGGCGACCCGATGGACGGCACGAGCAGGACCCCGACGCCGTGCACGGCCTCGGCGGCGACGGGGCTCGAGTCGACCTCGGCGTTCGCGTCGCCCTTGAGTCGCAACGACCCGTCGTCGGTCGTGTCGACCAGACGGTGCAGCCGCAGCTCTCCGGCCCGGTCCGGATCGTCGACGAGCAGCACCTGCCCCGCGTCGAGGTCGGCGGTGTCGACGGGCATCGCCACGACCACGTCCCCGGCGGCGATCGCGGGCGACATCGACCCCGTGACCACGGTCGTGGGCGTCCAGCCCCAGAGGGCCGGGACGGCCGCCCAGAGCAGGAGGCACACGGCCGTCGTCAGGACGACCCGCGCGATCGTCGCCAGGCACAGCGCACCCCAGAACGACAGGTCGGAGCGGACCTGCGAGGTGGTGGCGGCGGGGGCCGCGAGGGTCGTCATGTCGGCGTGTTCCGGCTCGGGCGTCGTCTCCCGCGTCAGCGGGTCTGGGCCTCCCAGGTGAAGGCGATCGCCGCGCGCGAGTCCTGACCGGTGTTCGGCGTCGACTGGCTGAGCGCGTACGTGAACTTGAACGAGTGCGACTCGGCGGCCGTCCCGTCCGGTGACCAGGTCGGGGCGCCGGTCGCGTAGCCGGTCCGCTGGCTCGCGAAGTCGGCGAGGGTGCCCGAGAAGACCTGCGCACCCTGGCTCGCCGGGGTGAAGCCGTCACACGAGGCGCTGGACGCGCCCGACCCCTGTTGGATCGTCAGGTCGAGGAAGGACGAGAGCGAGTTGGTCGTGGTCGCCGCGGTGCCGTAGAGCCGGACCGACGAGGGCAGGCTGCCCGTCGAGGTGACCGTGATGCACCTCGTGCCGGTGTCACCGGGCATCAGGCCCGAGGCCGAGAACAGGGCGACGTCGGAATCGTCGTCCGTGAGCTGCACGGTGCCGGTCGACCAGTTGCTCGTCGGGTTCGAGGTGGTGGCCGAGAAGGCCGAGTACGACGCCGTCGAGATGATGGCGCCGGAGGCGATGACGGCGACGGGCACGGCGGCCCAGCGGGCACGGCGGGTCCAGCGGGCGCGGCGGAGCGATCGGGACATGTCGGGGAGTCCTTCGGGTGGGGGGCGCCGAGGCCCCCGTGGTGCCTGTCGGGAGGGGGCTGTGACGTCTCGGCACGGTGCCGATGGGGCGACGGTACCGAGGGATCGTCGACTCGGTAAGGGGCGTCGTGTCCCCAGTCAGGGGGAACCCCCTGTACCCCGCCGGGGCGCACCGGCCGGAGGTCAGCGTCCGCGGCCGGCCAGCAGCGCGTGCAGCAGGGGCACCGCCGAGGTGGCCATGAGCACCGTGCCGACCACGTCGTCCCCGCTTCGCAGGACGGCCCCCGCGATCAGCAGGGCGGCGAAGAGCACGGCCGAGACCACCCGCCGGGCGGTCCGCTCGATGCGGGTCAATTGGCGCTCGATCCGCGGGCTGCCCACCTCGAGCGTGCCGTCCTCGAGGCGCGTGACGAGGTGGTCGAGTCGGCCGGGCAGACGCACGGCCACCGTGGCGGCGTCGAGGGTGCGGCGCGTGACGTCCTGCACCGCGTTGCCGCGTTCGTCGCGGATCAGCTGGGCCGCGTAGGGCTCGACCGAGTCCCACAGGTTGAACGCCGGGTCGAGCGCGCTGGCGACCCCCGAGGTCAGCGTCATCGCCCGCAGCACGAGCAGGAAGTCCTCGGGCAGCTGGAACGGCAGCGACCGGATGAGGTCGCCGAACTGCCCGGCGAACTCGCGGTACTCCCGCGGGTCGACCTGCCGGAGTTCGGCGAACCCCATGCCGCCGAACCGGGCGAAGGTGGCGGTCACGGCCCGCTCGAGCCCGAGCGTGTCGGCGCTCGGCAACAGGACGCCGAGGTCGCGCATGGCGTTCACCATGCCCGAACCGTCACGCGAGGCCGCCGCGATCAGCAGCTTGCGCAAGCCCGTCCGGGTGCCCGTCGGCACCTCGCCCATCATGCCGAAGTCGATAAAGGTGAGCTTCCACGGTCGCTGCCCGTCGACCGCGTCGGGCACGGGCGTGACGAAGATGTTGCCGGGATGCGGGTCGGCGTGGAAGAACCCGTGGGTGAAGAGCTGGTCGAACATCACCGCGGCGAAGACGGGGGCGACCTCGGCGGGGTCGATGCCGGCGGCGGCCAGCGCGTCGACGTCGGTGATCTTGATGGCCGAGACGTCGTCCAGCACGAGGACGCGACGCGTGGTGCGCTCCCACACGACGTCGGGCACGCTCACCCGCTCGTCGTCGGCGAAGTCGGCGGCGAAGCGGGCCGAGTTGGCGGCCTCGTTGAGGTAGTCGATCTCTTCGAGGCTGGTGCGCGCGAACTCCTCGACGAGGGCGGGGGCGTCGACCCGGTCCGACACCAGCCGGACGTGGCTGAGCCAGCCGCCGACGCGGCGGAGTGCGGCGAGGTCGACGTCGACCACGGCGTCGATGCCGGGCCGCTGCACCTTGAGCACGACGTCCGTGAGGCCCGTGTCGGCCGCGTCGACGGGCCCGAGCGTCGCCCGGTGCGCCTGGCCGAGCGAGGCGGCGGCGATGGGCGACTCGGCGACGGTGGCGAAGACCTGCCCGAGGGGTCGGCCCAGCTCGGCCTCGGCCAGGGCGCGGATGCCCGAGAAGGGCACGGGCGTGACCTCGTCCTGCAGCCCCTCGAGCTCTTTGGTGATCTCGGGCGGCAGCACGTCGAGGCGGGACGACAGGTACTGGCCGACCTTGATCATCAGGCCGCCGAGGTCGAGGGCCAGAGCGTGGAAGCCCCGGGCGAAGCGCCGCATGCGCCGGGCACGCGTGCGCTCCGCGAGCCGCCGTAGGCCGAAGCGGGGCAGGACGAGTTCGAACCACCAGGTGACGGCGAGGTGCCGCGACGCGAACCGCAGGATGCGACGGTAGCGCGCGCGACCGGCTCGGTCACGCACCGGAGGACTGGACGCGGAGGGGTCGGTCGACGCCACCCTCGTCAGTCTCGGGCGAGGATCGAGTAGATGCGACGACGGGCCTCGTCGAGCACCGCCACCGCCTCGTCGACCTGCTCGGGCGAGCCCGTCCGGCCGACCTGCGCCGTGGCGCGGGCCAGCTCGACGCCGGCCTTGGGCAGGGCGCGGAACCGGTCGCCGGTGGCGGAGCGCTCGGGCTCCCACGGAGCCGACGGGTCGACCCCGGCGGCGGCGCGACCGGCCTCGGTGAGCGAGTAGACCTTGCGGCCGTCGGTCTCCTCCGCGGCGACGAGCCCCTCGTCGGAGAGCAACTGCAGGGTCGGGTACACGGACCCGGCGCTGGGCTTCCAGTCGCCGCCGCTGCGCTCGTCGATCTCGCGGATGATCTGGTAGCCGTGCATGGGGCGTTCGGCCAGCAGCGCGAGGATCGCGGCCCGCACCTCGCCCCGCGGGGCACGGGTGCCCTCGCGGCGGTCGAAGGTCGAGCGGAGCTGCTCCATGGCCTGCCACATGCCGTCGAGGCCGGTGCCGAAGCCGAAGGTGCCGGGTGCTGACGTGCTGCTCATGGTGTTCTCCTTCTCGAGGGTGGAACGGGGTCGAACGATACCCGGACGATATACCCCCACCGGCGGCCCGTCAGGGCTGACGTCCAGGCAGGAGGCGCGGCCGCCGAGATCCCGAACGGTCCTGTTCTGGGGGTCCCCGCGCACTCGTTCGGGGGGTTCGGGCGACCGGGCGAGGGTGGTTGAGTTCCATTCGTGGGTATGAACCCCCACCGACGGCGCGTTGCCGTCACCTCTCCGGCGTTCCCCGACGTCCGCCGGCGAGCCCTGCTGCCTCGGCGTTCCCCGACGTCCGCCGAGGCGGCAGGACCTCCGTCGTTCCCCGACGTCCGACGGAGCCGTACGTCCCTCGGTGACGGTCCGCGCCTCCGAGATCCCTGGAGTCCGCGATGCCCTCGTTCCCGACCCGCCGCCTCGCGGCGACCGCCGCCGCCGCGGCCCTGGTGTTCACCGTCCTGGTGACCGCCCCCGCCCAGGCCGCGACCCCGTCGCCCGCCCCGGTCGCCACCGCCCCCACCACGACGGCCGCCGCCTCGACGGCCACGTCGGGCGTCTCGGCCGACCTGTCCGGCGACATGATGACGGTGCCCGCGGCGCCCCTGCTGAGGGCCCAGACCGACGACGACGTGTCGCCGACGACCGGGGTGACGGACCACCCGGTGTACGTCAGCGTCGCGGCGGCGACGGCCGCGACCTCGGACGACTCCCCCACGCCTCCCGACGACGCCTCGATCCGCGCCGCCGTGACGCAGCTGCACGACTACTGGTGGGCGGAGTCGGGCCACACCGTGAACGTGACGCTCGCCGGCATCGAGACCCGGTCGCTCGACCAGGCGTCGTGCGTCCCGGCCACGGTGCTCAACACGGTCCACACCTCGGCCTTCGGCGGACGGTTCGCCCGGTACGCGTGGGCCGGCACGAACGAGCACCTGATCGTCCTGAGCCGCGAGACCTGCGGGACGACGGCGACCGCGTTCGGTACGGTCGGCGGCGACGGCGGCGAGGTCTTCAGCTCGTACGGAGCGGGCAGCACGCTGGGCGTCCCCGTGCTGCTGCACGAGTTCGGCCACAACCTCGGCTTCGGCCACGCCGGTGCCGGCATGTGCCGCAGCACGACGTCGTTCGACGGGGCCGCGAGCGACTACCGGTACGCCACGTCGTCCGACTCCCCCGCCACCTGCCCCGTGCTGGAGTACGGGGACTTCCTCGACATCATGGGCTACTCGGTCTCGTCGTCCCGCCCCCACCTGTCGTCCGTCCAGCGGGTCCGTGCCGGTTACCTGACCGACGTCACCACGCTCAGCGGGGCGGGCACGACCCGCCAGGTCATCGTCGCCTCGCTCGACGGTGCCGCGAAGGGTCGCGCCCTCAAGGTGGTCGACCCGGTCAGCGGTCAGGACTACTACGTCGAGTACCGCACCGCGACCGGGACGGACGCCACCAGCCCGGAGTTCGGCGGACGTTCTCCGTCCTGCGCCCTCATCGGATCGGGTTTCACGCGCTGCGCGCTCACCAGCGACAAGACGACCGGCAGCGTCCGGGTGCTCCGACCCCTCACCCTCGCGGGCAGCACGGTGTCGACCGTCGCCCTCGCGGTCGGCCTCGACGCCGGGCGCGACCCCAGCCGTCGCGACACGCACCTCGACGCGGGCGAGTCGTTCACCAGCGCGAACGGCGGGTTCACGGTGTCGGTCCGCTCCATGACCCCGTCGGGCGGAGCGGTCCTGGACGTGAGCCTCGCCGGGGGGTCCGCCAAGGTGCCCGCCTCCGCTCCGGCCCCGACCCTGTCGGCCCCGGCGCCCGCGACCGCACCCGCGACGACGACCAGTCGCCTGAGCGTCGACCGCACTCGCCAGACCCACGGCTCGAGCACCCCGATCACGACGACCACCCAGGTCGTCGCGTCGGACGGCTCGGCCCCGAGCGGGACGGTGACGCTCCGGGACGGCACGGCCGTCGTCGGCAGCACGAAGGTCGGGTCCGACGGGCGCGCCACGGTGACCCTGCCGGGGACGACCGCGGCGGGCACCCACCAGCTGCGCGCCTCCTTCGTCCCTGCCACGACGACGCAGTCCGGCTCGGACTCGGCGGTCGTCGGCGTGACCGTCGACAAGGCCTCCTCGTCCAGCGCGTTGACCCGCGGGACGACGGGGATCACCAAGAACAAGGCGGCGACGGTCACGGTCACGGTGTCGGCCCCCGGCGTCCCCCGCCCCACCGGCACCGTGACCGTGACCTCGGGCGGCAGGACCGTCGGCACCGCCACCGTCTCGGCCGACGGAGCAGGACGCGTCACCGTGCCGGTCGGGACCTTCACCCGCGGGGGCACGTACGTCCTGTCCGCGTCGTACGCCGGGTCGGGCAACGTGTCCGCCAGCGTCTCGAAGCGGATGATCGTCGTCCTGCGCTGACGAGCGCGGCGCCGAGTCCGCGGCCCCGGGGGCCGGAACGGCAGGAGGCGCGGGTCGCGACCACAGAGGGGCGGTGCGTCACGGCACGGGACCGTGACGCACCGCCCGGCCCGACAGGAAGAGCTGTCGGGCGGCCGGGCCTTCTCAGGAGCCCGGCGGCCTACCGGCGGCTACCGCGGAGTCACCGTGATCGAGTCGAGCTCGACGGAACCGGATCAGCCCTCGACCCGGGCGACGGGCAGCCAGACCCTCATGGTCGACGGCCCGCGGTTCGCCCAGGTGGCGTAGGGCACGAGGGCGACCGCGCCGAGCGGGCCGATCGCGTCGCCGGGCTCGCCGTACGGCCAGTCGGCGGTGGCCGCGGCCAGACGTGACACCTCGACCGTGGCACCCCGCTCGGTGGTCACCGGTTCGACCGAGGTGTCCACGACCACGTCGTTGACGTCGCCGTCGGGCAGGTCGGTCGACTCGAGCGCCAGCACGAGCGGGCCGCGCTGAACGGCGACCTGGCCGCGCACCGCGTCGATCCGGGGGTCGGGCAGGCTCCACCGGGCCTGCATCGGCAGGTCGACCGTGACGACGTCGCCCGCCGCGAACCGGCCCCGGACGGTCGTCGAGCGTCCGTCCCGCACGGACGGTGCCTGGCCGGGCGCCTCGATGCGTGCCGAGCCCGCCCACGAGGGAATGCGCAGGTCGAGGTCGACCTCGCGTCGCGTGTCGTCGCGCCAGGTGATGCGGACCGCGCCGTCGTAGGGGTAGCCGCTGCGCACCGACAGGGCGATCGGCGTGCCGTCGGAAAGGGTGGTGTCGACGTCGAACTCGCCGTACTGGTGCACCTGCAGCCCGGCCGGCGTCTTGGTCGCGAAGGTCGACTCGACGCTCGCGAGCGTGCGGGCGACGTTCGTCGGGCAGCACGAGACCTCGAACCAGGGCGCCCGGAGGCTCGACAGGGCGCGGGCGTTCAGCTCGTCCTCGTCGGGGGCGACGCCGTCGGTGCGCTGGTGCAACGTGTTCGTGTAGAAGAAGGCACGCCCGTCCTCGCGGGGCGAGGCCATCACGTTGTTGAACAGCGTGCGTTCGATCAGGTCCGCGTAGCGCGGGTCGCCGTCCTGCAGCAGCAGGCGCCACGACAGCATGTTCGAGGCGATGCCGGCGCAGGTCTCCGAGTAGGCGCGATCCGGCGGAAGCTCGAAGTCGGCACCGTACGCCTCGTCCTGGTGGTGCGAGCCCATCCCGCCGGTGACGTACGTGCGGCGCGCGACGGTCGCCTCCCACTGCCGCCGGACGGCGTCGGCGAGTTCGTCGTCGCCGGTCTCGACGGCCACGTCGAGGGCCCCGGCCGCCAGGTACAACGCCCGCACCGCGTGCCCGCGCAGCACCTCGGCCTCCCGCACCGGCACGTCGTCCTGGAAGTACTCCTGGCCGTACTCGATCGGCGCCAGCAGGCCGTGGCCGCGGCGCTCGACGAAGAGGCGCGCGAGCTCGACGTAGCGGGGCTCGTCGAGGGCGCGGCCGAACTCGACGAGCGCGACCTCGATCTCGGGGTGCCCGCAGACCGCCACCCGCCCGTCGGGCCCGAACTCGACCCAGAGGTGGTCGGCCAGGCGGCGGGCGACGTCGACCAGGGCGCTCTCGATGCCGGTCCTCTCGGCCGCGACGGCCGCCTGGACGAGGTGGCCGAAGCTGTAGAGCTCATGGCCCCATTCGAGGTTCGAGTAGCGGGCGGGCTGCCAGGGACGACCGAAGCTGGTGTGCAGGTAGCCGTCGTCGTCCTGCGCCGAGGCGACCCGGTACACCAGCTGGTCGTAGCGCGACGAGAGGTCGGCGTCGTGCGATCGGCCGAGCTCCCACGCCATGCCCTCGAGCAGCTTGTAGACCTCGCTGTCGACGAACTCGATGCCGGCGTGCACCCAGCCGACCTGATGGGACGCGGCCCGGTCGAAGTTGCCCGTCCAGCCGATGCGCTCCATCCAGTCCTCGCAGTGGCGCAGCACGACGTCGGCGTTCAGGCGTTGCTTCTCGGCCCAGTACCCGCCGGTCAGGCGGATCTCGGACGAGTCGAGCGGGGTCAGGGTCGACCGGCCGGGCCGGACCGGGCCCGAGAACGGTGCGGTCGAGGTGTGGATGGTGGTCACGGGCGTGCTCCTCGCGGGATGTGTGGTGGTCATGTCGGTTCGGTCCTGTCGGCCAGGCGCTGTCGGCACGGGGAGGCCGACTCAGTCCTTGACGGCACCGGCGGTGACGCCGGCGGCGACGTACCGCTGCGCGACGACGAGCAGGACGGTGGCGGGGATCGACGCGACCACGGCGGTCGCCATGATCGAGTTCCACTCCTGGTTGTTGTTGCCGATGTAGCGGTAGATGCCGAGGGTGATGGTCTGGGCCGAGCCGCCGCTGTTGAGCGTCGACGAGAAGACGAAGTCCGACCAGGCCCACAAGAACGCGAACAGCCCGACGGTGACGGCCGAGTTGCGGCTGACCGGAAGCACCACCGAGACGAAGGTCCGCCACGAGCCGGCCCCGTCGAGCTTCGCGGCGCTCAGCAACTCGTCGGGGATGCCGCTCATGAACGCGGTGAAGATCAGCACGCCGAACGGCACCGCGAGCGTCGAGTCGGCGATCACGAGACCCCACCACTCGTTGAGGATGCCGAGGTTGAGGTAGATCGCGTAGAAGCCCATCGCCATGATGACCTGGGGGATCATCTGCGCGACCAGCAGGACGAAGCTGAGCGCGCCTCCCCCCTTGGGCCGCAGCTTGGCGAGCGAGTACGCGGCCGGTGCCGACAGGGCGACCGTCACGACGACGGTGCCGAGCCCGACCAGCAGGCTCGTGCCGAGGTAGGGCAGTTGCTCCGACACGACGGCCGCGTAGCCGTCGAGCGTCGGATTCGTCGGGAACCACGACGGCGGGCTCTGCCGCATCTGCGCCGTCGGCGTCAGCGAGACGTTGATCATCCAGTAGATGGGGAACAACATGATCGCCGTGAAGACGACGCCGAGGACGGTCGTGGCCAGGCTGCGCCGGCCGGCCCGCCGCGAGGAGGCGCGGCGCACGTCCGATCGCGGGGCGGGGGTCCGGGTGATGACGCTCATGACCGACTCTGCTTCCTCTGCACGCGCAGGTAGACGAATCCGCAGATCAGGGCCATCACGATCAGCAGGTTGCCGACGGCGGCCGCGGGGCCGAAGGTCGGGAGGGTCGAGCCGAAGCCCAACTGGTACGACCAGATGGCGAAGGTGGTCGAGGCGTCGCCCGGGCCGCCCCGGGTCATGATCCAGATGATGTCGAAGACCTTCAGCGTGTAGACGAGGCCGAGCAGGATGGTGATGGCCGACACCGGGCGCAGCAGCGGGAACGTGATGCGCCAGAACTTCTGCCAGGCGTTCGCGCCGTCGAGCGCCGCCGCTTCGTAGAGGTCACCCGAGATGTTCTGCAGGCCGCTGTAGAGGATGACCAGGTTGAACGGGATGCCGATCCAGATGTTGGCGACGATCACGCTCGTCAACGCCCACTGCGGAGAGGTGAGCCAGTTGACCTGGCTGCCGCCGAAGGTCTCGATGACCGAGTTGACGACGCCGCTCTCGCTGTTGAGCATCCAGGACCAGGTCGACGCGCTGACGATCAGCGGCAGCAGCCACGGCACGAGGAACAACGCGCGCAACGTCGACGACAGCGGGAACTTCTGGAAGAAGAAGACCGCGAGTGCCATGCCGATCGAGAACTGGAACGCGATCGAGACGCCCGTGAACAGCAGCGTGTTGACGAGGGCCGGGCCGAACGTCGGGCTGGCGAAGACGTCGGTGAAGTTCTCGAACCCGATGAACGGTGCCGTGCCGTCGATGAACGACCGCACGGTGTAGTCGCGGACCGACAGGTCGACGTTGCGGATCAACGGGTAGGCGTAGAAGACCGCGAGGTAGAGGACGACCGGGGCGATGAAGGCCCAGGCGGTCAGCTGGCCCGCGTCGGGGCGACGGCGACGCCTCGGGCGGCCGGGGCCGGCGGGCGGGACGTGCGTCCCGCCCGACCGTCCGTCGGGCACGGCCTCACGACGTTCGAGGATGTCGGTGCTCATGGTCGCTCGTCCCGGGCGGTCACTTCGTGGCCGACTCGGCGGCCTGCTGGGCCTCGTCGAGGGCGTCCTGGGCCGACGACGACCCGCTGAGGCTGTTCTGGACGGCCTTCCAGAGCTGCTCCGAGATCTTCGGGTACTCGGTGCCGAGGTCGTCGCTCGTGCGCCCCTTGGCATCGCCGACGGCGGTGACCCACGGTTCGAGGTCGGGGTCGGCCTGCACCTGCTGCTCCTGCGCGTCCTTCGTCGGCGCGACGTACGACAGGGTCGTGTCGGTGGCCACGAGGTTGTCGGTGCTCGTCAGGCACGCCCGGATCTTCTCGCTGACGTCGTACCGGGCGTCGTCGCTCTGGACGGGGACCGTCAGGAACTCACCGCCCGTGGGGGCCGGTGCCGCGCCTCCGTCCTTCGCGGGGATCGAGATGATGCCGTAGTCGATGCCCGAGTCCTTGACGCCGGCCAGTTGCCAGGTGCCGTTCTCGCCGAAGGCGTACTCCCCCGTGAGGAACTCCTGCCAGCTCGTGGTCTGCGTGTTGCCGATGACCGAGTTCGGGGCGTAGCCGTCCTCGACCCACCCGGTCCAGAGGTCGAGCGCCGACACGGCGTCGTCGGACGAGAGGTCGGTCAGCTCGGCACCGGACCCCCAGTACCAGGGCAAGAACTGGAAGCTTCCTTCTTCGGTGCCGATGGCCGAGAAGGTGATGCCCTTCCCGCCGGAGGCCGAGACCTTCTCGAGGGCCGAGGTCAGGGTGTCCCAGTCGGTGATCGACGCGGGGTCGACGCCCGCCGCGTCCAGGACGGTCTTGTTGTAGTACAGCGCCAGGGTGTTGGCGCCGATGGGCACCCCGTACGTCGCACCGTCGATCTGTCCGGCCGCGAGGATGTTCTGCTCGATGTCCGAGGTGTCGGCACCGGTCTCGTCGGTGTCGGTCAGCAGGCCCGCCTCGGCCAGCGTCGAGACGACGGGGTTGTCGACGAGCAGCAGGTCGGGCGAGTTGCCCTGCTGGCCGGCGAGGAGGGCCTTGCTCGTCAGGTCGGAGGTGTCGTAGCCGGTGCGTTCGACGGTGACGCCGGCCTCGGTGCCACAGGCCTGCACCAGCTTCGCCCAGTCGGACGAGTCGTCGAACTGCGGGTACGGGTCCCAGAAGGTGTACGTCCCCGACGCGGCCGAGCTGCTGCCGCCCGACGAGCCACCGGCACACCCGGTCAGGGCGAGCGACACGGCGGCCAGACCCACGACGGCGACGGCCGTCTTCTTGCTGCGGATGAACGAGATCACAGGAATTCCTCTCTGAATGCTGCGGGTTCCTCGTTCGGAGAGCGCCGCGCGGTGCAGGGGGATGCCGGTGCGCGACCGTCTCGTCGTCGAGAAGTTGTAACCGAAACCGGTTTCGGGTTGAAAGCTACATTTGGCACAGTTGCTTGTCAACACGTTCGTGAACTATTTTCGCTACATGGGTACGAGCAGCGGTGGTCGAGGGACGGGGGCGCCCGTCACGCTCGCGGATGTGGCCCGGGCCGCCGGCGTCTCGGTGGCGACCGCGTCGAAGGCCCTCAACGGGCGGGCCCAGGTGCGCGAGAGCACGCGCGTCAAGGTGCGAGAGGCCGCCGCCGCCCTGTCGTTCACCCCGAACTTCTTCGCCCAGGCCCTCAACTCCCAGCGCACCGGCACGATCGGCATGGTCACGAGCGACCTCGACAACCGTTTCGTCCTGCCCGTGCTGCTCGGCGCCGAGGACGCCTTCGGCTCGGGGTCGCTCTCGGTGCTGCTGGCCGACGCCCGCGACGACGCCCTGCGCGAGCAGTTGCACCTGCAGAACCTGCTCACCCGACGCGTCGACGGGCTCCTGATCGTGGGCCGCACCACCAACCCCCGCCCCCCGGCTCCCGTCCTCGCCGACGTGCCGGTGGTCTACGTCTACGCGCCGTCGACCGACCCGACCGACGCGTCCTTCACCCCCGACAACGTGCAGGCCGGCCGTCTCGCCGCCGAGCACCTCATCGCCAAGGGTCGGCGGCGCATCGCGCTCGTGAACGGCGAGTCGTCGTACGCCGCCTCACGCGACCGGGCGGCGGGGGTGCTGGCCGCCACGCAGGCCGCCGGGCTCGAGCTCGTCGGCGGTGCCTCGTTGTACGGGCAGTGGGGCGAGGCCTGGGGGCGGGACTGCGCGCGCCTCCTCGTCCGGGGCGACGAGACCGTCGACGCGATCGTCGCGGGCAGCGACCACATCGCCCGCGGCGTGCTCGACGCGCTGCGCGACGAGGGCCGGTCGGTGCCGGACGACGTCGCCGTCATCGGCTTCGACAACTGGGACGTCCTCGTCCGCGAGTCACGCCCGACGCTGACCAGCGTGGACATGAACCTCGAACAGCTCGGCCGGGCGGCCGCCCAACACCTGGTCGACGCGATCGGGGGCTCGACCTCGGCGGGCGTGACCTACGGAGCCGTGCGCGTGCACGAACGCGAGTCGACCGGCTGACGCGCGGCGCGCCTCCTGCTCTGGCCCTCCGCGCCGGCCCTGTGGCCTCCCTGCCAGCCTGGTGCCGCCCCGGCCTGCAGCGCGACGAAGAACCCGGTTCCGAACGATGCACCCAGAAGCAACGGGGGGCATGGTTCGGAACCGGGTGCGAGGCGGCAGGAGGCGCGGGTCGGCGACCGGCGGAGGTGCGGGCCGGCGACTCACGACGCCCCCGCGCGTGCCTCAGTACTTCGCGGACTGCCCGCCGTCGATGGGCACGACGGCCGCGTTGACGTAGGTGGCGTCGTCCGACAGCAGGAAGGCGACGACCGAGGCGATCTCGTCGGCCTTGCCGTAGCGCTTGGTCGGGTTGATCTGGATGAACTGCTCGGCGGCCTTCTCGGGGTTCTCGGCGTCGATCTGACGCATCGAGGCCTCGACCATGGGCGTCCAGATGGCGCCGGGGGCGATCGCGTTGACGCGGATGCCGAACTCGCCGTACTCGACGGCCGAGTTGCGGGTCAGGCCGACGACGCCGTGCTTGGCCGCGGCATAGCCCGACTGGTTGCCGACGCCGCGGATGCCGCCGACGCTCGCGGTGTTGACCACGGCACCGCCGTCGCCCTGCGACCGCATGACGCCGAGCACCTTCTCGAGACCGAGGAACACCCCGCGCAGGTTGATCGAGACGACCTTGTCGAACTCGTCGGCGCCGAACCGCTCCGTGAGGTTCTGCTTGCCCTCGATGCCGGCGTTGTTGAAGAACGCGTCGATGCGCCCGAAGCGCTCGACCGTCGCCGACACGTAGCGCGCGACGTCGTCCTCGCTCGACACGTCGGCGACGACGGTCAGCACCTCGGCCGCGGGGACGGCCTCGAGCACGGCGGCCTGCGAGTCGGCGAGGCCCTTCTCCGAGACGTCGACGAGGGCGAGCTTCGCGCCCTCGCTCGCGACGCGGACGGCGGTGGCCCGGCCGAGGCCCGACCCTCCACCGGTGATGAGGACGACCTTGTCGGTGAAACGCTCCATGGGACGGGCTCCGGTTCTCTCGTTCGGTGAGGCCCGACACGGCGCCGGGCCAGTGGTCGCGCGACCGTGCGCGACTCGCCGTAAGGCTACACATGTCGCCTTACTGCGCCCTGACCGTGGTGGCCGCGCCGCGCCTCCTGCCGTCCCGCGCCGCGCCTCCCGCCGCCCCGCGACGCGACGAACCCCGTTCACGAAGACGAACCACGAGAAATCGGGGTTCATCTTCGTGAACGGGGTTCGGGGCGCAGGAGGCGCGGGCCCGCGACCCGAGGAGGCGCGGGTCAGCGCCCGGCGCGCGTCCCGATCTCGACGCCCACGATCCGCTCGTCGGCGATCGTCACGGGGTACACGTCGCCCGTCAGCCGCACCATCGCCTCGGCCTCCCGCTCGGCGCACGAGCCGCCGACCCACAGCTCGACGTCCCCGGGCTCGACGACCCGTCGGTGCTGCCGGTCGGTCAGCGCCAGACGGGTGGTGGGGACGCGGAATACGACCCGCGCCTCCTCACCGGGTCCGAGCGCGACGCGCGCGTAGCCGAGCAGCTGCGCGACGGGCCGGGTGACCGAGCCGACGACGTCGTGCGCGTAGAGCTGCACGAGGTCGGTGCCGGGGCGGTCGCCCGTGTTGGCGACCGTCACCGAGGCGACGAACGAGCCACCCGCCGGCACCTCGGCCGAGTCGACGACCAGGTCGGAGCGTCGCCACGAGGTGTACGACAGCCCGTGGCCGAACGGCAACACCGGCGTGCTGTCGGCGCTCGTCACCTCGGACGGCCCGCCGAGCACCGGGTGCAGGTACGAGAACGGCTGCGCGCCGGCCGACCGTGGCAGCGACACGGGTAGGTGCCCGGACGGCTCGACGCTGCCGGTCAGGACGCCGGCGACGGCGGCCCCGCCCTCCTCCCCCGGGAAGAACGCCTGGACGACGGCGGCGGGCGCCCCCGCACCCGACACCGCCCACCCGATGGCGTACGGCCGGCCCGAGAGCACGACCATGACGGTCGGCGTACCGGTGGCGACGACGGCCTCGACGAGCTCGCGCTGCACCCCGGGCAGCTCGAGGCTCTCGACGTCGTTCCCCTCGCCGACGGTGCCCCGGCCGAACAGGCCGGCCCGGTCGCCGACCACGACGACCGCGACCGCAGCGCCCCGGGCGGCCTCGACCGCCGCGTCGATGCGTGACCGGTCGTCGCCCTCGACGTCGCAGCCGGCCTCGACGATCACGTCGGCGGAGGGCAGCTCGATGCGCAAGGAGGCGGCGACGGTCGGCAGGTCGATGCCGAGCGGCACGCCGGGGTGGTGCGCCAGCACGTGGTTGACGAACGAGTAGCAGCCCATCAGGGCCTCGGCGCTGTCGCCGTTCGGGCCGACCACCGCGACCGACGCTGGTCCGGTCCCCGCGACGACGGCGCCACCGGTGGCCCCCGCCGCGCCCCGCACGAGCGGGAGCACGCCGTCGTTCGTCAGCACGACGACCGACTCGTCGGCCAGTCGCCGCGCGACGGCCCGGTGCTCGGCCGAGTCGAGGTCGATCGCGGTCGGCGGCGGCGTCTCGAACGTCTCGTCGAGCAGCCCGAGCTCCTCCTTCTCGGCGAGCACGCGGATCACCGCCCGGTCGACCAGCGCCTCGTCCACGTCTCCGGCGCGCACCCGCTCGGCGAGGGGCGCGAGGTAGGCGTCACCGGTGGGCAACTCGACGTCGATGCCGGCCTCGAGGGCCAGCGCGGCGGCCTCGCCCCGGTCGGCCGCGACGGCGTGCATCACCTGCAGGAACGCCACCGAGAAGTAGTCCGACACGACCACGCCGTCGAACCCCCACCTGCGGCGCAGCACCTCGGTCAGGTACGACGGCGTCCCGGCGACCGGCACCCCGTCGATCTCTGCGTACGAGTTCATCACCGACCGCACCCCGCCGTCGAGCACGGCCATCTCGAAGGGCGGCAACAGCACGTCCTCGACGAACCGCGGTCCGACCTGCGCCGGTGCGTGGTTGCGCCCCGCCGCCGAGGTCGAGTAGCCGACGAAGTGCTTGAGCGTCGCGTGCACGCCGGCCGCCTGCAGCCCCTTCACGTAGGCGGTGCCGATCGTGCCGACGACGTAGGGGTCCTCGGCGATGCACTCGTCGACCCGACCCCAGCGGGTGTCACGGATGACGTCGAGTACCGGCGCGAGACCCTGGTGCACGCCGAGGTCGCGCATGGACCCGCCGATCAGCCGGGCCATCTCCTCGACCAGCTCGGGGTCGAACGACGCGCCCCAGGCGAGCGGCGTCGGGAACGTCGCGGCCTGCCAGGCGGCGAGGCCGGTCAGGCACTCCTCGTGCACCAGCGCGGGGATGCCCAGTCGGGTCTCGTCCCGCAGGCGGCGCTGTTCGCGCCACAACCAGGAGGCGCGCTCGACGGGGTCCACCGGCCGCGTCCCGTAGACCCGCGTCAGGTGCCCGAGCCCGTGTCGGGTCGCCTCGACGTAGTCGCCCGACGTCGCCATCTCGCCCTGCATCGGGGCGACGTTCTCGGCCCCCTGGTCGACCCACCAACCGACCAGCTGGGCGAGCTTCTCGTCGAGGGTCATCTCGGCCAGCAGCGACGCCACCCGGTCGGAGGCGCGGGGTTCGCCGACCGTGAGGGCCTGCGGTCGGTGAGCGGTGTCGGTCATGTCGGCTCGCGCCTCCTGGTCTGTGACGGTGTCGGTGGCGGTCATCCCTTGACCGCCCCGGTGAGCCCGCCGACGATGCGGCGTTCGAAGAGGCTGAAGAAGATCAACGCGGGCAGCATCGAGAGCGCCGTGAAGGCGAGCACCCGTGCCGTGTCGACCGAGTACTGCGACGAGAACGCCTGCACGCCGAGCGGCAGGGTGAACGTCGACGGGTCGTTGAGGATGAACAGCGGCAGCAGGTACGAGTTCCAGGCGCCGATGAAGGCGAGGATGCCCACCGTGATCACGCCGGGCAGCGACAGCCGGACGACCATCCGGAAGAAGAAGCCGAGGCGGCTGCAGCCGTCGATGAACGCGGCCTCCTCGATCTCGTCGGGGATCGCGCGGAGGAACGGCACGAGGATGATGATCGTCGTCGGCAGGGCGAAGGCGATCTGCGGCAGGATGACGCCGGCCAGCGAGTTCGTCAGGCCCAGGTCGCGGATCACGAGGTACAGCGGCGTGATCGCGACGGTCATCGGGAACATCAGGCCCGCCGCGAAGAGCGCGTAGAGCACCCCGCGACCGGCGAACCGGTACCGCGCCAGGACGTAGCTGGCGGCCAGGCCGAGCGCCACCGTGCCGATCGTGGTCGCCCCGGCCGAGATCAGCGAGTTGCCGACCTGTCGCCAGAACGTGCCGCCGGTCAGGACGTCGAGGTAGTTGCCGACCTGCCACGGGCTCGGGAACCCGGACGGGTCCGTCGTGATCTGCGCGTTGGTGCGGAACCCGCCGATCACGATGAACGCGACGGGCGCGAGCATCGCCACGATGACGACCACCGCGACCACGTACGCGACGCCGCGGCCGGGGTCGGCGATGCCGCGCCTCCTGCGGGTCGACGGCCGGGGCGCCGCGGGCGCGGGGGTGCCGCCGCGGGGGCGGGCGGGCAGGGTGCTGGCGGTCATCGTTCTTCTCCTGCGGTGGTGGCGGAGGTCGTGACGGCCCCGGCCGTGTCGCGTCGCAGCACGAAGCGCTGGTAGACGAGGGCGACGACGAGCGAGATGAGGAACAGCACGACCGCGACGGCGTTGCCGTAGCCGTAACTGCCCGAGGTGCGGCCGTTGGCCACCATGTAGGTCGCCATGGTCGACGTGCCGGCGGTGGCCGCGATGTACTGACCCCAGATGATGTAGACGAGGTCGAACAGCTGCAGCGAGCCGATGATCGACAGGAACGCCCAGATGCGCAGCGTCGGTCCGAGCAGCGGCAGCGTGATGCGGCGCTGGATCTGCCACCAGCTCGCGCCGTCGATCGCCGCGGCCTCGCTGAGCTCCTCGGGCACGCCCTGCAGCCCGGCCAGGAAGAGGATGACGGCGAAGCCGACGTACTTCCAGGTGATGATGACGAGCAGGGTCCAGATCGCGATGCTCGGGTCGGCGAGCCAGTCGGTCGCGAACGAGCCGAGGCCGACCTTGGTGAGCAGGTCGTTGACGGCGCCGCTGCCCTGGAGCATGAGGCTCCAGCCCGTGCCGACGACGACCTCGCTGATGACGTAGGGCACGAAGATCAGCACGCGGATGAGCGACTGACCGCGCAGCTTACGGTTGAGCAACAGCGCGAGCCCGATGGCCACCGGGCCCTGCAGCACGAGCGAGAGCACGACGATCGTGGCGTTGTGCCGCAACGCGTCGAGGAAGGTCGGGTCCTGGAAGATCGTGACGTAGTTGCGGAACCCGACGAAGTCGGTCGGCGGACCGAAGCCCGACCAGCTGAAGAAGCCGTAGTAGGCGGCCATCACGATCGGGAAGACCACGAACGCCAGGAACACGACGAGGGCGGGACCGACCAGCAGGGCGATCTCGAGGCCGCGGGCGCCACGCCCCTTCCGGGACACGGCCCGGGAGGCCGCCGGGGGCGAGGCGAGTGCCTCGCCCCCGGCGGTGGCGTGAGGCCGCGAGGGTGCGGCGGGCCGCACGGAGGGTTCGCGGAGACTCACGATCCGACCTCTACGCCTTCTTGGCGGCGGCGTCGACGGCGTCGACGAACTGCTGCGGCGTGCCGTCACCCGAGAGCAGGTCGACCACGGCGACGTTCATCGCGTTGCCGACGTTCAGGCCGTAGACGGTGTCGAGCCACTGCGAGACGAAGGGGGCGTCGTTGTAGGCGCTGAGCACGTCCTGCAGGTAGGGCTCGGTGACGGCCTCCTGGGCGACCGTGTTGACGGGAGGCGCGTTGAAGGCCTTGTAGTAGGCCGTCTGCACGTCGGGGGTCGCCAGGTAGTTCAGGAAGTCGACGCACGAGTCGGGCGCACCGGCCGAGCACGAGTACCCGTCGACCCCGCCCATGATGGCGCCGGTCTCGCCGTCGCCGCCGTCGACGGCGGGGAAGGGGAACCAGCCCAGGTCGGACAGCGGCTGCTGGTCGGGCGTGAGCGAGGCGATGACGCCGGGGTTCCAGGCACCCATGAGCTCCATGCCCGCCTGGTGGTTGGCGATCAGGCCGGCCGAGCTGCCGGCGCCCTGCTGGGCCGCCGTGGTGAGGAACCCGTCGTTGAACGGCTCGGTGTCGCGGAAGTCGGCGAGGTCCTCGGCCGCCTCGACCCAGCAGTCGTCGCTGAAGTCACGGTCGGTCGCGGCCTTCTCGAGGACGTCCGAGCTGCACGAGCGCAGCGCGAAGAAGAAGTACCAGTGGGCGGCGGGCCAGGCGTCCTTGCCACCGAGGGCGACGGGCGAGACGCCCGAGCCCTTCAGGGCGGTGACGGCCTGGTCGAGCTCGTCCATCGTCGTCGGGGCCTCGGTGATGCCGGCGGCGTCGAAGAGGTCCTGGCTGTACCAGAAGCCCCCGGGGAGCACGGCGACGGGCATCGAGTACACCTTGCCGTCGACCGAGCCCGACCCGAAGGTCCCCTCGCTGATGTCCTGCTTCGCGTCGTCCGAGATGACGTCGGTGAGGTCCTTGACCTGTCCGGCCGAGACCATGGCCTGGAGCTTGCCGCCGCCGCGCTGCAGGAACACGTCCGGGGCGTCGCCCGAGTTGAGGGCGGTCTGCAGCTTGCTGTCGAAGTCCTCGTTCTGCACGGTCTGGACGTCGATCTTCACGTCCGGGTTGGCCTTCTCGAAGTCGGCCGCGGTGGCCGTCCAGAAGTCCTGGCCGGGGCCGGTCGTCGAGTTCTGCCACAGGGTGAGCGTGCCGTCGTCGGACCCGCTTCCGCCCCCGGTGCTGCAGCCGGTCAGCAGTCCCGCTCCGATCAGCAGGGCCGCAGACCCGGCCAGGAGCCGTCGAGATGTGGTCATGGTTCCACCTTTTCCTCTTCGTTGAGCGGCCGTGGTCGGCCGAGCGTGCCGTGCTCCGATGCGCGGCATGGCCTCAGTGTCGAAAACGTCGGGGACGGTGTCAAACGTTTTCGAAAACCATTTCCGTCGGGCTAGGCTGCCGACGTGATGACGGCACGGGTGACGATCCACGACGTGGCACGAGCTGCCGGGGTGTCGGTCGCGACGGTGTCCAAGGCGGTCAACGGCCGCTACGGCGTCTCGGCCCAGGCGATCGAGCGCGTGATGGCGGCGGTCGACGAGCTCGGCTACGAGTCGAGCCTGGTGGCCAGCAGCATGCGGGCCCGCCGCACCGGGGTGATCGGCGTGCTCGTGGCCGACTTCGAGCCGTTCAGCTCGGAGGTGCTCAAGGGGGTCGGGGCGGCCGTCCGGTCGCGGGGCGCCGAGTACGACCTGCTGGCCTACAGCGGGGCGCACCGCGGCGAGAACACCGGGTGGGAGCGTCGCTCGCTCAGCCGGTTGAGCGGCACGCTGATCGACGGCGCGATCCTCGTCACGCCCTCGGTGCTGACCACCGCCGCGAGCATCCCCGTGGTGGCCGTCGACCCGCACACCGGGCGCACCGACCTGCCGTCGGTCGAGGGCGACAGCCGGGGCGGGGCGCTGCTCGCCGTCGAGCACCTGCTCGGCCTGGGACATCGGCGCATCGGCTTCCTGGCCGGGCGTCCCGACCTGCGCTCGGCGTCGTTGCGCGAGGCGGGCTACGTGCAGGCGCTCCGGGCGGCCGGCATCACCCGCGACCCGGCGCTGACGCGCAACGGCGACTTCGAGTTGACGGCCTCGCGCCAGGCGGCCCGCTCGCTGCTGACGAGCCCCGACCGGCCGACGGCCGTCTTCGCCGCCAACGACCTCTCGGCCATCGCCCTGCTGCGCACCGCGCTCGACCTCGGCCTGCGGGTGCCCGACGACCTCAGCATCGTCGGGTTCGACGACATCCCCGAGGCCTCCCGCGAGTCGCCTCCGCTGACCACCGTGCAGCAGCCGATGCAGCGGCTCGGCAGCGCGGCGGCGGGCATGCTCTTCACGATGCTCGAGGGCGGCGAACCGGCCGCGCCCGAGGTGCAGCTGCCGACGCGGCTCGTGGTGCGCGGGACGACGGGGCCGCCGCGCGGGTGAGCGCGACCTGCTCCTGCTCTTCCACAATCATTCGCGTTCGCGTACGGTTGTGCACACCATGGCCGAACTGAGCGCGTCCGAATACGCGAGACGTCACGACATCTCGACCCGTCGTGCCCAGGCGGCCGCAGCGGCCGGACTGCTCGACGCCCGGTGGGTCGGCGGACGATGGCTGATCGACGACGCCGTTCCGCATCGACGGCAGCCCGGCCGACCGCTCTCGCACCGGTCGGCCGACGCCCTGGTGGCTCGGCTGACCGGTGACCCCGACTGGGCCGTCGGATTGTCGCCCAGCGAGCGGGGCCGGACGCTCGCCCGGATCGACGAACTCCGGCAGGGCACGACGCCGTCCGACCGCCTCGCCCTCTGGCTACGGACCGCCCACCCCACGGCCCGGGGGTTCGAGGCACCCGCGGCCGACCTCCCCGATCTCCGACTGGACACCCGGCTCACCCCCGGGGGCAGCAGCGACGAACGCTCGGGCATGAGCGACGGCGGCAGGCTCGAGGCACACGTGTCCGCCGCCGATCTCGACGCCGTGGTCCACGAGTACCTGCTCGTCCCGTCCCGCCGACCGAACGCCGCCCTGAGGGTCCACGACGGCGCCGCACCGCGCCCGCTGCCACTCGGAACCCTCATCGCGGACCTGGCGACGAGTGCCGGACCACGAGAACGGGCCGCCGCCGACAGGTTGATCCGCGAGGGCTCGCGATGATCGTCGCGCCCACGCTCCGAGCCGCCCAGGCCGACGCCTGGCACGCCCTCTTCGAGGTGCACGAGCGCCTGCCGGCCGGCTGGGCCGTCGTCGGCGGCCAGATGGTCCAGTCCCATTGCTGGGAGCGCGGGTCGACGTCGGCCCGCCCCACGAACGACGCCGACACCGTGCTCGACGTGAGGGCACATCCGACGATGCTGCTGCGCTTCACGACGGTCCTGCGCGACTGCGGATTCGTCGCGGACGGCCAGAGCTTCGAGGGCCATCAGCACCGCTGGGTCCGGGGCGAGGCCCAGATCGACGTCCTCATCCCCCGCTTCCTCGGCGAGCGCGCGTCGTCCCGTCGCGGGATCACCGGCGGGACGACCCTGGCCGCACCCGGTGCCCAGGGCGCCGTCGACCGAGCGCGCGTCGTAAAGGTCCGGGTGAACGGCCGCGACGGTGCCGTCCTGCGGCCGACCCTGCAGGGCGCGCTCCTCGCCAAGGCCGCGGCCGTCGAGATCCCGGGAGACGACCACACGCGACACCTCGTCGACATCGCCACCCTCGGGTCGCTCGTCTCCCGCCGGGATCGAGTGGCGACGGACGTCACCGAGACCGAGCGTCGCCGCATCCGTGCCGCCCTCAGCCTCATCGAGCGCGATCCGCTCATCTGCCGGGTCGCGGACGTCGACCCGATCGTCGTGGACCGGCTGCGCCTGGCCTTCGCCTGACGCCCCCGCAGACCCCGGTGTCGCCCTTGACACCAGAGTCCGTGCCGAGAGTTCGGGCTCCCGACCGTGCCGACGGTTCGGGCCGCCGACGGCGTGCCGCGACAGGGTCGGTCGGACACGGGGCACCCCAGGAGGCACCCGGGCAAGTCTTCGGAGCGGCACGCCTCCCCCGTTTGGGCGACGTCGAGAGAAAGACGGGAACGCAGGAGGCGCGGGTCACGCGACCCGCGCCTCCTGCGTCCTCGGGGCCGTCAGGCCCGGCCGACCAGGCCCGACCGCTCAGGCCCAGAGGAACGGCACCACGAACACCAGCAACGTGACGACCGGTCCGATGACCACCATCGAGAGGCCCCATCGGGTCAGGTGGCGGTAGAGGCGCGGACGGTCCTCTTCCACGCCCGAGGCGACGATGGTCGCGCCGGTCGTGCCGAACGGGGCGCAGTCGACGAGCGACGCGGAGATCGCCAGGGCGTAGATGAAGCCGGTCATCTCGAGTCCGCCGCCCGGCACGAGCAGGGGGACGGCGAGCGGGATGAGCGCACCCAGGATGCCGATGGTCGACGCGAAGGCCGACACGAGTCCGGCGATCACGCAGATGACGAACGCGGCGAGCAGCGGCGACGAGACCGACCGGGCGACCTCGCCGAGCTGGTCGATGGCACCGAGCCGCGTCAGCACGCCGACGTAGGTGATGATCCCGCCGAGCAGTAGGATGGTGTTCCAGTCGACGCGCGCCAGCGACGCCCGGCCCACGTCTGGCTTCACGAAGGCGAGGAAGACGGCGAGCGTAAGCGCCACGGCACCGAGGTTCAGGTCGACGTCGAGCAGCGTGATCGTGAAGAAGCCGACGATCAGCACGGGGATGCTCACGAGCACGACGACCTGGTAGGCGCCCAGCCGGGTGGCCGTGGCCGGCTCCGTCAGCACGGCCGTGCCGCCCGCACTGCGCCCCGTACCTGCACCTGCACCTGCACCGCGCCCGGCACCGCGCGTGCCGCCGGTCCCGCCGCCTGCCGTCGTGGCCCGGGCCGCGCCCGCCGCCCGGGTCCGGGCGATCAGCTCGCGACCGCCGAACAGGAAGAACGCGACCAGCACGACGAGCGTGTTGACGCCCACCGAGAGGCCGAACATGAGACCCGGGTTGTAGGGGATGCCCGAGGCCCGCGCCACCGTCATGACCGTGATGCCGTTGATGCTGGTCGGGGCGAGGGCGCCGCCGACGATGGCCGAGCTCATGACGATGCCCATCATCGTCGAGTGGATCTTGTGCTTGTGCGCCAGGCTCATCGCGATCGGCACGATCGTGAACGCCGCGTGCGACGTGCCGAGGCAGGCGACCAGCGTGCCGATGACGAACATCGCCCACGGGATCAGCGCCACGCGGTCGCCGATCAGCCCGACCGAGCGGTCGACCAGCCAGTCGACCACCCCGGTCTCGCGGGCGATGCCGAACAGGTAGGTGATGCCGAGCAGGATCAACAGGGCGTCGACCGGGAATCCGCCGAGGACGTCGTCCAGGCTCTCGCCCACGACGAGCACGCCGACGAGGAGGGCCGCGACGAGCGCCAGGGCTCCCATGTGCACGTTGCGGATCGCCGAGAGGGCGAAGACGGCCACGAGGACGATCAGCGCGACGAGCTCGACGCTCACGAGGTCGCCGCCGGGGTGGGTTCGGTCGGGTCGGGGGTGTAGGGCATCGTCGTCGATCTCCTGGTTCGGGGTGTCGCGGGTCGGGAGGGGGAAGGGGAAAGGTCGAGGAGGCGCGGGTCAGCGGCCCAGCGCGAGCCCGGCCCGGTAGGCCGCCAGCGCCGCCTCGGGCACGTCGGCGAGGTCGTCCAGTCGCACCAGGTCGCCGGGGGCCACGTCGGCCACGAGCCGCGCGCCGCCGAGCAGGTAGTAGGGCGCGATGCCGTCGTCGTCGGGGTCGACGATGACGGGGGCGACACCGGCGATCTCGTGGTGGTGGCCCTCGACGCGGAAGGCGGTGCCGGCCGACAGGGCCTCGCCGGCACGGGCCGCGAGGACCGTGTGCTGACGGGGCTCGGGCAGGCGTGACGTCCCGTCGACGGCGGCGACGATGCTCAGCGGGGTCTCGACGCCCATGAAGTGGTACGGCCAGTAGATGCAGGCGTGACGGCCGTCGCGGCTGACGACGTGCCCCTTGCCGCGCAGCGTCTCCCAGGTGACGGGGTCGCCGGTGCGCACGATCACGAACACGCCGCCGGCGAAGCTGGCCTCACCCGGCAGGCGGAGCATCGAGAAGACGTCGACGACGCCGGTGCGGCCGAGCAGACCGCCGTCCTCGCGTGCCGTGTAGAGGTCGGCGAGCTCGTCCGGGCGGGCGACGGGGTAGTGCAGGGCCTCCACGTCGGCGCGGGCGCCGGTGTAGAGCGAGACGACGTTCATCTCGCAGGAGTCGGCGGCCGCCGCCCGCTTGAGGCCGGCGACCGCCGCGGCACGCGCCTCGACCGTCGCCAGGGGGTCGTCGCCCAGGTCGAGCAGCGATGTCAGGGAGGGGGCGTGCACGGTCGTGCCGGCCTGGTCGACGACGCCCGTGGCCGGGTCGAACGCGAGGTCGTACTCGCCCGACTTGCCGAGGGCCACGACGTCGAAGCCGCACTCGAGCACCCACGCCACGAGACGCAACAGGTTCGCGGGCTGGTCGCCGTCGCCGGGCAGGTACCGCAGACCGGCCGCACGGGCCTTGGCGCTCAGCGCCACGCCGGCGACCGACTCGACCTCCTTGCTGACCATGACGACGTGCACCCCGCGGTCGAGCGCGGTGTCCGCGTAGCCGTGCCCGGCCTCGATGCGACCGGTGGCCTCGACGAGGACGTCGACACCGTCCCAGTCGACGGCCGAGGCGTCGGCGATCACGGCGATCGAGCCGGCCGAGACCGCCTCGGTGGTCGCCACCGCCGTCGACGGCGTCGCGACGGACGAGGCGGGCACCCCGAGCTCGTGGAGCATGGCCGTCACCCCGTCGACGTCGGGGTCGACGAGCTGCGTGGCCGTCAGGTCGGGCAGGCGGCGCAGCTGGTCGAGCAGCGTGCGGCCGTAGCCACCGTTCGCGCCGGTGAGGAGGACGCGGACCGGAGTCGCGCGAGACGTCGTCGAGTGGAGGATCACCGTTGTTCCCGTTCGTTCAAGAGGCCAGGAGCGGCCCGGGCGAGCATGGCAACTGTAGCGAGACTTATCAAATTGTCAAACATCACACCAAATAGTCACATAGACTGTCCTCGCCCACCCGCCCAGACCGAGGCGTCGTGAGCCCGCCCGCCACCGAGAGGTCCCGCATGTTGATAGGTGCCGTCGCCGACGACTTCACCGGAGCCACCGATCTCGCCTCGGGCTTCCGCCGCCGCGGCCTCGAGACGGTCGTCGTCGTCGACCCCGCCGCCGTCGAGCCGGCGACGTACGCCGGCGTCGACGCGGTCGTGGTGGCCCTGAAGACCCGCACGGCCCCGGTCGACGAGGCCGTCGCGCGGTCCACCGCCGCCCTGTCCTGGCTGGTCGAGGCGGGTGCCGAGCGGTTCGCCCTCAAGTACTGCTCGACCTTCGACTCGACCGACGAGGGCAACATCGGGCCCGTCCTCGACGCCTTCCGCGACCGGCTCGGGGTCGAGCGCGTGATCGTCGTCCCCGCGTTCCCAGCCAACGGCCGGACCGTCCGAGAGGGTCGCCTGTTCGTCGGCGACGACCTGCTCGAGGACTCGCCGATGCGTCACCACCCGTTGACGCCCATGACGCGCTCGAGGCTGCGCGACCTGCTCGCGCCGCAGACCCGGGCCACCGTCACCGAGGTCCCCCTACAGGACGTCCGCGCCGGGGCCGACGCCCTCCGTTCGACGGTCGACGACGCGCCGGCCGGCTATCTCGTCGTCGACGCGGTTGACGACGACGACCTCGTGACCATCGGCCGCGCGACGGCACACCACCGCCTCCTCAGCGGCGGCGCGGGCCTCGCCCTCGGCGTCGGTGCCGACGACGCCCCCGCCCCCGTCCTGCCCGCCGAGTTCTCGCACGTGACGGGGCGCCGCCTCGTGGTCTGCGGTTCGGCGTCCGCCGCCACCCGTGGCCAGATCGCCCACGCGGCGGCCACGCACCCCACGCGCAAGGTCGACCTCGAGGCCGCCACGACCGACCCCGCGGTCGAGATCGCCGAGTTGACCGCGTGGGTGCGCGGCCTCGACGCCGACGCGGTCCCCGTCGTCTACTCGGTCGGCGACCCGTCCGACGTCGTGGCGGCCACCGACCGCGCCACGTCCGACGCCACCCCCGACGCGGCGGCCCTGGTCGAGGCGGTCCTGTCGACCCTGGTGCACGACCTCGTCGCCGACGGCACCGTGGGGCGGGTCGTCGTCGCCGGCGGCGAGACCAGCGGCGCCGTCGTCACGGCGCTCGGGGCACCCGCCCTGGTCATCGGACCACCGCTCGGCCCCGGCGTCTGCTGGAGCGCCGCGACGACGAGCGGCGGCCGACCGGTCGCCCTCGTCCTGAAGAGCGGCAACTTCGGTGCCGCCGACCTGTTCTCGACCGCCTGGGAGGCCCTCTCGTGACCGCCACGACCACGAAGTCCGCGAAGACCGCGGCCGAACGACTCGTCGACGCCGGCCGCGCCCTCGTCGCCGCCGGTCTGAGCCCCGGCAGCTCGGGCAACGTCAGCGTCCGCGACGGTGAGCAGCTGCTGATGACCGGCACGGGCACCATGCTCGGGTCGCTCACGGTCGACGACCTCTCGGTGCTCGCCCTCGACGGCACGGTGCTCGCCGGCCCCAAGCCGTCGAAGGAGGTCGCCCTGCACCTGGCGCTCTACCTCAAGAACCCCGGGCACCGGGCCGTCGTGCACGTCCATTCCCCGTCCGCGGTCGCCCTGTCCTGCCTCGAGCCCTGGTCCGAGCACTGCGCCGTGCCCCCGCTGACGCCGTACTCGCTCATGCGGGTCGGCCAGGTCCCGCTGCTGCCCTTCGTCGCCCCCGGCGACCCGGCCATGGGGTCGTTGGTCACCGACAGTCCGCTGCCGTTCCGCGCCGCACTGCTGTCGAACCACGGCAGCGTCGTGAGCGGCGAGGACGTCGACCGGGCCGTCCTCGGTGCCGTCGAGGTCGAGGAGGCCTGCCGGATCGCCCTGCTGACCCAGGGCGCCGACCGCCGCCTCATCCCTGCCGACCAGGTGGCCGCCATCACCGCGGCGTCGGGCATGCCGTGGACGGGTCCCACCGCACTAGGCTGACCGACGCGAGAAAGGCCGACGTGTCCCCCACAGCCCCCCTCATCCCCGAGCAGCGGCGCGAGAGCATCGTCGAGCACCTGCAGCGCGAGCGCGTCCTGAGCTACCGGCAGCTGACCGACCTCCTCGGCGTCAGCCAGATGACGGTCCGACGCGACGTCGCGACCCTCGAGGACGAGGGGCGCGTCACGGCCACGCCCGGCGGGGCCAAGCTCACCCCGCGACTGCTGGTCGAGGCGAGCCGGGACGTCAAGCAGGACGTCGACGTCGCCCAGAAACGGTCCATCGCCCGCGAGGCCGCGGCGCTCGTGCGCGACCACATGACCGTCTACCTCGACGCCGGCACGACCGTGCAGGCCATGCGCGAGCACCTCGACGACCTCACCGGCCTGACGGTCGTCACCAACGACCTCGCGACCGTCCGGTCCTTCTTCGACCACCCCGACGTCGACCTCATCGTCGTCGGGGGCCGGGTCGACAGTGCGAACCAGTCGACGCTGGGGCGGCTGACCCGGTTGACGCTCACCGAGCTGTCGCTCGACCTCGCCTTCATCTCGTCGAGTTCGTGGGACCTCACGCACGGCGTCACCACGCCGGTCGAGGCCAAGGTCGAGGTCAAGCGGGCCGCGCTCGAGGTGGCCGAACGCTCGGTGCTCGTCGCGGACAGCTCGAAGTACGGGCGCTTCGGCAAGTACCGGGCCCTCCGCCTCGCCGAACTCGACACGATCGTGACCGACGACCGCCTGGGTGACGAGGCGACGGCGGCCCTGGTCGACGCCGGTCTGGACCTCGTGGTCGCCGCCCCGGGCGAGCCCGCCTGACGCGAGTTCCCAGGGACGCAGGAGGCGCGGGTCACGCGACCCGCGCCTCCTGCGTCCCCGGCGGCCCGCCGCTCAGCGGGGGATGACCGAGAACAGGAACTTCTTCTTCACCATCACCCAGAGCAGCAGCACCGAGACCACGTGGACGATCGTGCCGACGACCACGTCCGAGCGGTCCAACCCGGGGATCGACGCGACGGCGAGCACGAAGAAGACCTGCCAGATGAACACGTAGAGGCTGGCCTGTCCGAGGGGGACGTAGAACCAGCCGAGGGCCGCCGAGATCGGTTTCCAGAACACCGTGAGGATCGCGTAGACGCAGACGACCACGAGGGCCACGTCGACCAGCCGGCCCCACTGCATGTCGACCCGCTGGTAGCCGGTCGCGTACAGCGTGTCGTAGAGGCCCGTCGGGATCGGCCCCGGGGCGAACCCGTAGGCGTGCCCGGCCCAGATCAGCGCGAGGAACCCGGCGTAGCCGACGACCCCCACGCCGACCAGCACCTTGCCGAGGCGGGTGGTCAGCGCCGTCACGATCCGACGCCGGTACCAGCCGATGACGAGACCGTGGGTGAAGAGCACCTGCCAGGCGAAGAGCGGGAACACCGGCTCGAACTGCGACGGCAGGAGGTGGACGTCGGGGAAGACCACGCCGACGGCGTAGACCGCCCAGCTGACCAGCAACACGGCCCACCAGGCACGCCGCTTGATCGCCCACATCAAGGCGGGGATCGTCAGGCTCAGCACGACGAACAGGCCCATGATGTTGAACGGCCACGGCCCCATCTCGAGCAGCAACAGCTGACGCACGGCGTACCACGGCGGCGGGTAGTCGAGCAGGCGGTCGACGTTCGGGTACAGGTCGTAGACCCGCCCCTCCGCCGAGGTGCCGGTCATGCCCGTGCCGCGGTCGGTGAAGGTCGTGACCGCGTCCGTGTTCAGCAGCGGCACGAAGCTCAGCGCGAAGACGACCAGGATGACCGCGAGGGTCACGACGTACTGCTTGCGCGCCCGCACGAAGGCGCCGATCGCGGCGGCCTTCTCGCCGTACTTCTTGATGCCGAGCGGGTAGACCATGCCGAGCACGATGCCGCTGAGGAACACGAACATCTCGGCACCCGTGATCGCCCCGACGGCCTTCAGCGTGACGAACGAGAACGGCCCCGCGACCTCGATGTGCGTGATGACGACGGCCAGGATGATGAACCCGCGGAAGAGGTCGATGCGCAGGTCGCGACCGGGCGATCCGTCGTCGGGGTAGCGCCAGCGGGGCAGCAGGCGCCCGACGACGCCGCTCACCAGGAAGACCAGGGCGAGCACCACGGCACAGGCCACGATCCAGCCCATCTCGTCGCCGCCGCCGTCGCGGACCTGCACGGTCGCGGCGTCGCCGTCGGTCGAGGTCACGCGGTCGGTGACCGGCCCGAGGTCGATCCGGTCGGACGCCTCGAGGTCGGTGCGCAGCGCGCCGGCGATGCCCGACTCGGCCGTGGCCCGCCAGTCGACGGGTCGGTCGCCCGCCTCGGCCTCGTCCCGCTCGACCTCGAGCCAGGTGACGCCGGAGATCCGCTCGTGGGTCGGCAGGGCGTCCAGCACCTGACGCCACCAGCCCTGCTTGACGTCGAGCTCGGGGGCACCGTCGAACTCGTCGGCGTAGAGGGCGCCCGTGTCGAGCAGCATGGGTCGGTCGCGCCCCTCGGCGAAGCGCTCGTAGAACGTCGACGGCTGGGCCTCGGTGTAGCCCCAGGTCTCGTCGAAGCGTGCCTCGACCTCGCCCGCCGCCGGGGCCTGGTTCTCGACCAACGGCACCGACGTGCCGGCGGCCGTCGAGGCGCTGCCCTTGGCGAAGAAGAACATCGACTGGCCGACCCAGTCGACCGCGTCGTCGCCGGGGTAGTACGGCCCGTAGGGGTCGTCGGCCTCGGTGACCCGCCCGTCGTCGTTCGTGTCGAGCAGGTCGACGTCGCCCGAGGGGGTCTCGGTGAGGCGGCCGACGGCGTCCGAGAACGGATAGCCCGCACCGTAGGACGGAGCCCACACCATGCGGGCCTGCGAGTCCCCGGCGTGCACGACGTCGGCGAGGGCCCGGAACGCCCCGACGAACGCCGTGGGCTGCTGCCCCCAGCGCTGCCAGTTGCCGTTCATCTCGGGCGCGAAGCGCACCAGCTGGAGCGTGCCGTACTGCCGGTCGATCTCGGTCAGCAGGTCGTCGGCCCGGCGCGCGTCCGCGCCGTCCAGGTCGGCGAGCCGCCCGGTGGGCTCCAGGCTGACCACGAGCACGGCGCCCTGGGCGGCCGCGGCACGGGCCGACCGGCGCCACTCCTCGACCGCGCCCTGGTCGAGCGGGTAGTCGATGTTGACGCCGTACAGCGACGGCGTCGCGCCGAGTCGGCCGGCGTAGCCGTCGGGTCCGTCCGAGCCCCAGTCGAGGTCCGGGCCGAACCACGTGTCCGAGGGTTCAGGAGGCGCGGCGGCGGCCGACGCGGACGTCGCGTCCCCGAGCACCGCCGGCCCCAGCACCAGCGGCACCAATGCCGCGACGGCGAGCAGGGCCGCGCCGATCCGGCGGGCCGCCCGCCGACGTGGCACCGTCGCCGACGGGTGCCTCAGCGTCGGCACACGAGCGTCCACACGTTGCGGCCGTCCTCGTGGCGGTAGTCGAGGCTCTCGAGGCTGAGGAGTGCCAGGGCCAGGCCGCGACCGTCCTCGTCCTCGAGGTCGGCCATCGAGACGGCGCTGAGGTCGATCTCGCTGGGCATGCCGTTGTCGTGGAAGACGGCCGTCAGCCGGTCGTCGGTGGCGGAGAGCTCGAGGGTGAAGCGGCGACCACGGTCGGCCTCGGACCGGCGCGAGTGCTCGACGACGTTCGCCGCGATCTCGACGATCGCGGTCTCGAACGAGAAGCGCGTCTCGAGCGAGTCGTCGCCGAGCGAGGTCCACCACGCCTCGAAGGCGTTCTGCACCAGGTCGATGCTCTCGGGTTCGACGGCCACGTCGATGACGACGGGGCCGGGACGCTCAGTCATCGAGGGCGGCCGAGACCGAGGCGCGGGGCTTGAGGATGCGGTCGAGGTTCGTGAGGCGCAGCACCATCGAGACCTGCTCGGTGGGGGCCACCAGCCGCAGGTCTCCCCCGGCCTGGCGAGCCGACTTGAGGCACGACACGAGGGCCCCGAGGCCCGACGAGTCCACGAAGGTCGTGCCCGAGAGGTCGACGATGATGAGGCGGTCGCCGGCCGCGAGACGTGCGGCCACCTCGTCGCGGAGTTGTGGTGTCGAGACCACGGTGAGGCGCCCCTGTGGGGAGAGCACGCAGCCGCCTTCGACGGCCTCGACGGTGACGGTCATCATGATTGTTCCTTGTCGTGGGGTGCCGAGGGCCCCGGGTAGAGAACGGCCCGGACGATGATGCTGAAGATCACCAGGTCGAAGAGCACCCAGGCGATGTTGACGAGCGGCGCGAGGCCCTCGGCCTGCCCGGTGGCGTAGCGGACGCCGACCAGGACGAGTGCGGCGACGAGGCAGGCGACGGCCCAGATCTGCGGTCGGACGAGGTCCCACCGGGGGCCGGTGGCCGCCTGCTTCGTCTTGGGCGTCACCGAGAAGCCGAGCGCGCGGCCGCGGTAGACGTTCTGGAACGCCGTGGTGACCGAGGCGATCCAGACCGGGAAGAGCGCCAGCGAGTACTGCTGCCCCCGCCAGGTCGGCCTGCCCGCCGCGACCACCCAGAAGAGCAGCTGGTTGAACACCAGGAAGGGGATCAGGCGGGCGAAGAAGTCGACGCTGTAGGCCTGCACCGGCACGACGCCGAACGACAGGCAGAGCACGGGCGCCGCGATGTAGACCACGGCGGCGAAGCCCGAGAGGTAGCTCCACATGGTGGAGAAGTACATGAGGCGCTGACCCCACGACAGGCCCCTCTGCACGAGCGGGTTCTCGCGGAAGAAGACCTGCATGGTGCCCTGGGCCCAGCGCAGTCGCTGCGTCATCATGGTCGCGAGGTCCTCGGGCGCGAGCCCGATCGCGAGGGTCTCGTCGTGGTAGACCGACCTCCAGCCCAGCCCGTGGAGGCGCATCGCCGTGGCCATGTCCTCGGTGACCGAGATCGTGGCCAGGGGCATGATCGCCTGCGCCTCGGAGCCGCGGTCGACGTCGAGCGCCCCGACGAGCAGCGAGATCGACTCGATGGCGGCGAGCGGAGAGGACGACCGCTGCGCGAGCAGGTCGAGGGCCGCCTCGTCGAGGGCATCGAACGTGTCGGGGCCGAGCGACATGGCGGCGAGCTCGGCGAGGTCGCCCTTCATGGCCGCGAGGTCGGCGTCGGCGAAACGGAAGGCGATCGTGTCGATGCTGCGCTGGAACCGGTAGGTGACGTCGCCGATGGACTCCCCCGCGGCGAACTCGGCCCGGGCCCGCTCGACCACGGTCTCGGCGTCGTCCAACGCCTCGAGCACGCGGGGCTGGCCGACGGCCTCCTCGCGTGCCCGCACCAGCAGCTTGCGCGAGGTGCGGACGGCTCGACGCACGGCCGCCTCGACCTCGGTGACGTACCGCGCGACGCCCAGCTGCATCAGCGCCTCCCGACGGAGGACCGCGTTCGACCCGCAGAAGAAGGCGCTGTTCCAGCCGTCCTTCGACTGCTGGATGGGGCCGTAGAACAGCGGTGCCTGACTGCCCAGGGGGTCGGAGTCCGGCACGTTCTCGAACCACTGCGGCGTCTGCACGAGAGCGATCCGCTCGTCCTTGAAGTAGCCGAGGGTGCGGTCGAGGATCTCGGGCTTCGGCACCTGGTCGGCGTCGAGGATCAGCAGGAACTCGCCCTCGGTCGACAGGAGGGCGTTGTTGAGGTTGCCGGCCTTCGCGTGGCGCGGCCGGTCGGCCCAGTCGTCCGACCGGGTGATGACGCCGATGCCCGCGGCCTCGGCGGCGGCACGGATCTCGGGGCGACCCCCGTCGTCGAGGATCCACGTCGTGTGCGGGTAGTCGATGCGCTGCGCCGCGAGGGCGGTGCGCATGACGAGCTCGACCTCCTCGTTGTACGTGGTGACGAAGACGTCGACCGTGACCCGCGTCTCGAGGCCGTCGGGGTCGGGCGCGGTCGGCGGCTCGCCACGCTCACGCAGCCGCCAGGCCCCGAGGCCGAACAGCAGCGAGTCGATCACGCTGTACGTCTCGGCGAGGATCAGCGGCACCGCGATCCACCACGACGACCAGTTCACCGAGGCGGCCCAGCGCCAGACGATGTAGTTCAGGCCGGCGAGCGACGCCAGCAGGACCGCCACCCGGATCGCGACGATGCGGCGACCCGGGGTGGTCTGGTCGAGCAGCCGCTGGTCGCGGCGACTCAGGGTGTCGGTCACGCGCGACGGTCCATGACGACGACGGTGACGTCGTCGCGCGAGAGGCGTCGCTCGGTCAGGGCCGCCATCGACCCGAGCAGGCCGAGGCCGTCGGCACCGCCGGCCCCGTCGGCACCGCCGGTGGCGGGCCGCGTCGCGAGCCGCCCGACCTCGAGGGCCCAGTCGAACTCGTCGTCGAGGACGTCGAGGACGCCGTCGCTCATGACGATCAGCTGGTCGCCGACGCCGAGGCGGGTCGTCTCGGTGACGTGCTGTTGCTGCTCGTCGAGCCCGAGCGGCAGCCCCGTGCCCGCGAGGTGCTGCACGCTGCCGTCGGCCCGGACGATGATCGACAGCCCCGCCCCGGCGTCGACGAACGAGAGTTCGTCCGTGTCGAGGTCGAGGACGGCGTGGAAGTACGTGACGAACGTCCCGGTGCGCTGCAGGTCGGTCCGCACGGCTCGTTCGATGCGGTCGACCGCGAGGCCGAGTTCGCGTCCGGCGGCGACCTGCGGTGAGGCCGCACGACAGGCCGCCCGGACGGAGGACCCGATGATGGCCGCCCCGACGCCCTTGCCCATCACGTCGCCGACGGCCACGTGCACGAACCGGCCGATGAGTCCGTAGTCGTAGTAGTCGCCCCCGACGCTCAGCGAGGGCAGGCAGATGCCCTCGACCCGGACGCCCTCGACCTCGAGGGGCTGGGCCGGCAACAGCGCCTGCTGCGTGGACCGGGCGGCCGAGGCGTCGGCGTCGGCGAGGAGCTCGACCTGGGCCCAGGCGGCCAGGTCGCGGAACTCGGCCATCTCGTCTGCCGAGAGCTGCCGGGGCTCGGCGTCCATCAGGCAGAACGAGCCCACGACGTTGCCCGATCCGTCGCGCAGCGGGTGACCGACGTAGAACCGCAGCCCGTTGTCGTTGAAGGCGCCCAGGTGGGCGAACCGCGGGTCGAGGCGGGCGTCGTCGGTGGTGACGATCTCGCCCGTGTCGGTCACGAGGCTGCACGGGGTGTCGGAGCGCCCGGACTCGGGGTCGTCGAAGCCCGCCCGGCCGACGAAGAGCGCGCGCTCGTGGTCCATGACGGTGACCGACGACAGCGGCACCCCGAACACGGCCCGGGCGACGCGGGTCACGCGGTCGAGGCGGGCCTCGTGGCCCGACTCGACGATGCCGAGCGTCTCGACCGCTCGCTGCCGACGTTCTTCGCGGACTTCGTCCCTGATCACACGGCTCCCTCTCGCTGGGCGCGCCTGGTGGGAGCGTGCCGTCTCCGAACCCTGCAACGATGCCACAGAGCCCTCGCCACGTCATGCCCACCATTAGGGGGACACCGAGGAGGCGCGGTGCCGGTCGACGCATGACAAACCTTGCCATCGCGCCTAGGATCGGTCCATGGCCACCATGAACGTCTCGCTGCCCGACGGTCTGAAGCACTTCGTCGAGGCCCAGGTCGACGAGCGCGGTTACGGGACGAGCAGCGAGTTCATCCGCGAGCTGATCCGTCGTGAGCAGGCGCGCGCCCGCCTCCGCGAACTCGTGGTGGACGGCATGGCGTCCGGGGCGGGCTCGGACCTCGACGAGCAGTACCTCGACCGCCTCCGTGACCGCGTGCACCGCGCCGGGGCCGACCGCGCGTGAGCCGCCGCGTCGTGACCTCGCGACGCGCCGACCACGACATCGAGTCGGCCGTCGACCACTACCTCGACGAGGGGGCGCACGCAGCCGCGCTCGACTTCGTCGACGCCATCGACGACGCGCGGTCGCTCATCTCAACGCATCCCACCCTGGGGTCGGCCCGGTTCGCCGTCGAGACCGGGATCGACGGCCTGCGGAGCCTGGCGCTCCGCCGCTTCCCGTTCGTGGTGCTCTACACCGACGACACGGACGCCGTGCGGGTCCACCGGGTGCTGCACACCAGCCGAGACCTCCCGGTCGAGTTCTCCGGAGCCTGACGACCGAGGAGGCGCGGTGCCGGTCGACCGGCACCGCGCCTCCTCGGGGCCTCGCGTCAGTCGAGGAAGTCGAAGACGAGATCGAGCGATCGGGCGGGATCGATCGGAGCGGTCGACCCGGCCGGAGCCGCGACGATGACGCTCAGGAGCCCGTGGGGCGTCAGCAGGATCGACCCGCCCCCGACGACCGGTGACCCGTCCTGGGCCGTCGCGACGAAGGCGCGCCCGTCGAAGGCGTCGGCCCGTTCGTCCTCGACCTGCTCGAGGGACAGCCCGTCGACGCCGCCCCCTGCGGGGACCTCCGCGTCCATGCCCGCCTGGTCGAGTTCCTGGACCGTGGCGATGAAGCCGACCCGGGACCCGTCGGCCTCGCTGGTCCACGTGCAGTTCGCCTCGTCGGACCCGATGGTCGAGGTCTCCGCCACGAGGGTCCGCCCCGTGACGAGATCGCCGAGGACGGCCCCCGCCGCCTCGCAGTCGGCGGGCAGGGTGAACTCGCCGGTCGGCTGGTCGGCGGCGTCCGCCGTGGCGGTCGCCTGCCCCGGGGACGACGACCGACCGGCGTCACCGGAGTCGGCGCCGCCTCCGGTGCAGCCCGCGAGCAGGAGGGTCACGGCGACGGCTCCGACGACGGTGGAGAGTGCGGGCGTGGTGGTGGTGCGCATGGTGGTCCCCCGGTGGTGCGCCGGACCCCTTCCGACGACCGCCTCAGCCTAGACGGGTCGGTCCACCTCGGGGTGGGTCAGCTGCCGGGCCAGAAGCGGGTGATCAGGTCCTGGATGAACGGGATCAGGTCCTGCACCTGGTCGACGCCGGCGATCGCGACGGCCACGAGGGGCCACAGCGACACCACGAGCGTCGAGATCACGGCCGCCACCCCGAGCACCCAGGCCAGGGGACCGTTGCGCACCTTCACGATGAGCAGCAGCACGACCAGGGCCAGGACGTAACCGATGGCGATCGCCGCGACGATCGAGCCGACGGGCACGTCGAGGGCGCCGGCCGTGCCGCCGTCCGCCGCACCGATCAGGGTGAGCACGGGCAGCAGCACGCCGACGACGATCAGCACGCAGAGCACCGCCGAGGTCACCAGGGCCGCCCAGACGGCCCGCGGCCGGGGGCGTCGGGTCGTCATCGTGGCGCGCCGCCCGAACATCACTTCTCCGTCGTGGCGACGTCGTCGCCGTCGACGACGACCTGCGCGTCGCTGTCGGAGTCGACCTCGACCGTGACCCTTCCGCCGTCGACCGTCACGGTGACGTCGGCACCGTCGGCGTCGTGGGCGTCGCCCGAGGAGGCGCGGGTGGCGTCGCCGTCCGAGGCCCGGTTCTCGTCCACCGCGTCGGCCACGCCGTCCACGGCGTCGGCGGCCTTCGCGCGGGCGTCGGCGACGACCTCGGACGTCGTGTCCAGTGCGGCGTCGGTGGCGTCGGCGGTCGTCGAGCGGGCGTCGTCGCCACGGTCCGCCGCGGAGTCGAGGGCGTCGGCAGCAGCGTCCCGCGCCTGGTCGGCCACGTCGCGGGCATCGTCGGCGACGTCGTCCGCCTTGGCGGCCGCCTTCTCGCCGACCTCGCCCGCGGTGGCCTTCGCCTGCTCGGCGACCTCGCCGGCCTTGTCGCCCAGCTCGCGGGCCTTGTCGGACAGGTCGCCCGCGGCCGTCCGAGCCTTGTCGGACAGGTCGCCCGCGGCGGTCGCGGCGCGGTCGCGTGCCTCGCCGGCGGCGGCCTTGGTCTTCTCGCCGGCCTCCTTCGCCCGGTCGCCGGCGTCGGACACGGTCTGCTTCGCCTTGTCCGCGGCGGCGTTCACCTTGTCGGCGGCGTCCTCGTCCGAGTCGAACGGGCCGTGCACGTCCGTGACGGTGACGTTGACCGTGACCTCCTCGCCGTCGAGCTGCCCGACGGCATGCTTGACCTGCGTCCGGACGGTGTCGGCGAGCGTGGTGACGTTCGTCGGGTACTCGGCGACGACGGCGATGTCGACCACGAGTCCCTCGTCGGTGGTGCCGGCGCGGACGCCGGGGACGGAGCCCGTGCCGATCGCCGTGCGCAAGGCGCCGGCGAGCCGCTGGGACGCGGTGCCGAGGGCGTGGACGCCCGAGACGCCGAGGACGGTGACGCCGATCGTGTGCTCGAGGACCTCTTCGGGCGAGGTGGCCCGGGTGGACGCCGCGGCGTCGATGTCGATGGGGGTGACGTGGTGGGTGGACTCGCTCATGAGACCGGCCTTTCATCGGGGAACGTGGGTGGGGCGACGGACGGCCCCCGTCCTCGGGTCGAGGGCGAGGGCCGTCCGTGCGGTGGGGCGAGGGAGGTCAGTCGAGCCGCGTCGCGGACGACATCTGGCTGCGCAGACCGCCGTTGATCTGGATCACGACGGGCGTCTCGGTCCCGAGGACGCCGTCCCAGTGGGCGACGGCCTGGTCGATGCTCCGGCGGATGTCGGTCGGCGAGACGCCGCGACGCGCGTTGGCGGTGACGCGCAGGACCGACTCGCGCTTGACGCGGAAGGCGGTCACGTCCACCGAGACGATGCCCGGGGTGTCGGCCAGCGCCTCCTCGAGGACCTGTTCGGCGACCTTCGCGTCGACGACCAGGCGACCGCCGGTGGTCTGGTCGCGACGCGACCCCTCGTCGACGGTGAGCAGCGTGCCGGTCTGGCCGTGTCCCTGTCGCAGGGCGAACCAGGCGAGCAGGACGATCAGCACGAGGCTGGCCGCCGCGACGACCCAGAGGATCCACGGCTGGTCGCCGAGTGCGTCGGTCGCGGGGCCCCTCGCATCGGAGGCACCCTGCGAGACGGTCTCCTGGACGTCGGGCACGAGGGCCCCGACGGCGACGGCTCCGCCGGCGAGCAGGAGCACGAGGCCGATGACGAAGACGACGATGCGGTTCAGAGCGCGATTGGTGCTGTTCATGACCCGACCGTTCCTTTCTCGGACAGCTTGACCTTGTGACGCAGTGCCGGGCTGAAGTCGTAGGCGCCCAGTTCGTCGCGGACGGCCTCGTCGATGCTGCGGACGTCGGTCTGACGGCCGGAGGTGCGGGTGACCTCGATCAGGGCGCTGCGCTTGCCCACGCTGACGCTGACCTGCGAGGGGTCGACGTCGCCGGCGTAGCTCGCGGTGCGGGCCAGCGAGCGGGCGATGACCCGGTCGTCGACCACGGCCACGGTGCGCTCGGCCTTCGCGCCACGACGGCCACGACGGCCCGGCGCGAGCGACACGACGATCAGGACGAGCCCGATCAGCGCGACGACGACCGCGACGGCGGTCAGCACGCCGACCGGAGCACTCGCGGCGTCCAGGGTCGAACCGACGAGGTCGGTCGGAGCCAGGAGCAGCGGAGCCGTCCCGACGGCGGCGAGGACCGCCTCGGTGCCGATCCACGCCAGGGCGACGATCAGCAGGACGGCGAGGGTGATGGCGATGCCGGCCCGCGACGAGTGCGTCTCACGGCGCACGATGCGCTTGTAGAGCGATGCGGTGCTCATGCGACGCGCTTCCTCTCTCGGATGTCGGCACCGGTGATCTGCAGGTCGACCTTGTCGATGCTCGACCCGGTCAGCTGCAGCACGCGGTCACGGATGGTGGACTGGGCCGCCGTGAGGCGGTCCAGCAGGGTGCCCGTACGACGCTCGGAGACGCCCAGGGGCGAGACCCGGATGGGGGTCTTGGCGATCACGCTGAGAGCGCCGTCGTGGTCGGCCAGCTCGACCGACACCTTCGACGCGGAGACCTCGAGGGCCTCCGCGGTGACGGCCGAGACGACCCGACGCACGGCACGTGACGTGATCTTGTTCCGGCCGTGGAGGGCCCGGTCGGCCGTCACCGCCGCGGTCACGACGACCGCCGCCCGCGGAGTGCGTCGGCGAGGCCGCGGACGTCGAGCTTGCCCTCGACGACACGGCCGACGCCGAACCCGATCGCCATGGCGATCGCGACGAACACGAAGGCCCAGAAGCCGAAGGCCAGGGCGGTCAGCGCCAGGACGGCGCCGACCAGCATGCCGGTGGTCGTGGCGGTCACTTGACGCGGCTGTCGTCGGCGTCGTCGTCGTTGTCCTCGGAGGGGATGTACACGTCGGAGATGGTGACGTTCACCTCGGTGACCTCCATGCCGACGACCTGCGAGATGGCGTCGGTGACGGACTTGCGCACGTCGTCGGCGACCTTCTGCAGTTCGACGGGGTACTCGGCGACGATGACGATGTCGGCGGCGACCTGCTTCTCGCCGACCTCGACCGAGACGCCCTGGCCGCGGTCCTGCTGGTTGATCACGTTGCGGATCGCGCCGATGGCACGGGCGGCACCGTTGCCCAGGTCGTGGACGCCGCGCACCTCGCGGGCCGCGATGCCGGCGACCTTCGAGACGACGCCCTCGGCGATGGTGTTCTTGCCGGCGGCGTGGGACTGCGTGGTCTTGGCAGCGGCGGTGCTGGTGGAGGGGGTCACGTTGCTCATGGTTGCTCCTTGCTCTGGACCGGTGGGACCGGTCGGTGTCGGGGTGCCCGTGAAGCGGGTCACATCATTCAGACGCATGGGGCACGGCAGGTGTCATGGTGGGTCAGCCAGCTCTCAGGGAACGATTCACCACCACTCACATTTCGGCCATCACGTCCCCCGATCCGGGCACGGGGTGGTAGTCAAGAGGCATGACGCGGGCCATCCGGTCCTCGTCCCGGGGTCCCCCCGCGTCCCGTCCCGCCCCGTCCGATCGCAGGAGGTCGTCATCACCACCGACGACCCCCTCCTCGACGCTGCGGACGCGACGCTGGCCGTACGGGCCCGCGACGGCGACGTCCACGCCTACGAGGTCATCGCGCGCCGACACGGACCGCTGATGCGCGTGTACGCCGCGCGCCTCCTGGGCTCCGACCTCGAGTCGGACGACGTCGTGCAGGACGCCTTCATGACGGCCTGGCGACGCCTGGCCGACCTCGACGACCCGTCGCGGGTGCGCAACTGGCTGATGCGCATCGTCAGCAACAAGGCGGTCGACCGTCTGCGCGTGCGACGCGACCACGACGACGTCGACCGGCTCGAGGTGTCGGCCCCGCGCCACGAGACGCCCGAACGCGTGGTCGAGGCCCGGTTGCAGCTCGACGCCATGTGGTCGGCCCTCGACAAGCTCCCCCTCGACCAGCGACGGTGTTGGCTGTTGCGTGAGACCGCCGACTACTCGTACGCGGACATCGCCGAGGCCCTCGACCTGCCCGTCTCGACGGTCCGGGGCAAGATCGCGCGGGCCCGGGTGTTCCTCATGACCGAGATGGAGGCGTGGCGATGACGACCGACGACCGCTCCCCCCTCGACGTGCCCGAGGACGACGACACGGTGGACGGCATCCCCGCCGACCGCCTCGCGGACTACCTCGACGCCGGACGCACGCCCCGCGACCCGGCCATCGAGGGCTCGGCGGCCTGCCGCCTGTACCTGCAGTCGTTGGCCCGGGTGCACGACCTGTCCCGCGCCTCCCTCGAGCACGAGGCCCGCCGCGAGCCCGACCGGGACGGCGCCTGGATCGACGGCCTCCTCGACTCGATCCGTCGAGAGGTCGTCGGCGGCCGGGTGATCCCGATCGGCCACCCCGATCCCGCGGTCCGGTTGAGCGTCACCGAGGCCGCGGCGCGCGGGCTGGTGCGACGGGCGGGCGACGAGCAGTCCGGCGTCGTGCTCGGGTCGACAACCTTCGACGGCGACCTGACGACGGCGGGGGCCGACGTGGTCGTGCGGGTGACCGCCGCGGCCCGGTACGGACTCGACCTCGGCGCCGTCGCGGACGAGCTGCGCACCCGCATCACCGAGACGCTGACGCGGCACACCGGGCTGACCGTCGTCCGGGTCGACGTGCTCGTCGACGACGTCTTCGTGGCGAGAGAGGACGACCGATGAGCGACGACCTGCTCTCCCGTGACCTGACCGAGGTGCTGCGCGGCGTCGAGGGCGTGGTCGACGTGTTCGACGCGCACCCCGTCGTCGAGGGGGCGGTGCGGGCCGTCGCGGCCGGCCTCGACCTCGCGGGCTCGACCGGCCTCGTCGAGATCTCGCGGACGGCCGGTTCGGTGTCCGTCACCGCCCACGTGGCGACCGGACTCGACGTCCCGACGCCCGAGACGCTGGCCCGGGCGGCCGACGCGCTGCGGGGACGCCTGGCCGCCTCCGGCGTGACGGGCGACGACGTCGTGGTGACGGTCTCGGCCCGTCTGGTCGACGCATCCCGCTGACCGCGGGACGACGAGGAGGCGCGGTGCCGGTCCGACCGACACCGCGCCTCCTGCGCGTCAGCGCTCTCTCGTGAGCCGCTGCGGGTGGTGCTGGTGCTGCTACTTGATGGCGGCGCGGATCTCGGCGGCGGCACCGGCGACGTCGTCGGCCGAGTAGATCGCGGCACCGGCGACGGCGACGTCGGCTCCGGCGTCCTGGACAGAGCCGACCGTGGCGGCCTTGACGCCACCGGCGACCGAGAACGGCACGCCCGAGGCCTTGCCGGCCTCGAGCAGCTTCTCGAACGTGAAGCCTTCTTCGGCCTGCTCGTCGAGCCCGGCGTGCATCTCGACGAACTCGGCGCCGAGTGCGACGACCTCCTTGGCACGGGCGGCCTTGTCGCCGACGCCGATGAGGTCGACGACGATGCCCTTGCCGTGGGCCTTGGCAGCCTTGACGGCACCGGCGATGGTGCTGTCACCGGCGACGCCGAGCACGGTCACCAGGTCGGCGCCGGCCTTGAACGCCTCGCCCGCCTCGAGCTCGCCCGCGTCCATCGTCTTGAGGTCGGCGAAGACGATCTTGTCGGGGTGCGCCTCCTTGATCGCGGTGATGGCGCGGAAGCCCTCGGCCTTGATCAGCGGAGTGCCGAGCTCGATGATGTCGACGCTCGGCGCGGCGGCGGCGGCCAGCTCGAGGGCGGCGTCGGTGGTCAGGGTGTCCATGGCGAACTGCAGCTTCATGTGGTGCTCCTCGTGGGGGCGACGGGGCCCGATCGGGCCTCTGGTACGTCGTCGATCCCGTTGCCTTCGATCCTGGTCCGACGATGCTGTGAGAGCAGCCCCTCGACGGGGGCGTCCCACCCACCCGTTCGGGTAGGGAGGGTGGCGTCGGGTAGGCGGACGCCTAGGGTGGGCGCATGAGCCACACCGTGCACGACGTCCCCGGTCGGGCCGGTTCCGACACCCTGGCCCGCACCCTGGCGTCAGAGCACGCGCGGGCGACCGCCGACCTGGTCGACCGGCATGCGATGACGCTCGAGTCCGTGCTGGCCGCCCTGCGCTCACGACGCCTCGACGACCGGGCGGCCCGGGCTGAGGCCATCGACGTCGCGGCGGGGGCCCTGGTCGCCCTCCGGACGGGGTCCGACCGTGACCGCGGGACCACCCTCGAACCGGTCGTCGGGGCCTTCGCGCGCCTCCGGTCCGACCTGCGGCCGCTCGTGCGCTTCGGCGACCTGGACGTCCAGTTCGTCGAGCCTCCGGCGACGGGTCGGGCCCTGCCGGGCGACGTCGCGCACGTGGCCCGGGCCGTCGTCCGGAACGCCGTGCTCACCTTCGTCGACGCGGGTGACGCACGTCGGGTGCGCATCCAGTGGGACTGCGACGGCCTGAACCTGCTGATCGCGATCCGGGACGACGGCGCGGGTGAGCTGACGGCGCACGACGACGCCCTGCGGCCGATCACCGAGCAGGTCTCCGGGGTCGGGGGCGAGCTGACGGTGGCGTCGACCGTGGGGTGGGGCTCGGAGTTGACGGTGCGCCTGCCGCTCGACCCGCCGCCGTCGAACGAGCCGCGGGAGCTGGTCGCGGCCCTGAGCGAGCGGGAACGCGAGGTGCTGCACCGGGTCGCGGCCGGCGACCGGAACCGCGACATCGCGGCGGTGCTCGGCATCAGCGACAACACGGTGAAGTTCCACGTGTCGAACCTGTTGCGCAAGCTCGGGGCCCGCAGCCGCACCGAGCTCGCCGCCCTCGCCTCGTCCCCCTGACCCGGAGGCCGCACTCTGCCCTCTCGCCCCCTGCGCCGATCGAGTGGGCAGAAAACGTCCTTCATCTCGACGGGAAGGACATCTTCTGCCCACTCGGCGCCCGGGGTGCGGAGCCGACCCCCGTGGTGCCCGTGGCGCGCGACGCGGCTGGTGGCGTCAGAGGATCACCTCTCGCCAGCGATCGTGCGGTTACTGTGGCTCTGGCCGTGGCACGCGTCACGTCGCCGCTAGGTCCGCCGCCTCGCCATCACGGCGCGCTGCAGGAGCACGAAGACCAGGAGGATGCCGCCGGTGATGATGGTGGTGGCCTCGGGCGGGATGCCTCCGTCTCGCGTGATGAGCACGTTCATGAGGCCGAGCACGAGCGCGCCCACGACGGACCCGAGCACGAAGCCGACGCCGCCGGTGAGGAGGGTGCCACCGATCACCGTGGCGGCGATCGAATCCAGCTCCCACCCGATGCCGGTGATGTTCTGGGCACTCCCGAGCCGGGCCGTGTAGATGACCGAGGCGAGCCCTGCCAGCGATCCGCTGATCACGTAGACGGCGAGCTTCGTGCGGCGAACCGGGAGGCCCATGAGGGCGGCCGACTGCTCCGACCCGCCGATCGCGTACACGGTGCGCCCCAGACGCGTGCGGTGCAGCACGAAGAACGCGATGGCGACCACCACGAGCGCCATGAGCACGCCCGGAGTCGTCACGACGTCGTTCACCTTGGGACCGTCCACGACCTTCATGTTCGTCGCGAGCGAGCGGATGGGCGACTCGTCGGCGAGTCGTTCGGGCACCGTGCTGAGGATGGAGGCGAGGCCCCGTCCGAGGAACATCATCGCGAGCGTCGCGATGAACGGCTGCACGTCGAAGAACTGGATCAGCACGCCCGAGACGACGCCGGATGCCGTGCCGATGAGGATCATCAGCACCATCACGACCCAGGGGTTCCAGCCGGCGTTCGCGAGCAGCACGCCCGCGACGCTGCTGACCGCGACGATCGCACCGACGGAGAGGTCGATGCCCCCCGTGAGGATCACGAACGTGAGCCCCACGGCCAGGACGATCACATGGGCGTTGTTGATGAGCAGGTTCGACAGGGTCGCGGCCTGCACGATGCGGCCGTAGGCGATCTCTCCGTAGGCAAGCATGGCGATCAGGATCACCAGGGCGGCGACCGTCGGCAGGGAATCGAGTCGGAGCCGCATGCGGCGACGCGGTTCGAGGGGACCGTTGCCGGGGCCCGGACCGGGGGTCGGCGTGGGGGTGAGGGGCGGGCGGATCGTCGTGGCGCTCATGCGGACACGGCCTCCTTCTCGGTCGGCACGGAGGTCGGCGCCGGGCGGCGGCGCCTCGTGAACAGGGCGCGGACGCGCCGGGACTGCAGCAGCACGATCGCCACGATCACGATCGCCTTGAAGGCGGGCGTCGCCGAGGAGGAGACGCCGAGGAACACGACGGTCTTGTCGAGCGTCGCGATGAGGAGCGCCCCGACCGCGGCTCCGAGCAGGTGGAACTTGCCGCCGGCCAGCGACGTCCCGCCGATGACGACCGCGAGGATGGCGTCGAGCTCGAGTTGGTAACCGGTGCGCGAGACGTCGACCGTCATGACGCTGGACGTGGCGAAGATCCCGGCCACGCCGGCGAGCAGGCCGCTCCCGATGTAGGCGGTGAACAGGAGGGCTCGGCGGTCCAGCCCCGCGAGGCGCGCGGCCTTCGGGTCCATTCCGATCGCTTCGATCATGAGTCCCAGGGCGCTGCGCCGCACGAGGGCGGCGACGCCGAGCGTGATCAGCACGGCCAGCAGGAACACGACGGGTAGTCCGACGAGGTAGCCGTTGGCGACCCAGCGGAAGGGCTCGTTGGCCGCGGCCGTGTTCTGGCCTCCCGTGATGACCTTGGCCAGGCCACGGCCGGCGAGCATGATCACGAGCGTGCTGATGAACGGCTGCAGCCCCACGACCGAGACGAGCATGCCGTTGACCGCGCCGAGGACCCCGGCGATGAGGAGCGCCAGGCCCATCGCGGTGAGCGCGACGCCGAGGGAGTCGGAGCCGGCCGCCTTCAGGAACTCCATCGAGACGGCACCGGCGACGACCATGATCGAGCCGACGCTCAGGTCGATGCCACCGGTGGCGACCACGAGGCACATGCCCACCGCGATCATGAGCACGGGGGCAGCGGCCCGGAGGATGTCGACGAGGTTGCCCACGAGGTTGCCCGTGTCCGGGTTGACGGACAGTGCGAGGTAACCGGGGTCCTTCGCGACGTTGATCGCCAGCAGCAGCACGATCGCGACCGTGCCCCAGACCCAGGGACGGTGCAACAGGTCACCGAGCCCGTGGGCGCCCAGGCGTCTGGTCACGGTGGTCGTCGAGTCACTCATCGGGTTGCCTCCTCGGGCGTGGTGCGGGGGATGGTCTCGAGGGGGATCTCGGAGACGCCCTCCTCGGCGATGGCGGCGACGATGGACTCGGCGGTGACGTCCGGACCCGCCGCGAGCTCGGCGATCTTGCGGTGGTCCTTCAGGACGACGATCCGATCGCTGAGCCGGACGACCTCCTCGAGCTCCGAGGAGATGAACACCACGGCGACTCCCGTGTCGGCGAGGGCGGCGACCTGTTCCTGGATCTCGGCCTTGGCACCGACGTCGATGCCGCGTGTGGGCTCGTCGAGGATCAGCAGCTCCGGCTCGGTCGCCAGCCACCGGCCGAGCAGGACCTTCTGCTGGTTGCCGCCGGAGAGGTTGCTGATGGGTCGATCGGGATCTGCGGGTCGCACGTTGAGCTCGGTGAGGTATTTCGTCACCATGCGGTCCTTCTCCTTGGCCGAGAGCGGGCGGGCCCAGCCCCGTTTCGCCTGCACGGCGAGCACGAGGTTCTCGCGCACGCTCAGGTCGCGGATGATCCCCTCGTCGCGACGGTTCTCGCTCGAGAAGGCGATGCGGTGCTTCAGGGCCTTCGCAGGGGACGAGATCGCCACGGGGACGCCGTCCATGGTCACGGATCCCGAGTCGGGGCGATCGACTCCGTAGAGGAGACGGGCGAGTTCCGTGCGGCCGGAGCCGAGGAGGCCGGCGAGGCCCACGACCTCGCCGCGACGCAGGTCGACGTCCGTCGCGTCGAGCGAGCCCTTGCGGCCGATCCCGGTGGCCCGGTAGACGGGCTCGCCCTCGGCCACCTGGCGGCTCGCCCGGTCCCGGTCGAGGGAGCGGAGGCTCTGGAGGTCCTTGCCGATCATCTCCGAGATGAGGCCGGCACGATCGATGTCTCGTGTGAGGTGCTCAGCCACGAACTTGCCGTTGCGCAGCACGGTCAGTCGGTCGCTGATCGCGAAGACCTGGTCGAGGAAGTGAGAGACGAAGAGGATGGCGACGCCTTCGTCACGAAGGCGTCGCATGACCCGGAAGAGACCCTCGACCTCGTCCGCGTCGAGGCTCGAGGTCGGCTCGTCGAGGATCAGCACCTTCGCCTCGACGACCGTGGCGCGGCTGATCGCGACGAGCTGCTGGAGGGCGAGGCTGAGCGATGAGAGGGGGGTGCGCGCGTCCAGGTGACCGAGTCCCACCCGCGCCAGGACCTCGGCGGCGGCGGCGTGCGTCCCCTTCCAGTCGATGCCGAACCGGCCGCGCTTCTCGTGGCCGAGCATGACGTTCTCACCGATGGTGAGGTTGCTGCACAGGTTGACCTCTTGGTAGACCGTCGAGATCCCCGCAGCCTGCGCGTCCGCGGTGCCCGAGAGGCGACGTTCGACGCCGTCGACGACGACACGTCCGGAGTCGATGGCGTAGACGCCCGTGAGCGCCTTGATGAGCGTCGACTTACCGGCGCCGTTCTCGCCCATGAGCGTGTGGACCTCGCCGGGGTAGAGACGGAGGTCGACCCCGTCGAGGGCTTTGACCCCGGGAAAAGCGATGGTGATGGCTTGCATCTCGACGATGGGGCCGGGTGCCTGCATGCGTGTAACTCCTTGTCTGCCGATGCCCACCCGCCCGCTGCCGTGGCAGCGGGTGGGTGGCGGGGGCGGCGAGGCGGACTCGTCCGCCTCGCCGCCGGGTGTGGCCGTGCGGGCTGGTCAGAACTTCCGGTCGGGCAGTGCTGTGGCGGCTGCCTCGGGCGAGTCGAACGTGGCCGACTCGACGACGATCGACGACTCGACGGTGTCGCCGTCGAGCAGCTTCTGCACTGCCTCGAGGGCCGTGTCGCCGAACAGCGGGTTGTACTCGGCGACGAAGCTGAGCTTGGACTCGGACAACGCCTCGAGGGCGCTCTTCGTGCCGTCGATGGTGGCGATCTTCACGTCCTTGCCGGGCGTGAGGCCCGCCTCCTCGACCGCCTGCACGGCGCCGAGTCCCATCTCGTCGTTCTGGGCGAAGACCATCTGGACGTCGTTGCCGTTCGACTTCAGCACCGTCTCGAAGACGCTCTTGGCCTCTTCGGTCGACCAGTTGGCCGTCTGCGCGCCGATCTTCGTGAATGCGCTGTCTGCGCCGATCACCTCGTCCCAACCTTCGTTGCGTTCGTTCACGACCGAGACGCCCGCCGGGCCCTCGAGGGTGAAGTACTTGCCACCCTCGGGAAGCGCGCCCTTGGCCCACTCGGCGACGGACTCGCTGACGGCGATGTTGTCGGGCGCGATCCGGGTCGCGTAGAGCGAGGTGTCGTCCGGCTCGATGCCACGGTCGATGAGGACGACGGGGATCTCGGCTTCCTTCGCCCGCTCGAGCGAGTCCTCCCAGCCGGAGCCCTCGGTGGCCGAGAGAAGGATCACGTCGACACCCTCGTCCACGAACGACGTGAACGCGTCGATCTGCGACTTCTGGTCGTTGTTGGTCGCCGGGGCGTACTTCAGATCGAACCCGGCGTCTTTCGTGAAGGTGTCCTGGATGTTCGTCTCGTTGGCCTGACGCCAGGCGCCCTCGGGGCCGACCGCGACGAAGCCGACCGTTGCCAGGTCGTCACCGCCGTCCGTCGAACCGGTGCCGGAACTGCAGGCCGCGAGACCGAGGGCAATGGCCCCTGCGGCGGCGATGGTGGCGATGCGCCTCTTCGTGGACATGGATCTCCTCCTTGAGATGACCGGACGTCTTCGTCCGGTCGTGGCCATGGGGCCGGTCGTGCTGCGTGGGCTCGGGTGCTTCCGCGTGCCGGGAATGTTACCGGTAACAGTTTCGCGAGTGCAAGAGTGATCGAGAACATCCGCCCGTCGGGAAGGGATCGACTGCGAGCCTCAGCGGCGTGACGGCGCTGCAGGCGGCAGGAGGGGCCCGCCCTGCCACACCGGCGGGAAGTCGTCGCCCTCGTCGCTCTCGTCGTCCGGTGCGGCGATGAGCTCGACGAGGGTGTCGACCGTGACGCCCGGCCCGTTGCTGAGCTCGCCGATCTTCTCCCGGTCCTTGAGGACGACGATCCGGTCGCTCACCCGCACGAGCTCGTCGAACGCGCTCGAGATGAACACGACGGCGACACCCTCGAGCGCGAGCTGCGCGACGTGCGCCTGGATGTCGACCTTGGCGCCGATGTCGACGCCGCGCGTCGGCTCGTCGAGGATCAGCACGCGGGGCCGGATCGCCAGCCAGCGAGCGAGGAGCACCTTCTGCTGGTTGCCGCCCGAGAGCTCGCCGGCGGGTGTCGCCGGATCGACCGGCGTGATGTCGAAGTGCTCGATGTGCCGCTCGACGAGGTCCTCGCGCTCGGCCTTGGAGAGCGGGTGCGCCCACCCACGCAGAGCCTGCAACGCGAGGACGATGTTCTCCCGCACGCTGAGGTCGTTGATGAGGCCCTCCGCCCCTCGATCCTCGGCAGACAACGCCACCCGGTTCCGCAGTGCGTCCGCAGGGCGGTCGATCACGACGGTCCGACCACCGAGCGTGACCACGCCGCCGTCAGCTCGGTCGGCGCCGGCCAGCAGGCGCGCGAGCTCGGTTCGCCCGGAGCCGCGAAGCCCCGCGATGCCGACCACCTCGCCCGCGTGCAGCTCGAAGTCGACCGGCCGCAACATCCCGCGGCGTCCTACACCGGTGGCGCGGTACAGCGGCGGGCCGACCGGATCCACACGATGGGCGCGGCGCTCTGACCCGATGCGTTGCAGGTGGGCGATGTCCTTGCCGATCATCCGCGCGACCAGTTCGGCGCGGCCGATCTCGTGCGGCAGGTAGTCGCCCTTCTTCACACCGCCTCGAAGGATCGTCATCCGGTCGCTGAGCGCCAGCACCTGCTCGAGGAAGTGCGAGACGAAGAGGATGGCCACACCCTGGTCGCGGAGGCGGCGGATCACCTCGAAGAGCTGCGCGACGTCGACGGCATCGAGGCTCGACGTGGGCTCGTCCAGCACGAGCACCCGTGGTCGGTCGACCATGGCGCGGGCGATGGAGACGAGCTGGCGGCTGGCGGGAGTGAGGTCCGCCAGCAGGGCTCGCGGGTCCAGCTCGGCCAGTCCGAGCTCGGCCAGCATCGTGGCGGCGCGTTCATGCGTCGCACGCCAGGAGATGCCGACGCGACCGTGCACCTCGTGGCCCAGCATCACGTTCTCACCGACGCTCAGGTTCTCGACCAGGTGCGATTCCTGGAACGCGGCCTGGATGCCGAGGGCCCGCGCGTCAGCCGGACCGCCGAGACGCACGGGCTCGCCGTCCACGAGGACCTCCCCTGCTTCGATCGGGTACACGCCGAGCAGCGCCTTGATGAGCGTGGACTTCCCCGCTCCGTTCTCGCCGAGGAGAGCGTGCACCTCGCCCGAGTGGAGGTCGAGGTCGACCCTGTCGAGCGCGACGCCGTTCGAGAACGCGACGGTGATCCCCCGCATCTGCACCGTGGGGTGGGCAGGTCCGTCCCGCCGCTCGTCGTGACCGGACCAGGTCGGGCCAGCGGCCTGAGGGCCGATCGGGTGCATCGTCGTCGATGCCCGTACGTGACGCACGTGGTGCTCCTCGGGTCGGAGGCCTTGACGGCCTCGCGCCGGGCGGTGCCCGACGTGCACGACTGTAGCTGTCGTGATGCACGCGGGCGAACGACGACGAGCTGGATTACCTCAGATGGCCATCTCGGTCGAGAGGGCGCGCAGCCGCGCTGGAGTCACGCACCACGAGCTCGGCGGGAATCCGGCTGTTCTGCGGGATCTCGCGGCCCTCGATCGCGGCGATCAGGACGTCCACCACGAGCGACCCGAGCGCCGGGAAGTCCTGCCGCACGGTCGTGAGCGGCGGGAGGAAGTGGCGCGAGACGGGCAAGTCGTCGAAGCCGACGACGCTCAGGTCCTCCGGCACGCGGATGCCGCGGTCGTGGAGGCCGTGGATCACCCCGAGCGCCATCTCGTCATTGGCGACGAACACGGCGGTGTATTCCGGAACTCCGGTCAGTCCGCGTGCGTAGTCGTAGCCGAAGTCGCTCGACCAGTCACCGATGACGATGGGCCGCTCGTGCATGCCCCATGCCCGGGTGCGCGCATGGAAGGCACGCTCGCGAGCGCGGGCGTCGAACCAGTCGAGGGGCCCTGAGAGATGGAGGACGTCGCGGTGACCCAGCGACGCGAGGTGATCCACGGCCAGCTTCGTGCCGGCAGCCTGGTCGACGGAGACCGTGAGGAAGGCCGGGTCCTTCTCGGCCTTGACGACCAGGGTCGGCAGCCCCGTCGTGATGGTCCGGAGCACGGCCACGGACGACGAGCGCGGAGCGACCACGCAGAGTGCGTCGATGCCCTGGCCTGTGAGGTGGCGCACGGCCTCCTCGGGAGTCGCCGAGTCGTCGCGGAGCGCGAACGACGCCACGGAGTACCCGCCGTCGCGCGCCGATCGCTCGATGGCCCGCAAGATGCTCGACGGACCGAACTCGACGGCGCTCTCGATCAGCACGCCGATCCGGAGGGCCCGCTGGGTGACGAGCTCGCGCGCAGCACTGTTGGGCCGGAAGTCGAGCTCGGCGACGACCTCGAGCACGCGTTGGCGCGTGGACTCCTTGACCTGCGGGTGACCATTGAGCACGCGTGACACGGTCATGTGCGACACACCAGCACGCTCGGCAACCTCGCGAAGACCGAGACGTTCACCGCCGCCTCTGACGCTCACCCGGGCTCCATCCTGCACGCTCCGCAACGCAGCTTGGCGTCATCTGCGCCGGCGTGGACGTGGCTCCATGGCGCTGGCTCATTGTACGGGGGCCTTGCTCACGTGGCGGTCGGCTTCCGTGACGAACACGACGGGTACCGCCGTCACGGGGCGTAGCGGACGGACATGATGGGACACGAGACACCGACCGAGGGGTGAACGGTGTCAAGGTCTCCGCATGGCGCTCATCTGCTTGGTCCTCTCCGGGGCCGCCCTCCTGGTCAACGGCCTCACCCTGCTCGGGCGCGTGCCCGGCCGGGACAGCGGCGTGTTCAACGTCCTGGTCGGCGGTCTGCAGCTCGTCCTCTGCGTGGCCGTGGCCGTGTCAGCCGACGGTTCCCTGCCCATCCTCTTCGGGATCTCGGGCACCTTCTTGTTCGGCATCACGTACCTCTACGTCGGCGTGGACTCCCTCCTCGGCCTCGGCGCCGTGGGCCTGGGCTGGTTCTGCGGCCTGGTCGCCGCTCTCGCCGTCGCCTTCGCGATCGTCCACGTCGCGGACGACCCTTTCCTCGCCGTGCTCTGGACGGGATGGGCGGCGCTCTGGGCGCTGTTCTTCGTCCTGCTCGCCCTCGGCCGATCGGCCATCAGCACCTACACCGGGTGGGCCCTCGTCCTCGCGAGCCAGGTGACCACCACGGTCCCCGCGCTCCTCGGCCTCACCGGGCACTGGCCGACCGGCTCGGTCGCCACGACGGCTGCACTCCTGGCGCTCGTCGGGGTGTTCGGCGGCGCCGTCCTTCTCACCCGCCGAGCCGCCACACGTCCCCAGCCGGAACACACGCCTGCCCCTGCCGCTGCCTGACCCACCAGAACGGAACCGAGACCCATGACCACGACGACCACCACCTCCACCACGTCCGTCACCACGGCGTCACCCACCGACGACGCCCTGTCCGCGCGTTTCCGCCCGCTCTTCGACCGCATCGCCGCCGGTGCCGCGGAACGCGACCGTGAGCACCGCCTCCCCGTGGCCGAGATCCGCGAGCTCGCCGACGCGGGCTTCGGAGCCCTCCGTGTCCCCGTCGAGTTCGGGGGCTCCGGCGCCACCCTCCCGCAGCTGTTCGAGTTGCTCACCGAGCTCGCGGCGGCGGACAGCAACATCCCCCAGGCCCTGCGCGGCCACTTCGCTCTCGTCGAGGACCGCCTCGTCGCCCGGTCCGGACCGCGCGACGTCTGGCTCGAACGGTTCGGCCGCGGCGAGATCGCCGGGAACTCCTGGACCGAAGTGGGCACGGTGCAGGTCGGCGACGTCGCGACGAAGGTCAGCCCGGACCCGGACGGCGGATTCCGCATCACCGGGCAGAAGTACTACTCCACCGGCAGCATCTTCGCCGACTGGATCGACACGTACGCCGAACGCACGGACACCGGCGACCGGGTCATCGCGATCGTCGACGCCCGCCAGGAAGGCGTCACCCACACCGACGACTGGGACGGGTTCGGGCAGCGGACGACGGGGTCGGGCACGAGCACCTTCCGAGATGCTCGTGTCGGTGCCGACGACGTCGTGCTCTTCGACGAGCGATTCAGGTACCAGACGGCCTTCTACCAGGCCGTGCTGCTGAGCGTCCTCGCCGGCTCCGTCGTGGCAGCCGAGCGGGACATCGCGTTCGAGGTCAGGAACCGCACCCGGGTGTTCTCCCACGGCAACGCCGACACGTTCGCCGCCGACCCGCAGATCCTGCAGGTCGTCGGCGAGGTCTCAGCCGCCGGCTTCGCCGCACGGGCGGTCGTCGACCGCGCCGCCCAGGCCCTCCAGGGCGCCTACGAGGGTGCCTTCCTGGACGAGACCGAGGACGAACAGCGGAACGACCGCGCCGAACTCGCCACCGCGCAGGCCCAGGTCGCCCTGACATCGCTCGCGACCCAGGCGACCTCGCACCTGTTCGACGCGCTGGCGGCATCCGGCGTGAGCACCACGAAGAACCTGGACCGGCACTGGCGAAACGCCCGGACCGCCGGCAGCCACAACCCTTGGGTGTTCAAAGCACGCATCGTCGGCGACCACGCCGTCAACGACGTCCAGCCGCCACGGGTCTGGGCCATCGGCGCGACCCGCCGCTGATCTCAGAAGACGAGCACCGAGGACGAGAAAAGCCCTGCCGCGTAGGGCAGGGCTCTTCGGGTCCGCACCGAAGGCGCACGCCGCCGGAGGCGGCAAGACAAGCACCGAAGACGAGGAAAGCCCCTGCCATGTTGGGCTGGGGCTTTCGAGTCTGTGCGCCTGGAGGGACTCGAACCCCCAACCTTCTGATCCGTAGTCAGATGCTCTATCCGTTGAGCTACAGGCGCGTTTCGCTGGCCGATTGGCCAGAGGAAACACTACACGAGGGAGGCGCGGGGCGCGAATCGAGGCCGACCCGCGCCTCCTCGGGTCGTGTCAGTAGGTGTGTTTGCCTTCGCCGTCGCCCTTGTAGTCGCCGATCAGCTCGTCGACCTGGCCGGCCTCGGCCTGGCCGGGCTGGCGGGTGGGGACGGCGTCGTCGGCCGGTCCGTCGTCGAGCGAACGGGAGCCGGTGCCGCCGTCGGGGTGGTTCTCGCTGGTGATCTCGACGGGGCGGTCGTCCCGCTCTCCGACGGTGTGGTCGCCGTGACCCTCGCCACTGCTGTTGCCACGACGCTCGAGGTCGGTCTCGTCGGTGCCGTGCGGGTCGTCCGGGGTCTTCGTCATCGGGTTCCTCCTGCGCACCGGACTGTCCGGCGGTCGTGCTCCGAGCATGCGCCGCGGGTCCGACCTCCGCCCGCGACACCCACCACACTCACGGCTCGAACGGTTGGTCGGCCCGCCCACGCCCTCGTCGATAAGCACAACGACTCTTGCGCAACGGATCTTGTGCACCTATCGTCGACTCCATGTCCCCCCGAGAGACCTCCCGCAGCACCCTCACCGACGCCGCCTCGATGCGCGTGCTCGCCCATCCGACCCGGTTGCGCCTCCTCGGTCTGCTGCGCGAACGCGGCGCGCAGACGGCCGCCCAGCTCGGCGACGCCGTCGACGAGGCCCCGGGGACGATCAGCTACCACCTCTCGAAACTCGCCTCGATCGACCTGATCGAGGCGGCCGAGCCGCAGACCACCGACCGGCGCGAGCGCTGGTGGCAGGCCACCGCGCAGCTCACCAGTTGGGAGCCCGCCGAGTTGCTCGACGACCCCGACCGCCTCGTCGCCTCGTCCGCGCTGCAGAAGTCGATCGGCCAGGCCTACGCCGCCCGCTTCGGCGAGTACGTCGACGCGATGCCCACCCTGCCTCGCGAGTGGATCGCGGCCGGGGCGAGCGGCGACCGCAGCCTGCGCCTCACCACGACCGAGCTCGCCGCCCTGCGCCGCGACCTCGAGGGCGTCGTCGACCGCTGGCTCGACGTCAGCGCCGCCCACGACCCGGCGGCCGACGACGGCGCCGCGCCGGTCGTGCTCGTCTACCAGGCCTACCGCCGCCCCTGAGGCGCGTCGTGAGCGAGAGCACGCCGGCCGAGGAGGCGCGGGGCACCGACAGCGCCACTCGCGGCGGTCGTCCGGCCCGGCCCCGCGGCGGGCGCACGGGTCACACCGTCCGCACCGGGCGCACCGACCGGGTAGCCCTGTCGTCCCTCGTCGCGGCCCACGCGATCTCGCAGACCGGCAACGTCGTCACGGCCTTCGCCGTGCCCTTCTACGTCCTGGGTCTCGGCGGGTCGGGGGCCGAGGTCGGGCTCGCGGCGGCGTTCGCGACGGCCCCGGTGATCATCGGCGGCCCGCTCGGGGGCGTCGTCGTCGACCGGGTCGGGCACCGGCGGGCCGCGATCGTCGCCGACCTCGTGAGTGGCGCCTCCGTCCTCGCGATGCCCGTGCTCGCGCTCACCGTCGGGCTGCCGTTCTGGGCCCTGCTCGCGCTCGTCTTCGTCGGCGGCCTGCTCGACAGCCCCGGACAGACGGCGCGCCGGGTGATGCTGCCCGCGCTGACCGAGCGGGCCGGAGTCCGCATCGAACGCAGCGTGGGGCTCCTCGACGGGTCCGAGCGCTTCGCCAAGCTGATCGGGGCGTCGATCGCCGGGCTCCTCGTCGCCGCCGTCGGACCGGTCGTGTCCCTGTTCGTCAACGCCGCCACCTTCGCCGTCTCGGCGGCCCTGACCGGGGCACTCGTCCCGGCGTCCGGTCCGGCACGGACCGGATCACCGAATCCGAGAGACGACCACCCGACCGACGCCACCGACGCGACCGAGCCGACCCGCGCCTCCTACCGGTCCGACCTCGTCGAGGGCGCCCGCTTCGTCGTCCGCGACCCGCTGATGCGGCTGATCGTCGCGCTCGTGCTGGTCACGAACCTGCTCGACGCCGCACGCGGGTCGACCCTGCTGCCCCTCTACGCGAACGACCGACTCGGAGGCGCGGCCGCCCTGGGACTACTCGTCGCCACCATGGGCGGGTGCGCCCTCGCCGGCAACGTCGCCTTCGGTTTCGTCGCCCACCGGGTGCCGCGCCGCCTCACCTTCGTCGCCTGCTTCACCCTCGCCGGCGGGCCGTCGAGCCTGGCGTTCGCCCTCGGCGCCCCGCTGCCGCTGCTGGTCGCCGCGACCGCGCTCTCGGGTCTCGCCGCCGGCGCCCTCAACCCGATCCTCGGCACGGTGCAGCTCGAGCGCACCCCCGAGCACCTCCGCGGGCGGGTCTTCGGACTGGTCACCGCGGGAGCCTGGGCCGGCATCCCGGCCGGCGCCCTGCTCGGCGGGGTCGCGGCCGACACGATCGGGCTGACGGTCGCGTTCGGCATCGTCGCCGTGGTCTACACGACCGTCACGCTCGCCCCGCTCACCGGCGGTCGCTGGCGACTGATGGAGCGTCGGGGCCCGACCGGCGGCCGGCCACCTGCACCCTCGCTGTGAGTCGGGGCGACCCCGGCGCATCGGCAGGTCGGACCGAGCCTGTTTCCAGGCGACGTGTAGTTAGCTCGTCCGGTGACTGCTCACCCGACCCTTTCGACGGCGCCTGCCGTCCGTCGACGGGTCACGGGTCGTTGGGTGGTCGCGTCGTCGGCCTCGCTCGTCGTGCTGGCGGGCGTCTACACGATCGCGGTCCTCACCGAGACCGGCCAGTCCATCGAGGACAGCATCCTCCGCTCGGTCGACGGCACCACGTTGTTGCAGTCCGGGGTCGCGCTCGACGCCATCTCTCCCCCGGCCGTGCTGCTGGTCGTCGCCCTCACGATGGTGGTGGCGTTCCTCCGCCGCCGGCCCGGGTCGGCCGTCCAGGCGGGCGTGCTGATCATCGGCGCGACGGTCACCACCCAGGTGCTCAAGCAGCTCGCGCCCCGCCCCGAGCTGACGGGCGAGCTCTACGGCAACAGCTTCCCCAGCGGGCACGTCACGGTCGCCGTCGCCGCCGTCCTGGCGATCATGACCACCTTCGGCCGGCACGCCCGGCCCCTGTTCTACATGGTCGGTGCGGCGTTCGCGGCCGTCGTCGCCGAGCAGACCGTCGCCTTCGGCTGGCACCGCTGCAGCGACGTCGTCGGCGCCTGCGCCGTGGCCCTGCTCTGGCTCGGCCTCGTCCGCATCGCCGCCGCCCGCCTCTCACGTGACCCTCGCGGCCGCGACGACGTGGGCCCCCGGTCGCACGGGGCCACCTCGGTGGTGCTCGGCCTCGCCTTGGTCGTCTGCCTCACCCTGTCGGGCGCGATCTGGAGCATCGGCATCGGCTCCGACATGAGCCTCACGACCTCGACCGGCCAAGGGGTGCTGATGGGCGCGCGCCTCGCCGCGGCCGGCGTCGTCCTCGTCACGTGCTGGATCGCCTGGAAGCTCGACCGCAAGGCCTGACGCGCACGTGGCCCGATCCGCTCAGCCCGCGGCGAACACGGCCCGCGGCGAGCTCAGCCCGCGGCGCCGGTCCCGAACAACAGCCCCAGCAGGTAGGTCACGGCGGCCGCCCCGAACCCGATGCCGAGCTGGCGCAGCGCCCGCCTGACCGGGCTCGCCCCCGACAGCAACCCGACGACGGCGCCCGTGCCGAGCAGCGCGACGCCGACCAACGCCGACGCCACGACGACCGCCACGAGCCCGGACAGCCCGAACAGGTAGGGCAGCACGGCGATCACGGCCCCGGACGCGAAGAAGCAGAAGCTCGAGGCGGCAGCGCCGAAGGCCGTGCCGAGGGTCTCGTGGGTGGCGGGCTCGTCGGCCGAGCGCGCCTCCTGGTCCGGGGCGTCCGCCCAGCCGGCCGTGGCGGCGCCCGGCGCGGCCCCCGCAGGAGGCGCGCTCGGCGACGAGGCCACTCGCCCCGCGCCCGCGAGCACCTCCCGCGCGTGGGCCTCGGCCTCGTCGGGCGACATGCCCCGTGCCCGGTAGACCAGCGCCAGCTCGTTCGCGTCGACGTCGAGGTCGGGCAGCACGTGTCGCGCCGTCGGGTCGGGGGTGGAGGCGTCGAGCAGCTCGCGCTGCGACCGCACCGAGACGTACTCGCCCGCACCCATCGACAACGCCCCGGCGAGCAGGCCCGACAGCCCGGTCAGCAGCACCACGTGGTTCCCGACACCCGAGGCGCTGATGCCGAGCACGAGCGCCAGGTTGCTGACCAGACCGTCGTTCGCCCCGAACACGGCCGCCCGGAACGACCCCGACAGGCGGTTGCGTCCACGCTCGGCCAGGCCGCGCACGACCTCGCCGTGGATGCGCTCGTCGGCGGCCATCGCGTCGGTGGCGTCCGCGTCGGTCGCGTACGGCGACCGCGCCTCCGCGCTCTGCACGAGGGCCAGCACGAAGATCGAGCCGAAGCGCCGGGCGAGCACCCCGAGCACGCGGGTGCGCAGGTCGGTGCGGGCCGGACGCCCGACGTCGGCGCCGAGCAGATCCACCCAGTGCTGCGCGTGGCGGCCTTCGGCGTCGGCCAGGGCGACCAGGATCGCGCGCTCCTCGCCGTCCCGGCGGCGGGCCAGGTCGCGGTAGGTCGACTCCTCGGCGCGCTCGTCGGCGAGGTAACGCCGCCAGCGACGCAGGTCGGCGGGGGTGCGGGTGCTCGTGCCGCCGCTGGTGCGGGTGCTGCTCGTGGGCATGGGGACAGTATCGGCCGCGAGTACGGTCGAGCGGTGACCACACCCCGGCCCCGCTACCTCGGCGTCGACCTCGCCTGGCGCGACTCGACGCCCGAGCGCCCCGCGAACGAGACCGGCCTGGCCGTGATCGACGCCGACGGCACGGTGCTCGACGCCGGCTGGGCGCGCGGCGTCGACGAGGTCGAGGCCTGGGTCCGACGCTGGTCGACGCCCGGCTCGGTCGTCGCGGTCGACGCCCCCGTGCTCGTGCCGAACGCCACGGGCATGCGGGCGAGCGAACGCCTCGTGGCGCGTGCCTACGGTCGCTGGCACGTGTCGGCCAACGCGAGCAGCGCCTCCCTGCCCTGGCTCGGCGGGCGCACCCTCGGCGAGCGCCTCGAGCGTGCCGGCGGCGTCTACGACGACGGCGTCGTGCCGGTGGCGGCCGACGCGGTGGGGCACTTCGAGTGCTACCCGTACACGACGCTCGTCGGCATGACCGAGCTCGCCTACGACGACAAGCGTCCCCGCTACAAGCGACCCGACCTCACCCTGCCGAAGGAGGCGCGGCGCGAGGCCCGCGCGGCGGCCTGCGACGAGCTGCTGCGTCGGCTGGGCGGGCTCGCCCGGGCCGAGGTGCCGTTGCGCCTCGACTCGCACCCGGTGTCGGCGGCGCTGCTCGAGGAGCCCTCGCCGCTGGTCGACCGGGCCTACAAACACCGCGAGGACCTGCTCGACGCACTGGTCTGCGCCTGGACGGCGGCGCTCCGCGCGCGGACGCCCGAGCGCCTGCAGGTGCTCGGCGTCGACACCGAGCCGGACGACCGCGGGAGGCGCGCGACGCTGATCTCACCGGCCCGCCCCGAGCAGCGCCTCGGCCCCGCCCCCGTGGCGCGGGTCGGCTGAGGGCCGCACCGCGCCTCCTGACGTGACGACCCCGGGGCGCGGGTCGGCGTCGGGACGCGACCCGCGCCTCCTGACGTGACGACCCCGGGGCCCGACCCGGCGTCGGGACGCGACCCGCGCCTCCTGCACCCGCCGCGTCCCGCCCGTGTGGCAGGGTGGCGGCATGCCCGTACGACCCGTGACCGTCCGCCGCACGACCGCCGACGACTGGCAGCGCGTCCGCGACCTGCGCCTCGCGATGCTGGCGGACACGCCGATCGCCTACGGCGAGACGCTCGCCGTCGCCCGTCGTCACGCCGAGGCCGAGTGGCGGATGCGCGGGGCCCGGGGCGAGGCCGAGCACGGCACCTCGCTGGTCGCGATCGACGACGGGACGGGCGACTGGGTCGGCGCCATGGGCGGCTTCCTGCAGGCGGCGGGGCAGCCCCTGCTGGTCGGCGTGTACGTCGCCCCGAGCCATCGGGGGCGCTCGGCCGGGGTCACCGACCTGCTGCTCGACGGCGTCGAGACGTGGGCCGCGACCGAGGGCGACACCCTGCGCCTGCACGTCCACGAGCAGAACGAGCGGGCCATCGCGTTCTACCGTCGACGCGGGTACGAACCGACCGGACACACGAACCCCTACGCCCTCGACCCCGCCGCGCGCGAGCTCGAGATGCTCGCGCCGCTGCGCTGACCGCCGCACCCGTCCGGTGGCGAGCACGCACGACGTCTTCCTCGAGGGCGCACACGACGAGTCGCGCCACGTCGTCGAGCAGACCCTGATCGATCACGGCTTCACCCTGTCGCTCGCGTCGGACGGCAGCACCCGGGCCGTCCGGGGCACGCTGGCCTCCACCCTCGCGCTGCGCGCCTTCGCCGGGCGGGCGCAGTTGCTGACCCTCGGCGTGCAGTGGTTCGTGGACGACCGGGGACGCCTCGTGGTGCGGGTCGTGCACGAGCCGGCCCTGTCGGTGCTCGGCGGCCCGGTCGGCGTCGTCCGGGCGCAGCGGGCCGTCGGCGAGGTGGTCCGGGCACTCGAGGCGGTCGCCCTCGCACGTCGCGCCCCCTGACGGATTCGACCCGCGCGCGTCCTGTCCCCCGAAACACGCGTCTCGACGCCCTGCCTGTGAGGAGCGTCCACGTCTGAACCGCACCATCTCGTGCGGCCTAGCGTTCGTCGAGATGGAGGGCGCGAGCCCTGCATCGGTGTCGTCCGGACCGTGGGTCCCTGCCCGTGAAGCTCTCCCTGCGGCCCGGCGGCGTCACGGAGAGGATGCCGGGCCCGACGGACCCGCCGTCCTCTTCGTGACGCCCGATGCCGACGTCTCGCCTCCGCCCTGCCTGCCCCGGCCAGGCCGAGCTCGTTCAGTGCGGCCTGGTCAGCCCGAGATCCCGTCGACGTAGAGCCACCGCCGGTCGACCCGGGCGAACCGGCTGACCTCGTGCTGCGACCCCACGCCGTCGTCGTCGCGGAAGTGCGCCTCGAACTCGACCGTCCCCTCGTCGTCGAACGGCCCGCCCGCCTGCGTCCGCACGACGTCGAGCCGGAACCAGCGCGTGCCCGGGTCGACCTCGAGCGTCGCGGGCCGCGTCGTCGGGTGCCACGTCTCGAGCAGGTAGGAGGCGCGGGCGAGCACGAACGCCGAGTACCGCGAGCGCATCAACCGTTCCGCCGTCGGGGCGGGCGTCGTGCCCCGGTGCAGCGGCCCGCAGCACGATCCGTAGGTCTCGCCGCTGAGGCAGGGGCACCGGGCCGAGTCGTCGAGGTCGCGGCCGGAGCCGGCGGCGGGGGCAGCAGGAAGCATCGGGCCATTCTCCGGCACGTCCCGGCACCCCGTCCCCGGACCCGCCTCGCGCCCGCCCCCCTCCTCTTCGCCCTGTCCCCGCGCCTCCTGCCGGCCCCGTCGGGAACTCCTGCCTCACGTCACCACCCACCCGCGCCACGCCCACCCCCACGACCCGACGCCGCACCAGCCCGGACTTGCCGACACCGCTCACGCCTTGTCGGGAACTCCTGCCTCACGTCACCACCCACCCGCGCCACGCCCACCCCCACGACCCGACGCCGCACCAGCCAGGACTTGCCGACACCGACCACGCCTGCCAGTCGGCCCGAGCTACACCGTGGGCGGGCGCCGGGTACACCCGGTCGGCTCCCCAGTCCGGGTCGCACCCCAAGGGGCCGCCCCCGCACTGGGCGTCGCGCTCCACGCCGCGACCTGCCACGGTGATGCCGTGACGAACTCGCCGACCTCCACCTCGCACCCCGTCCACGAGCAAGAGCTCGTGTTCGCGCACGTGCGCGCGGTGCTGAGCGCGGCGGAAGCCGGTCCCGTCCTCCCCCGACTGTCCCGGCGCAGGACCGCACGGGCCCTGGCGTCGGCCGGTTTCAGCACCCTGACCGGCGAACCCGTCCGGGCGTCCGCCCTCAAGCACGACGGGACGCAGTTCTTCGACCGCTCCGAGACCGTCCTGGTCGAGTCGCTCAACAGCGGGCGACGGTTCTACGGCCTGTTCGTCGAACCGACCTCCCCGACCCACGAGGACTGGGCGACCGTCACCGACATGTTCGCCGAGCTCGGGCGTCGCGTGCACGGCCGCCTCGCCCCCGCCGACCAGTTCCGCGGCTGAGCCCTCCCGCCACACGCGAGGTCGCACCACGGTTGCGGCGTCGAACCACCCCCGTGCGTGGTTCGACGCCACGTGCGTGGTGCGACCCGACCGCCCGAGCCGCCCGAGGCGCCCGAGGCGGCCCCGGCACCCCGGGCCACGCGCACGCGCCGCCCCGCACCCGGTAGCGTCGCGGCATGCACGCCCTGCCGCCCGGAACCCTCCGCGTCGTCCACCTCAGCGACGCCCACCTGCTCGCCGACGGAGCCCTGCACCAGGGTGTCGTCGACACGGCCGAGGCCCTCGACCTCGTGCTGGCGGAGGCCGCGCGGGTCGAGGGGGTGCGCCTGCTGGTGGGGTCGGGTGACCTGTCGGACGACGGGACCCGCGCCTCCTACCGGCACCTCCGCGAACGCACCGACGCCTGGGCGCGTGCGGCCGGTGCCGAGGTGGTGCTCGTGCCGGGCAACCACGACCTGCGCGAGCCCTTCGCCGAGGTGCTCGGCGGCGACCCGGCGAGGCCGCTCGACCTCGTGCGCGACGTCGACGGCTGGCGGGTGGTCGGGCTCGACACCTCCGTGCCCGGGGCCGGCTACGGACTGCTGCGACCCGAGCAGCTCGCGTGGTTGCGCGACGAGCTCGCGACGCCCGCTGGGCGGGGCACCGTGCTCGTGCTGCACCACCCGCCGATCGCGGCGCCGACGACCCTGCACGAGTCGCTCGCCCTGCAGGACCCGGAGGCGCTGGCCGCGGTCCTCGAGGCGTCGGACGTCCGCGTCGTCCTCACCGGGCACTACCACCACCACATCGTCGGCCACCTCGCGGGCGTCCCCGTGGTGGTCGCGCCCGGGGTGGCGAACGACACGGACGTGCTGGCGACCGTCGGCACGGAGCGGGCCGTGCGCGGCTCGGGCTTCGCCGTGGTCGAGGTGGCGGCCGACGGGTCGGTGCGCTCGACCGTCGTGCGCGCGCACGACCCGCGCGACGGCGACGAGGTCTTCGTGCTCGACGAGGCGGCCGTCGCCCGCATCGCCGCCGAGGCCGGACCGTCGCCCAGGGGCCGCGCGTAGGCTCGGGACAGGCCTGCCGCCCACCCGGGGTCGGCGCCTGGCCGATCGTCGAGTCGTGAAAGTGAGACCCCCATGCGCGTGGTCGTCGTCGGAGCCACGGGCAACCTGGGCACCGCCCTGCTCACCCGTCTGCAGGCCGAACCCGAGGTGACCTCCCTCGTCGGCGTCGCCCGCCGGGGTCCGCGCATGGCGACGCCGCCGTACGGCGAGGTGACCTGGTTCTCGATCGACGTCGGGGCCGACGACTCACCCGTGGCCCTCGAGCGGGCGTTCGCCGGGGCCGACGCCGTCGTGCACCTCGGCTGGGCCCTGCAGCCGAGCCACCACAAGGCCGTCATGTACCGCACGAACGTGCTCGGTACCTCGCACGTCCTCGACGCCGCCGCCCGGGCCGGCGTGCCGCACGTGCTCGTCGCGTCGTCGGTCGGCGCCTACTCGCGGGGCCCCAAGGGTCGACGGGTCGACGAGACCTACAAGACCAAGGGCGTCCGCCGCTCGAGCTACTCGAAGCACAAGTCGATCAACGAGCGCGTCATGGACGCCTTCGTCGAGCAGCACCCCGAGGTCACGCTGACCCGCATGCGCCCGGGCCTCGTGTTCCAGGCCTCCGCGGCGAGCGAGATCGTCGGGCTCTTCGCCGGACGCTGGGTGCCCACCCGCTGGATGCAGCGCGTGCGCCCCCCGTTCATCCCGCTCGCTCCGCGCTTCGTGTCGCAGGTCGTGCACGCGAGCGACGTCGCGGACGCGTTCTGGCGGGCCATCGACCGCCGCGCCGGCGGGGCGTTCAACCTCGCCGCCGAACCCGTGGTCGACCCCGACCGCATCGCCCGGGCCTTCGGCTCCCGCCTGCTGCCCGTGCCGTATCGCCTGTTGCGCGCCGTCGTCCAGCTCACCTGGCTGGCCCGCCTGCAGCCGACCGAGCCGGGCTGGCTCGACATCGCGGCCAAGATCCCGGTCATGTCGACCGAGAAGGCCCGGGACGTCCTCGGTTGGACGCCCCGTCACACCTCGGACGAGACCCTGCGCGAGTTCGCCCACGCCCTCGCGCACCGGACCAACCACGAGGGGTCGCACCCGCTGCACGGCTGAGCGGCGAGCCCGAGCTCGAACCGCGAGGCCGAGCCCGCGCCCGCGCGAGCCGCGCGCCGCGAGCCCGTGCCACCTGCCAGCCCGCGCGAGCTCCAGGCCCTACGGCAGCGTGATCTCGAGCAGCCCGTCGGCCCGCACGATCACCGACACGTCCTCGTACCCGGCGACGCGCGGCAGCCCGTCGGCGGCCGGCCCGTCGTGGTCTCCCACGACCACGACCGAGGCTCCGGAGGCGCGGGCGGCCTCGAGCCCCGCCGCGGCGTCCTCGAAGACGACGACCTCGCCGGGGTCGACGCCGAGCAGCTCGGCAGCCAGCAGGTAACCGTCCGGGGCCGGCTTGCCCACGGCCACCTGCTCGGACGCCAGCACGACCGCCGGCCAGGGCACGCCCGCCTCGGCCATCCTCGACCGCGCCAGCTCGTGGTTCGCGCTCGTCACGAGGGCCACCCGGTCACCCGGCAGGCTCGCCACGAAGGCGGCGGCGCCCGGGATCTCGACGGTCCCGTCCCGGGTGCCGGCCTCGACCGCCTGCAGCCCGTCGGTGAGGGACCGTGCCTCGCCCTCGGGCAGCCGGGGCAGGAACCGCGTGACGGTGTCGTGGGTCTGCCGGCCGTGCGCGAACGCCAGCAACTCGACGACGTCGAGCTGGTGTTCGGCCGCGAAGTCGCCCCAGATGCGTTCGACCAGGGCGGTCGAGTCGACGAGCGTGCCGTCCATGTCGAACACGATCGCGCGGCAGGTGAGGGTCGTCATCGCCACAGTCTGCCCCGGCGCACATGCGGCACGCACCCCCACGGCGTACCGTGCCCGCATGCACGAAGACGAGCAGGACACGAAGACCGGCACCACCACGGGCGACGCCACGACGGCCACGGACGGCGTCGGCTACGCAGGCACCGCCGAGACCGCACCGGACCGTCGCGACGCCGACGACCCGACCGCGGACTTCCCGCGGAGCGAGGCGACCACCGCCGAGATGCAGCGGTCGGCGACGGAGGACTCCCCCGCCGTGGACTCCGACACCGACCTGGACGCGGTCCAGGCCCTGCCCGGTGAGGGCGGGCCGGACGACGTCGGCGACATCGAGGTCGACCCCGACGACCTCAACCTCTCGGGCGACTCGATCCCCGGTCACCCCAAGCCCGGTGAGCCCGATCCCGCCGACGCGCCCTCGGGTGACGGCGCCGCGCCGTCGCACCCGAAGCCCGGGCCGCCCCGGCCCCGCGGCTGACGCCTCCGGGACCGACCACGAAGGGCCGCACCGTCTCGACGGTGCGGCCCTTCGACGTGCGCGCAGTGGCGCGGGTGGTCCTACGTGTGTGGTGTGGTGCCGGGCGGGCCGCCCCGTGAAGAAGCTCCCGGCCCACCGGGCACCACGCGCCCACCGTGGGCGGGCTCGCTCACGGTACCGCTGCAGTCTGGGCGGGCAAAGAGGACCCTGCCAGGAAAACGCCTGTTCAGCGCCCGGAATTAGCTAGACGCACTAGTCACCGTGGCGAGCGGGTGCCCGATGCGCACCTCCGAGCAGCCGTCGGGCCGATCGAGATCCCGTGGACGTCTAACCTCTCGACGACGAGTGATTATCCACAGCCTGTCCACAAAGCGAAAACCCGCGCCCGAGGTACGGTCGAGGGCGTGACCGACCTCGCCGCAGACGCCTCCCCCACGACCGACACCGCGCCTCCTGCCCCCGTGCTCGTGGTGATCGACCGGGCCCGGGCCGGCGCCCGAGGCGATGGTCCCGGGTGGCACCTCGCCGACGCGGCGGAGCCGACCGTGAACGTCGTCGACCTGGGCGTGACCCGCGGCGACGGCATCTTCGAGGCGTTCGGCGTCGTCGACGGAGCCGTGCAGGCGCTCGAGCCGCACCTGACCCGCCTGGCACGGTCGGCGGCCCTGCTCGACCTGCCCGTCCTCGACCTCGACCTGATCCGCGAGGCGGTGCTCGCCTCGGCCGCCGCCCACGCGCCCGTCCCGTTCGCGTTGACCAAGCTCATCGTGACGCGCGGCCTCGAGGGCGTGCCCGACAGCGAGCCGACCGCGTGGGCCCGGACCGAGGTCTACGAGGACCACGCCGTCGAACGCCGCGACGGCATCCGCGTCGTGGCGCTCGACCGCGGCTACCGGCACGACGTCGCGACGACCTCGCCGTGGCTGCTGCAGGGCGCCAAGACGCTCTCGTACGCCGTGAACAAGAGCGTGCTGCGCGAGGCCGCCCGCCGGGGCGCCGACGACGTCCTCTTCGTCAGCAGCGACGGGTACGCGCTCGAGGGGCCGTCGGCCTCGCTCGTCGCGCGTTTCGGCGACCGCTTCGTCACCCCGCGCACCGACCAGGGCATCCTCGAGGGCACGACCCAGGCGGCCGTGTTCGAGGCCCTGACGGACCTCGGCCACGAGACCGCGTACGAGCTGCTGCCGCTCACCCGCGTGCACGAGGCGGACGCCCTGTGGCTGCTGTCGAGCGGGCGTCAGATCGCACCCGTGTCGGACCTCGACGGCCGGCCGTTCGCGATCGACCACGAGCTGACGACGTCGCTGGTCGAGGCGCTCTGGGCCCGTCGCACCTGAGCCCCCGCCGTTCGAACAGATGTCCACCTTGCGAACGATGTGTCGGGCGATGGTGGCGATCACCCGGTGACCTGCGAGAGTCGGGAACGCGTCGATTCACGGCGACGCGACCCGCATCACCCCGTTCCGCACGCGGTCGCAGGGCCGCAGAGATGAGCTGAACACATGAACATCGTCCACGCCTCCGGGCACCACCCCCTCGCGCACGACCTGGCTCCCACCGAGCCGATCGACATCAGCGCACTCCTCCTGGCCGAGGCCGCGGCATGAGCGCCGCCGACCTCGCCCGCCTCAGCCACGACCAGCTCGTGGCGCACGTCCGTCGCTCCGTCGACGTGACCGGCCACTACGCCGCCGACCAGCGGGTGCCCGCCGCTCGCATCGAGGTCTACCCCAAGCGTCGACCCGCCGGTCGAGCCCACCGGTCGCCGGTCGACCACGGGCCCGTCGTCTGCGGCACCGTCGTCGACATCACGCCGGGACCGAGCTACGCCGACTTCTTCGCCCCCGAGGCGCAGCAGCTCGCCACCGCCTGATCCCCGCTCGGCCTCGGCCGACCCACACGACGACCGCCGTCCCCTCGGGGCGGCGGTCTTTCGCATGCCCGGGGGACGCAGGAGGCGCGGTGCCGATCCCGAGGACCGGCACCGCGCCTCCTGCGCTCGCCCCTCCGCCTAGGAGGCGCGGCTCCGCAGCAGCGTGAAGCTCGCGTCGCGCACGAGCAGCGTCGTGACGGCGCCCTCGACCTGCTGGCCGGGGTCGCTCGACGCGGCGAGCTCCCACTCGCCGTGGGGCGCGTCGGGCACGTTGAACTCGACGACCGCCGTCGAACCGTTGACGAGGTACGCGAACGCGTCGGCGTCCTTGTGGGTCAGCACGAAGGTGATCGCCTTGTTCTCGCCCTGCTGCCAGTCACCGCTCGAGAACGAGTGGTCGTCGGCACGGCGCACCTGCACGTGGTCGTCGCTCTCGACCTCGGGGGCGTACCGGAACCAGTCGGGCCGCAGCGCCGGGTTCTCGCGACGCAGCGTGATCAGCTCGGTCGTGAAGGCGAGCAGGTCACGGTCGGCACGCTCCCAGTCGAACCACGAGATCTCGCTGTCCTGGCAGTAGGCGTTGTTGTTGCCGCCCTGGCTGCGGGCGATCTCGTCGCCGCCCAGGATCATCGGGACGCCCGCGCTGAGAAGCAGCGTGCCGAGGAAGTTGCGACGCTGGCGGTCGCGGTACTCGTTGACCGCGGGGTCGTCGGTCGGGCCCTCGGCGCCGCCGTTGAACGACTTGTTGTCGCTCTCGCCGTCCTGGCTGTCCTCGCCGTTCTCCTCGTTGTGCTTCTCGGCGTAGCTCGTCAGGTCGGCGAGGGTGAAGCCGTCGTGCGCGGTGACGAAGTTGACGCTCGACAGCGGCGAGCGGCGGTCACCCTCGTAGACGTCGGGGCTGCCGAGCACGCGGTCCGAGAACGTCGAGAGGACGCCGGGCTCGCCGTTCCAGAACTCGCGCACGTCGTCGCGGAACTTGCCGTTCCACTCCGACCAGTCGGCCGGGAAGCCGCCGACCTGGTAGCCGGCGGTGTCCCAGGGCTCGGCGATCATCTTGACGCTCTGCAGCACCGGGTCCTGGTGGATCAGCGTGAGGAACGCGCTGTGCTCGCTGGCCTCGCCGCCCTGACGGGTGAGCGTCGTGGCGAGGTCGAAGCGGAAGCCGTCGACGTGCATCTCGGTGACCCAGTAGCGCAGGCTGTCCATGATCAGGCCGAGCGCCGCCGGGTGGCTGACGTTCAGGCTGTTGCCGGTGCCGGTCGTGTCGAAGTAGTTGCCCTCGTCGCCCTCGACCAGTCGGTAGTAGGCGGCGTTGTCGATGCCCTTGAACGAGATCGTCGGGCCCATGTGGTTGCCCTCGGCCGTGTGGTTGTAGACGACGTCCATCCACACCTCGAGGCCGGCGGCGTGGAGGTCCTTGACCATCTGCTTGAACTCGGCGACCTGGCCGCCGGCCGTGCCCGCGGCCTTCGAGGCGTACTCGTCGTGCGGGGCGAAGAAGCCGATCGAGTTGTAGCCCCAGTAGTTGCGGAGGCCCTTCTCCTCGAGGTGGCTGTCCTGCACGAACTGGTGCGTCGGCAGCAGCTCGACGGCGGTCACGCCCAGGTCGGTGAAGTGCTTGATCGCGGCGGGGTGCCCCATGCCGGCGTAGGTGCCCCGGATGTCCTCGGGGACGTCGGGGTGCGTCTGCGTGAAGCCCTTGACGTGCACCTCGTAGACGACCGTGTCCTCCATCGGCGTGAGCGGGCGCTGGTCGTCACCCCAGTCGAAGTCGCGATCGGCGATGACGTTGCGGGGCATGGCCGCGGCGGAGTCGGACTCGTCCATCGTCTCGGGCTCGTCCATGTCGTGCCCGAAGACGGCCTGACCCCAGTCGAACGTGCCGTCGAGGGCCGTCGCGTACGGGTCGAGCAGCAGCTTGTGCTCGTTGTGGCGGAGGCCGGCGGCAGGGTTCCAGGGGCCTGCGACACGGAGGCCGTAGCGCGAGCCGACCCGCGCCTCCTCGACCACGGCGTGGAAGACGTGGCCGGTGCGGTTCGTCAGCTCGAAGCGGCGCTCGGTGCCGCCGTCGGCCTCGTCGTCGAACAGGCAGAACCAGACGTGGTCGGCGGTCTCGGAGTACACCGCGACGTGGGCGCCGCCCTCGGGCAGGGGCGTCACGCCGAGGGGGTAGGGCAGGGAGCGGGAGTCGTTCATGATCCCAGCAGTACAGGAGGAGCGCCGCCGGCGGCCAAGCTGAGCGCCGTACCCCGCCGAACCGTCCCGCCCGCCCGGCCCGCGCCTCCTTCCTCCCCGCCTGCCCGGCCCTCCCCGCCATGAACCCCGTTCACGAAGATGAACCCCGTTTCCGCGTGGTTCAACTTCGTGAACGGGGTTCATGGCCTCGTGTCGAGGACGACCACGCCTCCCCCACACGCCGGGAGGGAGCTCCCACCGCCCCCAGGCGAGGAGGCGCGGATCACGCTGGTCGGGCGCCGCCCGTCACGCTCGCCCCATGACCAGCACCGCGCCCCACCTCTGCCCGCTCGTCTTCACCTCGACCCACGGGGGCACGACACGCGAGGCGCGACGCCTGCAGCTCGAGGCGCGGCGGGAATCGCTGGTCCGCGTCCATCGGGGCACCTACGCCGCCGCCGCCGACTGGGACGACCTCGACGCGCGAGGGCGGCACGTCGTCCTGACCAGGGCGGTCACCCGAGGGCTGGAGCGACGGTGCACGGTCTCCCACGACTCGGCCGCGGCCCTGTGGGGTCTGCCGCGGGTCCACGACGCCTACGCGGACGTGGTGACCGTCATCGATCCTCGGCGGACGACCACGAGGCGTTCGACCGACCTCCTGCGCCGCCCCGGCTCGGTTCAGGCGGCCGACCGCGACGAACTCCACGGAGTGTGGCTCACGAGCCTCGAGCGGACCGCCGTCGACGTGGCTCGGAGCGCCTCGTTCGGCGATGCCGTGCTGTGTGTCGACGCCGTCCTGCGCCGCCTGGTCCTGCCCGACGGACACCGGACGGGCGCTGCCGTCGAGGCCGAGTTCCTCCGCCGACGCACTCGACTCATGTCCCGACTGGGCCCGTCCTCACACCCGGGCGGACGGATGGCCCGTCGCGCCGTCGAGTTCTCGTCCGCGTGGGCCGAGAACGGAGGCGAATCCCTCCTGCGTGTCGTGCTGTTCGAACTGGGCTTGTCGTCGGTCGAGTTGCAGAAGACCTTCATCCTCGGCGACCGGTTCCTCGGACGCTGCGACGTCTTCCTCCGGACCTTCGGCGTCGCGGTCGAGTTCGACGGGCACATCAAGCTCACCGACCCCGAGATCCTCGCCGGACGGACTCCCGCGGAGGCCATCAGGCTTCGGGGACGTCGCGACCGCCGCCTCCTGCGCCATCCCGAGATCCGTCACGTGGTGCACTGCGAATACGCCGATCTGGTGTTCCCGGAGAGGCTGGTCGAACTCCTCCGGGCGGCCGACGTCCTCATCGATCCACGTCGGGTGACGCACGCTGCACGGGTCGCTCGACGGCGCTTCGTCGGGGCGTCCGGATGAACCCCGTTCACGAAGATGAACCCCGTTCAATCGGGGTTCATCTTCGCAAACGGGGTTCGCGCGCGTGCAGAGGGTCGGGGCAGGGGCGGCTAGCTGACGTGCACGTCGGGGCGGCGGCTGCGCGAGGGCTCGGCCCGGCGCAGCACCTCGCGGGTCACCGGTGCGACCTCGCCCACCCCGGTCAGGAAGAACCGCCCCATGTTGGACAGCGGGTTGCCCTCGGTCCACTCGAAGTAGATGTCGGGCACGACGCCGGTCTCGTCGCGGATCGCCAGCAGCACGCTGGCCACGGCGTTCGGCACCGCGCCGCTCGTCGTGCGCAGCACGCGGTAGCCGTGCAGCGCGTGCCCCGTCACGACGAGGTCCTCCTCGAAGTTCGACGAGTCCCCCTTGTGCACCTCGAGGAAGATGACCGGCGAGCGCTGCGGGATGCCGCTGTACTTCCGCTCGGCCGTCAGCTTCTTCTTGTAGATCTCGGCCACCTCGCGCCCCGGCTCGTGGGCGATGACGCGGATCGTGCCGTACTCGTCGGCGTCCTCGCGCACGTACGCGAGCGCGGTGTCGTCCAGGGTGACCGAGGTCGCCCGCAGCTGGAACGACCGCTGCACGCGCGAGACGAGCGACACCGCGATGATCCCGATGATGAAGATCGCGGCGATGCGCACGCCGTCGGGACGCTCGACGACGTTGGTGATGGTCGTGTAGACGAACACGAGGGCGACGACGCCGAAGCCGATCGTGCGCTTCCGCTGGCGCGCGCGTCGTGCCGACAGCGTCACGGCCACGGAGGCGCTGGTGATCAACACGAGCACCCCCGTCGCGTAGGCCCCGCCCTGGGCGTCGACGTCCGCCTCGAACACGATGGTGATGACGAAGGCGATCACCGTGAAGACCAGCACGAGGGGACGGACGGCCCGGGCCCACTGCGGCGCCATGCCGTAGCGCGGCAGGTAGCGCGGCACGAGGTTGAGCAGCCCGGCCATGGCCGACGCCCCGGCGAACCACAGGATGCAGATGGTGCTGACGTCGTACAGCGTGCCGAAGCCGTCGCCGAGGTACTGGTGCGCCAGGAATGCCAGGGCTCGGCCGTTGGCCGACCCGCCGGCCTGGAACTCGGCCTGGGGGATCAAGAGCGTGGTGACGAAGCTCGACAGGATGAGGAACGAGCTCATGATGATCGCGGCCGTGGCGAGCAGGCGACGGGCCCCACGGATGCGTCCCACCGGCTTGGCCGGGGTGTCGGTCGGGTCGCCGGTGATCTGGGGCATGACGGCCACCCCGGTCTCGAAGCCCGACAGGCCGAGGGCCAGCTTCGGGAAGACGATCAGGGCGATGCCGACCATGACGAACGGGTTGCCGTGCTGCACGGTCAGCGCTTCCCACCAGTTGCCGATGACCACCGGGTTCTCGCCGATGTGGAAGAGCGACACGGCGATGACGACGAGGTTGAGCGTCAGGAAGATCGCGACGAGCACGACCGCGATGCCGATCGCTTCGCGGAAGCCCCGCAGGAAGACGGCGGCGAGCAACGCGACCAACACGAGCGTCAGCGGCACCTCGGCCCCGTGGAACCACGACGGGGCGAACGGGTTCTCGACGGCGTGCGCCGTGGCGTCGGCCGCCGACAGGGTGATGGTGATCATGAAGTCCGTGGCGGCGAAGCCGAGCAGGACGAGGACGAACAGCTTGCCGCCCCACCAGGGCAGCAGGCGCTCGAGCATCGCGATCGAGCCCTCGCCGCGCGGGCTCTCGCGGGCGACGCGGCGGTAGACGGGGAGCGCGCCGAACAGCGTCAGCAGCACCAGCACGATGGTCGCGAGGGGCGAGAGCAGCCCCGCCGCGACGGCCGCGATGGCCGGTTGGTACCCGAGGGTCGAGAAGTAGTCGACGCCGGTCAGGCACATCACCCGCCACCACGAGTGCGTCTTCTCCGGGGTCTCGGCGTGCGGACCCTGGTGCGTCCCCGCGGTCTCGGTGAGGCCGTGCAGCAGCCAGCTCCGCATCCGTCGCGTGGTCGGGTGCGGGGTCGGCGGTGCGACCCTGGCGGGTGACTCGGGCTGCGCGGACACGGGTTCCTCTCGGACGTGCGGGGCGCACCGACCGGGAGGCGGGCACGTGCCCTGCAACGTTAGGCCTCGTGCGCCTCCCGGTGGTGACGTCCGGCGTTAGGAAACCGTGAGGATCCCGACGGCGACCGCGGTCACGCCTCCTCGACGACCTCTGCCCCGGCGTCGGGCACGAAGCGGTAGCCCATGCCGAGCACCGTGACGAGGTGTCGCGGTGCGGCCGGCACGGGTTCGAGCTTCTTGCGGAGTTGCGCGAAGTAGAGCCTCAGGTAGCCGGTGTCCTTCGCGTGGAAGGGGCCCCAGACCTCGGTCAGGATGGTCTCGCGCGTGATCAGCTTGTCGGGGCTGTGCAGCAACAGCTCGAGGATCTTCCACTCGGTCGGCGTCAGCCGGACGGCCGTGCCGCCGCTGCCCGCGCCGCCGCCCGCACCCGCGCCGCCGCCCGCACCCGCGTCACCACCCGCACCTGGGCCGCCGCCCGTGCTGCCGCCCGGACGACGGACCACGGTCTTCGCCGCGAGGTCGACCTGCACGTCGCCGAACGTGACCACGGGCTGCTCGTCGTCGGTGCCCGACGGCAACCGGCGGGTCTGCGCCCGGATGCGGGCGAGCAGCTCGTCCATCGAGAAGGGCTTCGTGACGTAGTCGTCGGCGCCCGCGTCCAACGCCTCGACCTTGTCGGCGGCGTCGGTGCGGCCCGACACGACGAGGATCGGCACGGTCGACCAGCCGCGCAGGCCGGTGATCACCTCGACCCCGTCGAGGTGGGGCATGCCGAGGTCGAGCATGACGAGGTCGGGGTGCCGGCTCGCCGCGAGGTCGAGCGCCTCCCGCCCGTCGGCGGCCGTGACGACGTCGTAGCCGCGCGCGCCGAGGGTCACCTTGAGCGCCCGCAGGATCTGCGGGTCGTCGTCGGCGATCAGGATCTTCACGGCGCTCACGTGGCCGACCGTACCCGATCGGCTTCGCCTGCCCCGCCCGGCCCGGCCTCGCCTGCCCTGCCCGCCCCGGGCACGACCGGCAGCCCGACCACCATGGTCAACCCGCCGCCGGGGGTGTCGTCGAGTGCGAGCGTGCCGCCCATCGCCTCGACGAACCCCTTGCTGAGCGCCAGCCCGAGCCCGAGGCCCGTGCCGTTGTCGGTGTCGCCCAGCCGCTGGAACGCGACGAGGATCTCGTCCCGTCGTTCGACCGGGACCCCGGGGCCCCGGTCCACGACCCGCAGCTCGACCCGGTCGCCGAACGCGCTCGTCGAGATGCGGACGCTCGCGTTCGGCGGCGAGTGGCGCAGGGCGTTGTCGAGCAGGTTGACGACCACGCGCTGCAACAGCACGGCGTCGGCCCGCACGGGCGGCACCGTCGCCCGCAGCGCGAGCTCGACGTCGGCCGGCCCGAGGCCGAGCTCGTCGAGGGCGCCGAGCACGACCTCGTCGACGTCGACGTCCGCGGGCGTCACGGCGAGGGCCCCGGCCTGCACGCGGCTGACGTCGAGCAGGTCGGTGACCAGGGTCGAGAGCGAGTCGAGGCTCTCGTGGGCGGTGGACAGCAGCTCGTCCCGGTCGGAGTCGCTCCAGGCGACGTCGGTCTGCCGCAGTCCGCTGACGGCGGCCGTCGCGGCGGCCAGCGGACGACGCAGGTCGTGACCGACGGCGGCGAGCAGGGCGCTGCGCATGCGGTCGACCTCGGCGAGCGGGGCGACCTGGCCTGCGGCCCGGCTCAGCTCGGAGTGCTCGAGGGCCGCCTCGACCTGCGCCGCGACGACGTCCAGGAGGCGCCGGTCGGCCGCCTGCAGTTCGGGTCCGGTCAGCTCGAGGGTCGCGTCGGCGCCCGCGGCGATCGACGTGGTGGTCCCGGCCGGGGACCCGGCTCCGGGACGGCCGTCGTCGGCGAGCCGCGCCTCCCCGATCTCGACCCCGCCCTGGACGACGCGCACCCGGGTCATGCCCAGGGCCTCGCGGGTGCGGCCGATCAGGGCCTGCAGGGCGTCCTGGCCGCGCAGCACGCTCCCCGCGACCGTGGCGAGCAGCTCGGTCTCGGCGAGCGCCCGGGCCGCGGCACGGCTGCGGCGTGCGGCCTGGTCGACCACGTAGCTGACGATCGCGGCGTTGAGCACGTACAGCACGAGTGCCGCCAGGTGCAGCGGCTCGGCGATGGTCAGCTGGTAGATCGGCGCGATGAAGAACAGGTCGAGCGTCACGCCCGAGAGCAGCGCCGCGAGCAGGGCCGGCCAGATGCCGCCCGTGACGGCGACCACCACGACCAGCAGCTGGAAGACCAACACGGTGCCCGCGATGCCGTCCTCCGAGCGGTGCCCGGCCAGCAGCCCGGTGAGCAGCGGCCCGGCCACGAGGGCGAGCACGAACCCGGCGATCACGCGGCGTCGCGACAGGGCCCCGCCGAGTCGCGGCAGCACCCGGTCGCGTCCGGCCGAGGAGTGGGTGACGATGTGCACGTCGATGCGTCCCGACTCGCGGATCACCGTCGAGCCGATGCCGGGCCCGGTCAACGCCGCGGCCAGGCGCCCCCGTCGGCTGACGCCGATGACGAGTTGCGAGGCGTTCACCCCGCGGGCGAAGGCGACGAGCGCACGGGGAACGTCCGAGCCGACGACCTGGTGGTACGTGCCGCCGAGCTTCTCGACCAGGGCCCGCTGGGCCGCCAGGGCACCCGGTGCTCCCTGCCGGAGGCCGTCCTGCGCACTCACGTGCACGGCGACGAGTTCCCCTCCGGAGGACCGGGCGGCGATGCGGGCACCCCGTCGGATCAGCGTCTCGCCCTCGGGGCCGCCGGTCAGGGCGACGACGACGCGCTCCCGGGCCTCCCAGGTGCTGTCGATGCCGTGCTCGTCGCGGTACGCCTTCAGCGCGCTGTCCACCTCGTCGGCCAGCCAGAGCAGCGCCAGCTCGCGGAGGGCCGTCAGGTTGCCGAGGCGGAAGAAGTTCGAGAGCGCCGCGTCGACCCGGTCGGCCGGGTAGACGACGCCCTCGGCCAGTCGGTCCCGGAGGGCCTGAGGGGCGAGGTCGACGAGCTCCACCTGGTCGGCCGCCCGCAGCACGGCGTCGGGCACCGTCTCGCGCTGCGTCGCCCCGGTGATGCGCTCGACCACGTCGGTGAGCGAGTCGACGTGCTGGACGTTGACGGTCGAGACGACGTCGATGCCGGCGACGAGCAGGGCCTCGACGTCCTGCCACCGCTTCTCGTGGGTGGAGCCGGGGGCGTTCGTGTGGGCGAGCTCGTCGACCAGCGCGAGCTGCGGTGCCCGCGCGAGCACCGCCTCCAGGTCGAGTTCGTCCAGCGCGACGCCGCGGTGGACGACCGCCCGGCGGGGCACGACCTCGAGGTCGCCGACCAGCGCCGAGGTCGCCCGCCGGCCGTGCGTCTCGACGACGGCCACGACGACGTCGACCCCTTCGGATCGCAACCGTGCCCCTTCTTCGAGCATCGTGTACGTCTTGCCCACGCCGGGCGCCGCCCCCAGCACCACCCGCAACCGCCCTCGCTTCATGGGCTCAGCCTGTCACCCCTGCGGACCCAAGCGTGCCGGAGGTGGACCACCCGCCGGGCACACGGGAACGCCCCGTGACCACGGGGGCCACGAGGCGTGTGTCTCGAGGGAACCTGGCCCCCTCCGTGGTTCAGCTGGAGGGTCGCACCCGACGCGACCCTGCGCGATCTCACAGGGGGTTGTGTGCCTGGTGCCTCTCGAGGCCGTCCGACCCGAATCGGACTCTTGCAGGATACGCGATCCGGAGGCTCCGTTGCCCATTGGGCATGGAAATTCTCAGGAAGCCCCGGCACGATGGTCCGATGCAGCAGACTCCGGCGCGTGGGGACCTCACCCGATTCGGCACGGAAGCGGTCGGCGGGCGCGACGAGAAGCGTCGGGCGACGAGCCGTGGGCTCGCCGACGCGGCCTTCCGACTGGCGACCGAGAAGGGCTTCGACGGTTTCGTCGTCGAGGACGTCACCGCTCTGGCCGGTTACTCGAGGCGCACCTTCGCGAACCACTACTCGTGCAAAGAGGACGCCGTGGCCTCGGTGCTCCTGAACAAGGCGGGCGCGGCGGTCGACGCCTCCGACCTGTCGATGCTGGCGTCCTTCCAGGGCACCGACATCGACCTGCTCGAGCTGCTGCTGCTGTCGGCCGTCGACACCCAGCTCGTGGACTACATGATCAGCCTCCGCCACCTGCTGCGGACGCACGAACCCCTGCTGCCCTACGTGCTCGCGGTCGGCGTCCCCATGACCGAACGCGTCGGCGACGTGATCGGCCTGGCCGTCGGCCCCTCACGGGACGACCTGACCACGTCCTTGCTGATCCACTCGACCTGGGGTGCCGTCATCGCCGTGCTGCGCGGCGTCTACGACCCCTGGGCCGACACGACCACCGACGACGAACGCGTCGACGCCCTCCGCGCCTACTGGGCGACGACGTTCGAGCGCTTCCGCACGGGCTTCGGGCCCGTCGCCTGAGCCGGTCCGCACCGCACCGCACCGCACCGCGTTTCGTGCACGGCACCGGGTAGAGACGCGGCGCCGTGCACGAAACGCGGTGCGACACGCTGGGCTCGGGACGAGGAGGCGCGGTGCCGGCCTCGTCAGGCCAGCAGGTCCACGGCGAGGTAGCCGGCGTAGCCGCCCGACGTGCGTCCGTCGCGCCGTCCCGAGGTCAGCACCTCGCCGACGTCCGAGGCGACGAGCGTCGCGCCGGCGTCGCGCAGCCGGTCGACGAGGACGTTGTCCTCGTGCAGGTCGACGGGTGCGAACCCGCCGACGGACCGGTACGACGACGCCCGCACCCCGAGGTTGGCGCCGTGCACGTGGCCGTTCGGCCGCCCGGGCGTGTGCCGGGCCGTCCAGGCCGCGATCTGACGCGGCGAGAGGTCGGAGAAGTCCGGGCGCACGGTCCCGATCACGACGTCGGTGCCCGAGGCGGCCCGGTCGAGCTGGTCGTCGATCCAGCCCGGCGGCACGACCGAGTCGGCGTCGGTGCAGGCGAGCCACACCGCGTCGAGCGGCAGGTCGTCCGAGGGCGCGCCGAGTTCGTCCAGGGCGACGTCGACGCCGACGGCCCGTGCGACGCCGACCCCGCGGGCCTCGATCTCGACGACGGTCACGCGGGCGTGCGCACGAGCGGCCGCCACCGTTCCGTCGGTGCAGGCGTCGGCCACGAGGACGACGACGACCCGCACCTCCGGATGGGTCCTGGCCGTGTGCCGCCGCGCGACGTCGACGCCGTCGAGGGCGCGCGAGACGAGTTCCTCCTCGTCGTGCGCGGGGACGACGACCGCGACGGCACGAACGGGGCGGGCCGGGGTCGAGGCCGGGGTCGATCGGGCGGGCGCGTCGCTCATCGCAGGCCCGTCCGCTGGGCGACCGACCGGGGGTCGCGCGAGAAGACGTCGAGCACGAAGTCGCCCTCGACGTGGTGCGAGACCCGGTGGAGGCGCGGGTCGGCGCCCAGCCGGGCGTGGACGTCGTCCGCGTGCTGCCGGAAGTCCCCCTCGGGCTGGGTCCAGTGGCAGGCCACGACGTCGCCGTCGTCGGCCAGACCGTCGACGATCGAGTCCACCAACCGCCCGAACGCCTCCGGGGCCAGGTAGTAGCCGACCTCGCTGAGCACGACGAGGTCGAAGGTGCCCGACGGGTAGTCGGCGGCGGCGTCGGCCTGCTCGACCGTGACGTGGGGCATGTTCGCGAGCCGCTCGCGGGCGGCCTGCACGGCGACAGACGACACGTCGAGGGCCAGCAGGCGGTCCGCCGCGGGGGCCAGGTCGCCCGTCAGCACGCCGATCGAGCAGCCCACCTCGAGCACGCGGCCGTAGCGCTCACGCGGCAGCGACGCCACGGTGAGGGCGCGCTTGCGGCGCTCGTACCAGCGCGTCGTGACCCGCCACGGGTCGGCGCGGCGGGCGTGCGTCCGGTCGAACGTCGCCTCGGTCGCCGGGACCGACGCCGCGGCGCCCGCGCCCTGGCCGTCCGTGTCCTGGCCGCCCGCGTCCCGACCGTCCGCCTGCGACCCGGCCACGACGAACACCTCGCGCCCGCGGGTGAAGTGCCGCTCGAACACCGGGTGCAGCACGGGTGCGTCCTCGGGCGCGGTCGAGAGGGGTCGGCGCTGCGAGACGTACGCCGCGAGGGCCGAGCGCTTCGCGGCGTCGGCGACGGCGTCCAGGGGCGACAGCCGCAGCGACGGCCAGGGCACGTCGGGGTGGTCGGGCGAACCCCAGTGCCACAGCCAGATCGGGTACTCGAGCACCGTCGTGCCGGCCTGGTCCGCCTCGGCCGCCAGCTCGGCGGCGATCTCGCCGAGCACGCGGTGGTCCCGGTGCCCGTCGCCGCGCCAGGGCGCGACGAGCAGGCCACCGGGCCCGGGCAGCAGGGGACGCAGCCGCTCGGTGATCTCGGCACGGGCCTCGCGGACCGTCCCGTCGGCGATGCTCCAGTGCACCAGCTCGACGTCGTGACCCAGCAGGTCCACCGCGACCCGCGCCTCCTCGGCCCGCGTCGCGACGAGGTCCTCGGCGCTCGAGGTCGAGCCGGGGTGCGAGGCCGCGCCGTCGGTCACCACGACGACCATGACCGGGATGCCCCGGGCGGCCGCGTGGGCGATGAGCCCGCCGGCACCGAGGGTCTCGTCGTCGGGGTGGGCGGCCAGCACGACCACGCGCGACGCGTTGGTCGGCACGACGGCGCCATCGAGCTGCGGCAGGTCGAGGAGGCGCGGGTCGGCCTCCCAGGTCTCCACCGGAGTCCCCGGCGCGCGACCGTCGAAGCTCACCACGTGGGACGTCCGTCGGCCACGGCCCGACGCAGGACCGTCTGGCCGAGCGACGCGTCGTCGCGTTCGCCGTGGTGCTGGCGGAGGTAGAGCTCGAGGTCGGCGACGCGCTTGGCGTGGGCCGCGTCGGTGGCGAGCGGGGCCGGGCCGAGGGCACGGGACGCCCGCGCGAGCACGTCGTCGCAGGCGTGGGCGACGGTCCCGCGGACGCGCTTGGCCAGCAGCCGCCCGGCGTCACCGGTCGCCTCACCGGCGTCGACGAGGTCGGCGGCCTCGACCAGCGCCCGGCGGGCGTCGGCCAGTCGCGTGTCGACGAGGCCGAGGGCCTGCAGGAGGTGCGGGTCGGCAGGGCGCTCCGGCGTGCGCGACGAGGCGGTCACCGCCGCGGCCAACAGTGTGCGGGCCACGCCGACCGCGCCGCCGTACCAGCACGCCGCGACGCCGATCCCGCCCCACGAGAAGCCGGGACGCTCGAGGTACCACCCGGGGGCGCCGACCTCGCGTGCCTCGACGTCGTCGAAGTCGACCGGGCCGGAGGGGATCTCGACGAGGCCCCTGGCGTGCCAGGCGTCCGCCGTCACGGTCACGCCCGCCTGACGGAGGTCGACCGAGAACAGCCGACGCTCGTCGCCGACCCAGGCGGTGACGAGCGCGCCGTCGAGGGTGCCCGCCAGGGAGCACCAGGGCTTCGTGCCGGCCAGCGACCACGGACCCGACCCGTCCGGGCCCCGGGTCGCCGTCAGACGGACGCCGGGCCCCTCGGCGGCGAACACGCCCCAGGTGAACGGGTCGGCGGTCCGAGCGCGCGGGGGGACGGAGGAGCGGTTGCCGTCGTCCTCGTCGGACAGGATCTCGGTGGCGGTCGCGGCGCCGACCTCGGCGTGCTGGTCGAGGATGGCGAGGGCGTCGAGGTGCGGTTCGGCCGCTCGGGCCTCACCGAGATCGTGGGCGGCGAGCGTCGCCAGGGCCTGCCAGAGGTCGGCCGTCGAGCCGAGTCCGGGCAGGGCCCCGTGTCGACCGAGCTCGACGGCGAGGTCGAGTGCGTCGCCCACCGAGGGCGCCGGACGGGATCGCAGCCCCTCGACGACGAGAGCGGTGGCCGTCCCGACGACCGGACCCGCGCCTCCCAGGGTGACCGGCTCGACGGGGTCGGTCGAGCGCGCGGGCGCGGAGGGACTCATGGTCTCGACGCTAGTCGGTCGTCCGATCGAGCGTGGGGGTTGACAACGGGGTGGACGACAGGCGTCGGGCAGTGCGGGAGGCTCAGAACTCGTCGCTGTCGAGCGAGATGCGCTCGGCCGCTTCGGCGGTCTGGGGCTCGATTCCGCGGAGGCGGCCGATGCGCCCCTCGATGTCGTCGACCAGGGCGTCGTCGTCGATCTCGGCCTCGTCGGTCTGCTCTTCGGAGACCAGCATCTGGCTGGCGGGACCGAGCAGCACCTGGAACCGCTGGTGCACCCCGCCACGATCCATGCCGGGCAGGTCGACCATGTCGGACTTGTTCTGCATCGCCAGCGCTCGCGCGTACTCGACGACGGCCGCCGCGATCGCGTCGCCGGTGACCAGGTACTCGTCGGTGTAGTGGATGCGTTTCACCCGTGGTTCTCCCTGCAGTCGAGACGACTCGTCGTCACCGATCACGCTACGCGCGACGGGGCGGGAAGGCCCCGTGCCGGGCGACGTCGGTGGGCCCTCGAGCGGGCAGAAGAAAAGCCACCCCGGAACATCTCTGGCGAGAGAGAGAACCGACGTGGCTTTCCGCGGAGCCGGTGGGATTTGAACCCACGGTTCCCACAAAGGGAACTCCACCTTAGCAGGGTGGTGCACTAGGCCGAACTATGCGACGGCTCCATGCGGCTCGCGAGCGAACGCGCAGGGACAAGCATAGCGGCCCGGAGGCCAGATGCCGAACCGGGGCCCGGCGCCGGTCGGACGTCCGGCCGGGACGGGCGTGGACAGAACCACCCGTGCCCCACCCGCTCTGGGGGGCGTGATCGGCTTGTCGGCATTTGTGCCGACACATAGAGTACCCCTGACGCCGACGACGGCCGAGGGGCCGGGGCCCGACAGCACGGGCCCGTTCACCCTTGCCGAACACGCCCCCCGACGGTCGCCGCGTCACGTGCCCCACCATCGAGCGCCGCACCCGAACGGTTGCGCCCGAGGGGCTCGCCGCCGGCACCGACGCCGGCCTCCACACCCCCCACGGTGCCGCACCCCTGATCCCGGCATCGCGGGGTTCTCATGCGTGCCGGTTCGGGCCGCCGCTTGAGGTCACCGGTCGTCCCGGCGAGCTGGTTACTCGCCGGGGCGACTTCTCGGCGGAGCGCCTAGTTCGAGCCGAACGCCACCGAGCAGGTCTGGTCGGCCGCCGTCTGGCCGGTGAGCCCCTCGATGACCTCGGTCGTCGGAGGCGTGGTCGACGCCCCCGCGCCCGGATCGGTGGGTGCCGCCGTGTCGGCCGGAGCAGCGGTCTGGGCCGGAGCAGCCGTCTCGGCCGGAGCGGCCGGGGCCTGTGTCGCCGCCGCACCGTCACCCGTGGCGGTGTTCTCGGAGCCGATGCCGGTGCTGCCCTCGGGGATCGAGAACGGGACGTCGTTCGCGATCGCGTCGAAGAGCTGGGTCGCCACGGCCTCGTCGGGCTGCACCTTGTTCTCGTAGACGCCCGAGCCTCCGGTCGTGCCGGGGTACTGGACGAAGTTGACGGCGTCGAGCGGCAGGTCCCGGAGCGCGAGACCGATCTGCACCATGGTGTCGATCTTGGTCAGCTGGTCGGACAGGGTCATGTTGCTCGCCGCGGCGCGGGCCAACGAGTAGAGCTTCGTGGGGTTGCTGAGGGTGTCGGCGCTCTTCACCGTCCGCAACAGCGACGAGAGGTAGACCTGCTGGCTGCTGATGCGGCCGAGGTCGGACCCGTCGCCCACGCCGTGGCGGGTGCGCAGGAAGGCCAGGGCGTCGGCACCCGACAGCACGGTCTCGCCGGCCGGGATGTCGAGACCCGTGTAGCGGTCCTTGATGGGCGTCGCGGCACACACGGGGACGCCGCCGATGGCGTTCGACATCTCGATGACGCCGTTGAACGAGATCATGCCCGCGAAGGGGATGTCGAGACCGGTCAGGCTCGAGACGGTCGAGGCGACGCAGCTCAGCCCGCCGTACGAGTAGGCCTCGTTGATGGGTCGGGCCGACATCGCCGAGTAGTACCCCGAGCCGTCCTCCTTCGCGCACGACGGGATCGGCACGACCATGTCGCGGGGGATGCTGACGGCGGTCGCGTTGGTGTGGTCGGCCGACACGTGGAGCAGGATGTTGACGTCGTTCAGGGTCGCGTCCCGCTCGCCGAACGCCCCCTGGTCCTGGCTGGCGTCGTTGTCGGTCCCGACGACGAGGATGTTGAAGCCGCCTTCGTACTCGCTGATCGACGGCGGAGCGGGCTTCGTGGTCTCGCCCTGGGCCGCCTGCAGCTCGACCCCGTCACCGAGGTCGCTGCGCACCTGGTACGCCGCGATGGCGCCGACCGAGGCTCCGCTCACGAGCAGGACGGCCACCGAGGCGGCCACCACCTTCGTGACGGCCCGCACCGCGCCTCCGCTCTTGAGCCGGCCGTGTCGGGCGACTCCCGTCGTCGCGGGGGCGGAACGGCGTCCGGAGGCGGTCGCCTCGGGTCGGGCAGCTCGTCGGCCACGGCCGGATCGGTCGCGAAGGTCGCTCACGCGGTGTCCTCTCGGTCATCGAGGGCGACCCTCGCTCGCGCGGCCTCGGGATCGTTCGAGGATCGAGCGGGCAGAAGGGCACCGTTCGGTGTACGGGCAGATGGAGATACTACCCAGGCGGTCCTGGGCCGATGCCGGGACTCAGCCGGTCGCACGGTTCGCGACGAGCTGGACGGCGTACGAGGCGTGCCACTTGCCGGCGGCCGGTCCCCCGTTGCACTCGCCGTCGCTCGCCCCGGGCGTCTTGATCCAGAGCAGGGCGTCGAGCTTCGTCGTGCCGGTCTGCACCGAGGGCACGACCCCCAGGCCGGCCCCGGGCGCGTTGCACCACGTGCCCTTCCAGCCGCGACCGTTGCGCGACGTGTCGATCACGTACCGTGCGCCTCCCGTCGCCAGCGACACCTTCTCGGCGTAGGCACGCTCGGATTCGACCGGGTAGTAGTTCGACACGTTGGTCGCGAAGCCGCGCGCGCGGTCGACACCGGCCGCCTTGAGGCGCGCGGCCATGGTCTGCGGCGGCACCCAGTTCGAGTTGCCGGCGTCGAGGTAGGCCGGGACGCCCGCGTCCGCCAGGGTCGCGACGGCGGAGGCGATGGTGGCCTCCCGCCCGCTCGTCTGCTCGGGGCAGTTGCTGATGAGCGTGAGGGCGTCGGGCTCGACGACCACGACGACCCGGTGGCCCGCCAGCCGCGAGGCGACGAGGGAGTTCCAGCGCAGGTACGCCGCGTTGTCGGCCGACCCACCCGCCGAGTGGCTGCCACAGTCGCGGTTGGGGATGTTGTACGTGACGAACAGGGGGGTCGCGCCGACCTTCTCCGCGGCGGCGACGGTGCCGTCGATCTTCTTCACGAGCTGGGCGTCGGTCAGCCAGCTGCCGAGCCAGGTCGCCACCGGCTGCTTCGAGATCGTGCGGGCCGCCGCGGCCTCGGCGGTCCGTCCCTCGGACGTCAGCGTGGTCGCCGCGCGCGCCGCCTCACCGGCGGGGTCGACGTACAGACCGCCCCGGAACAGCGTCGTGGTGGGCGTGGTGCGGATGGTCTGCGAGACCGCGGCGGGCGTCGTCACCGACGGGACTGACGGGACCGACGGGACCGACGTCGAGGTCGGGTCGGGCGACACCGGCGCCCCGGTCGACCCGCGCTCGCCGCGCGAGGTGAAGGCGGCGATGGCGCGCTCGGCCGACTTGGACGACCGTGCGGGCGGGCTCGACGCCGTGGTCGGCGAGGCCGTGACCGAGGTCGCCGAGGGGTCGACGGGGGCCGCGTGCGCTCGCGCGGGAGCGACCGCGAGGCCGGCCGTCAGGGCGACGGCGACGCCGAGGACGACGGCGGCGCGGGTCGTCGGGGTCATGTGGGTCATGGCTGGGGTCCTGGTGTCGAGGGGCCCGGGCGGTGTTCGGCCCACCCGGGGTGCCGACCGGTGCGGGACCGCAACGGGGGGCTCGATCAGTGCAACACGGGGGTGCCTCGGCGTTCAGTCCCTGTTCGGGGGGACGGAGCGTTCCACTTCGGGGGCCACGGGGGTCGGAGAGGGCCTCTGGCGGGGTTCCGGGCACGGCACCCGAGGAGGTCGTCACGGCGGCCCTCGCGGCGGCCGACCTGGGAGACTGGACGGGCGGTCGCGGACGCTCCCGCGCGCGCACCAGGCCCGGGAGGACCACATGAACGGCGAGACCAACCGAGACGCGTGGCGGGACTCCGTCGAGACCTGGCTCAAGGGCGACGAGCGCAACGACGTCTTCGACGGCTACCTCGACTGGTACCGCGCGCCGGTGATGGCCGACACCGACGACTGGACCCGCGACTTCTTCGTGCTGCCGGCCGTCGGTTCGGACGTGCTGCACAAGCACGCGGGCTTCGTCGACGGCGACGCCGCCGTCTCGGTCGACGACACCACCTGGCGCGATCTCAGCACCCTGATCGGCGAGGCCTTCGCGACCTACGCCGCCGCCAAGGCCTAGGAGGCACGGGTCGCGTCAGTCGCGGAACGCGCGACCCGTCTGGCGGAGGGCGTGGGATTCGAACCCACCCCAACAGCGTCCGGCTTCGTCAATCATTACCTAAATGCCCGTACTTACGGGTTACCCGGACGCACTTCGGTTTGTCACTCTCCTGTTCGATCTTGTCGGTTGTGGGCATTCCGTGGGCAAGCCCGCCAGATATCGCGCTAGTAGTCACGAGTCCCCTCGATGAGGCTTTGCAGGCTCAGCAAGGCTTGCCCCAGCCGCCCTGTCTCTCCCGTCGACCTGTAAGCCCGAGTCATCGCAGCAGTTGAGTGACCAACGATGTCCATGGTCACGACTTCGGGAACACCAGCCTCATAGAACAGGGTCACCGCGGTGTGCCGGGCGTCATGCAGACGGGCCTGGGGCACCTGCAGTCCACGGAGCAAGTTTTTCCACGCACGATTGTCCACGGAGGGGTCGATAGGCGCGCCCGTCACAACCGATCCGGTCCACATCAGCCCGTGCGGATTGGCCTCAGTCATGGCAAGTTCGCGCCTCGCCTCGAAAGCAATGCGGAGGGAGCCGACGAGAGGCACTTGCCGCCACCCCGCTGCCGACTTGGGACGGGTCAGCCACAGTCCCCCAGTGAGGTGACGACTCTCGAACCCCGCAGGCGCGACTACGCGCTTGTCAGGGCAGTCGGCCCCTCGATTCCACCCGCACCTTCCGCCACATCCGTGTGTCCAGGTCAGTCGCTGCAACTGCCACGACAGGTCAAGCGAGTCACCAACGCGGTCTAGCTCGAGTCCTAGAAGCTCACCCTGCCTTGCGCCCGTCAGCAGCGCTGCCGCCCACCGCGACCCGAGACGGTCACTGCGAGAGGCATCGATGATGGTCCGAGCATGGTCTGCTGAAAGGACCGCAAGGTCAGGCCGTGTCTTCCGGGGAGGACGGACCTGCTTGGCTGCATCCCGGTACGTGTGTCCCTCTCGATGAGCAGCGGCGAGAGCTATGGCGAGAACACGGTAAGCGTGTAGCGCGGTGGTGGACGAGAGTCCTTTGTCGAGGACGGCGCTCGTGACGCCCCTGACGTCTGCTGCGCTCAGCTCAACAAGTGGGACCTGCCCAACCTGAGGCAGAAGGTGGTTGAGCACCGTGCTCTGATAGTTCGCCGCAGTCCGAGGCTTGACCTCCCGACCTGCGATCTCCACTAGCCAGTAGCGCAACCACTCACCCGTGCTGCCACTTGGAACGAGCGGGGGCGTCACCAACAGGGCGGGGACCTTGGGCCGGCGTATAGCGCTATCCCTGGCATGAATGGCTAGCTCAAGCTTTCGCAGCACGACTGCCCGATCCTTGGAGCGGAACACTTGCCGCCGTCGCTTGCCGTCTCCGGACCGGGGGAGGTCAAGGGCCGCCTTCCAATGCCGGAGGGGGGCACGCTCATCGGCTGGTACGCGGGAGAAGCTGCCAGTTCCTTTTGCTCGTCTCATACCTACGATCTAAGGGTTCTGGACGGCGCTGCCTCGGCCTGTTACGCCATGCGAAATGCAACTCGAGCAGGCGTGAATAGCTGACGATCTGAACTGACGATTAGCTACCCAGATCCGATGAGCAGTGTGACGACGCGTACCTGGGCCGCACCCCCCCTCTCCCCCCAGGCCACGGCCCTCGGGCGGCATAGTGCCTTTTCACACACGGATTGCGTCAGGTTGGCTGCAGCAGCCAGGACTCGACTTGAGGGTCTGTCATCCCTATAGTCAGGACACTCGTGACGGTTGTTGCGGCTTAGGGGGAACCGTGAAGAAGACCACTACCGCCAGCGTCGTCGCATGCCTCATGCTCGTGCTTGCCGGCTGTTCGGAGCCTGCCCCCCTGCCGCGGGTGCCCGATGTCGTGGGGATGGACGGAGCAGCCGCTGAGGACAGCTTGGCGGATTATGAGGTCGAGTTCGACGCTGGTGACGATCACGTCTTCATACGGTCGAACTGGAACGTCGACAGCATGGACCCGGCGGCGGGTTCTCCTCTTCAAGAGGGCGAGACGGTCGTTCTGAGCGTGAGCAAGCCTGACGCCGAGGAGTCTCCGGAGCCGAGTGAGACCAGTTCCACGCCAGCACCTACTGCGGCCCCAGTGCAACCTGCCGGACCGACCACCACTAGTAGTGGCCTAGACGCCGGCTGGGCTGTGACCGCCTGCGATCAGTATGGACAGGACACGTACGTCTACGGCTGGAATGGTGACTGGCTGATCGACGGCACGAGTCAGATCGTCGACGACAAGTGGTTCCTCAAAGCTGGTGCCGACATCACCAATGCTTTCGGGGCTGAACGTCGTGCCACCGTCGAATGCACGGTCGTCGGCTCGAACGGCGCACCGCTCGTCGAATCTTTCCTCGACTACTGATTATGAACGCCGACTTTCTTGCGGACCCCAACTTCTGGGAGTGGATCAGAACGCTCGGGGCTGCACTTCTGGGTGGAATCCTCGGCGGAGCTTTTACCCTTATTGCGCAAATACGTTCATCGAAGGATCAAAGCCGCCTAGAGGAATCGAGGCACCAGCACGAGGCGGAGGTGCGGAGAGGTGACCGCGTCCAGGAGGAGCAAGACGCCAAATTTCTTGAGTCTCGGAACAAGGCGTTCGACCTGTTTGAAGAGTATGTCTCGCTTCATCGCGAATTCCAGGATGCCGCGCCAAGCCCCGGGCAGATCGCGGGAGGTCGTTCGTATGTCCCCACATTTCGGACAATTTGGACGGGCGACCGGTCTCTGCGCATTGACGTTCTTCGAATCCTGGTCGCAGACAAGCTAACCCGCGATTACCTAGAGCGCTTAGGCATACTCATCGATGAATTGCCAACCTTGGACCCTCACTCGCCATACGGCTACGAGTGGTTCAGCACGTACAGAGTCGCCCTCTCTCTCTCCGCGGATGCTGTTTTCACGATGGCTCGCTACCTCCGACGTGAGTCATTCGCACCAGAGCATGAGGAGTCCATCCAGCGGTTAGAAGAACGACTGGCTGCAAGCCAGGCTCGGGAGGCTGCCGACCTGCAGGTGGCATATGAAGCCACCCTCGAGGAGCAGGAGCAATCCACGCACGAGCCTTGAGCCTCTTGTCAGAGGTAGGTGCAATGCTCCGAGGATGGGAGTCCGTGGGAGTGGCGAAGCAGCAAGGACGGCTCTGAGCAAACCGGTACCGAGCCATCCCCACGCGCACACACCAATGCCAGGTGCCCATGGCTTCTGGGTTATCCAGGTCAAGCCCGGCCCGCCACTTGGTTGGGTCACCGCACGCTCGGCCGGCAATGGCCCGCGCTACCACTGCTACGCGTACTGCCGGGACGCGTCAGGGCGTCGACCATGGCTGCTTGAGTTCGACAGCCTGAACAGCGCTGTCGCCTGGATGCTTCAGCATGAACCCGAGATCCGCGACCTCATCAGCCGATCCGATCGAGAGCCGGATGAAGGACAGGACTTTTAGTTCCGAATAGATGAGCCTCGCCTTTTCGTGCAAGGTCGAAAGAGAGGCTTTTAGCTAGCCGCGGCGACGTCGCGGCCTTGGAAGTAGCGCGAGTGAGTCTCCTGAACGGTGTCTAGAGAGTCGCTAATCAGCGACACAATCTCGATGTTCAAGTCTTGGCGCTCTCTTTCAAGCAGGAGACGCTGACGCATGGCCTCACGGTGACCGTCGACTCCCAGGTAGCTCGTCACGCGCCGCGTTCCGGACCGCCTGTTGTACTCGATTACAAATCCGGGCATTAGCTCAGCTCCCATTCCAATTGAACTCTAGTGAAGACACCCTCCAAGAACGCCAGCTGATCTACGACGAACTGATGGGTCTCAATTACTTGCTTGTCGAAAGCATCGATCTTGGACTGCGCGTCGCGGGCTTTTTGACGCTTTGACTCCGAAGGCGAGACGAGATCTGCAGCCACAAGTGGATCAACCTCTTCACGGCTTTTCATGACAGCAGACTCCATCAGTTCGTAATCCCGAATGAAGCTTGTCGAGATCGTCTGCAGGGTTTCGACGATCGTTCGGACAGTCTCATCTTGCGGAATGTCGCCGTAGCGAGTCTCTCGACCGAACACATCGGCAGCTCGCTCATATGCGTTAGCCCATGCGCCCTGCATGTACGTCCGAACCTGGACCTCGACTCGACCCACACCGGGGAACGTCAACCTGACGTGCATGGCTCGATAGCCGCTGTGATGCGTCTCTCGCAGATCCGAAATACTGTCGTTTTTCTGGCCGTAGGCATCGGCAATGGCCTTTGCAACTATCTCTTGTTGCACCAAAGTCATTCGCGCCTCGAAGCGAACACCCGCCACATCGTTGATGGTGGCAATGGTGTGGTTCGGCTGCCTGCGGAGCTTCTGCCGGAGAGTATCGATTGTCTTGGGGCGGGAACTGATTCGAAAATCGTTGTGACCGAGCAAGGCGGCCCAATCATAGGTCTGCAGCGCGACCAGCACCTCGGCGGCTAGATCGTTGTAGTAGACCATGACTTGGTCGTAGTCAGGCAAAGCGGGATGAGGAGCAGAGTCATCCCGGATGTGGTTGCTCAAGTCCTTGAGTTGCTTGTTGCTCCACGGGCGCTGTTCCACCTAGCCACTGTAGGGACTTTCGACGCGCTGAGCCACGAATTGTTCGCGAGGCGAGGGGCCACAATGGTCTTGACATATCAGACACACCATCGACTATTCTCAAGCCCATGCCGATCCCTCAGACCGAAGAAACCACCGGCCCTCGTCGACTCCTCCGCGATGTCGTGTTCGACAAGATGCTCGCCGCCATTGTTGACGGCACGCTCGAGCCGGGTGAGCGCTTGAACGACGACCAGCTCGTCAAATGGCTCGGAGTCTCCCGCACGCCTGTCCGTGAGGCGATCGCGCAGCTCCACAGCTACGGCCTGGTGGAGATCGAAGCGAACCGGTACACACGTGTGGCCGAGCAAGACGAGAGCGTCTACGCGGAGGCAGCCCAGTTGCTCGAGGGGCTGCACGACCTTGGGGCGAGGCTGGCGGCGGACAAGCTCGACGCAAGCAGCCGGAAAGCCATAGGCAAGTCGCTGGCCGCTGCGTCGAAGCAGATCAAAGCCCACGACCCCGCCGGCGCTGCAGCCCTCCTCGACGTGCGTGGCGAGCTGACCGCCGCTAGCGGGAATGCGCTTCTGATCGAAGCAGAAGGTCCACTCCGAACCCGTGTTCAATTCCTGAGTCCACGAGAATCGAATGCTTACGACTGGGCTGCACTTAAGTCTTCCGCGGAAGCCGTCGAGAAGTTCGTCAAGCTCTGATTCATATGGACTCTGGCGACTGAAGAGTGGCTTGGATAGCAGCCTTCGTGTGCCGCACCGTCCCTATCCTGTGCCTTCGATCAGGCTTACCCGAACCTTGATGAGAGCAGGCTCGAGATCGCCGAGGCTCACTCTAGCCGCGTAGAGACCGGGTGAAGGCAGCACGAGATCGGCGAAGGGTGAAGGCACGGGCGTATAGGTAGACACCTCGTCGTCCTCGATCTCGGTCGTGATGTGCCCCTGCAGCTCTGCGAGCACCTCGTCTGGCTCCTCTAATGTCGCCAACTTCACAATTTCGATCTTTAGAGGTACGGAGTCAGTCTCTTCCCCGGGTTCGAACTCAGGGACGACAAGGAGGCTTGCTCCCAGCCTTGCCGGGAACGATGATCGATTGATCTGATTGACAGGCATCCGCAGCGCGTTAAGTGAGCCCTCTTGCAATGTCATTGACTCGCAGAAAATGGCGACAGCGAGACGCATTAGACAACCGCCCCAGAGGGAACGAAACGTCGCCCGGACACCGCAAAAGACTCAGGAAATCGAGGACCGGACAGTAACTCGCTGACGAGAGCCGTCGAGGCATTGACGAGTCGAGCCGCCGCCGAGACAGGTGTCGACTCTTCGGCGAAGTTATCCCAATCCACGTTGAAATGAACGAGCCCATGCACTTGATCGACAGCTTCAACCCGTGCATAGCCCAACCAGTCGGGAGCATCTACTTCGGGCTGGTAGGCAACGATGCGCTCACCAACGACCGGCACTTGGGAGGCTTCCTCGAGAAGGGCGACGCTCCAATCCGGGTTCATGAAACTCACGCTGTTCGGGTCAACGACCACCTTGGCCGGAACCTTCACGAAGTCGAGGGTAAACATGCCGGGAACCTTCTCTCTTCTGTGTTGCTGAATACTGCTGCAAGTCTGGCAATCTCAAGCTCGTCGGTGGGATCTTGGATCACCACGTCGTAGTGGTGTTTTGGTTCGGTGCTCTCTTGGACATCAAAGCCTGCCCCCGTTAGGGCGGCGAGGCTCACGAAAGCCGCCCGCGGGGCCTTGCGTTTGCTTGATACGTATCCGCACAGCCGTTGAACCAAACTCTCTCGCTTTTCATTCTCCCCGGGCTCCATCCCCCAGACAGAGACGCTGTAAAGCAACGGACGATTCTGTGCTTGGCGTTGGCGATAGTCGGCCACTGCGTCTTTCACGAGGCGTTCTGCGTCCCAGCGCCATAGCCGCACGATGAGTGCAGATGGCCCGTTCGACGTCACGCAAAGACCATAGCGACATCACCCGAGGATTGCCTCCCCCGTTACGAGGGCCTGTGCTTGCCCAGGGACTGCGATCGCGGGGAGAAGTCTTGCCTTTCCTAGCCAATGCAGTTCGTAGCGACTATTCCGGACTGGACAGAGGCCACCCCCAAGGGTGGCCTCTGTGAATTCACTTGCAGGGTGGTCTAGCGCACTTGACGGCCCATGCGGTTGCTCATCTGCCCCTGCTGGTCGGCGGCTTGAATTTCACCGCGGACCCGTCCTAGGAACTCGCCACTGTCCAGCACGAGCGTGCCGACGAAAGCGCCGCCCGACGCGTTTCCGGTTGCATTGGACTGATCAAAGGCAGGAGCAGCCGCCATGCTCACTCGTGCCCGTGCGCTCAGGGGCGCGGTCTCGACTACTGGAGCAACAAGTGGCGGAGTGGCGGTGAGGCGTCCCATCGCGCTCGAAACAAGGCCGCCTGACTTGTCGAGACCATCAGCGAAGCCACGTCCGACCATGACGCCAATCTCGTCGCGGAAGACCCGAGACGGGGAGTTGATGTCCAATGCCCGTTCCGCCGCAGTGCGTGCAGCGTTTGCAAGCTCCGCAGCGCGAGCAGCGACCCGACCGATGCCCCCGACCATTCCGGCAATGAATCCGTCGACAAGGTTTCGGCCTGCACCGACCAAGAGAGATCCGGTGTTCCCAAGGGCAGAGACGGCTCGAGGGCCGAGCGTCGCGATAGTGGACACAGCACCGCTGATCCCACCCGAAATCACGGACCCAACGGTCGAAAGAGCATTCCGCACCGGTGTCGGCAGGCTGTTGAACACGCGGTCGAAGGCTGACCGGACCGCCTCGACCCCCGTTTCGACTGTCAACCGAATTGAGGTCAGTGCGTTTCGGAACGTGGAGGCCAGGTCGAAGATGAACCCGCCAATGGCTTGGATGACGGGGCCAAGCTTTCCCGACATGGCCTGCTCCACGAAGTTGACAGCCCCCTCCGTGCTGCTGAACGCATCCGCAAGTTGAGGCAGGAGTACCAGAGGGCCGGGGAGTGCGCCAAGCAGGAACGCGAGTGCGTCTCCGAGTCCCTTGAAGGCTGCAACGCGCTGATCGAGTCCGGTCGCATCGCTGTAGACCACATCCACGAGCTGACCGAAGAGGTCAATCAGGGGCGGCAGTGCTTGCGTGATCAGCGGTGTGATCGCGGGCAAAATCGGCAGCAGAGCCAACACCAGTTCGCCCAGCGCGGGGATGATCTGCGGCAGTGCGTCTGTGGCCGTATCGAGGAACGTCTCCGCGAGATCTTGGAGGCCGGGGAGGTTGTCGCTGATCGCCGGTCCGAGGACGTCAGCGACCTTGCCACCGAAGTCGCCAATGCCGCGGACGAGGGCGGGGATGTGCGGCCCGATCGTTTCGATCGCTTTGCCGATTCCGCCGAAGAAGTCGGCCAGTTTTCCGGGTTCCCCGTTGATAAAGCCGGAGATAGCGGTGCCGGCGTTCTCGATTGCCGGACCAACCCACGTGGAGAACTGGTCCGCGAAAGGTTGGGCCTTTTCGCTGAGCTTGTCGATAGCACCGGTCAAGCTGCCAAAGAAGGCGGGTGCAGCAGCTACGACCGGCTCAGTGAACTTCGCTCCAAAGCGGCCGAGGGCTGCCCCTAAGTTGGCTAAAGCACCCCGCGCAGTCTTGCCCGATGAAAGCGCCGCGCCACCTAGGCCGGTTTCCATGGCGTTGGCGAAGGTCTCGAAGCTGACCTTGCCTTCGCTGGCGAGGTTGGCGGCCTCCTCAGCGGTGACACCCATCTCTTTCGCCACGAACTGCAGGACCGGGACGCCCGCATCCTGAAGCTGAGCGATGACGTCGCCCTGCAACTTGCCCGATGCGGCGACCTTGTTGAAGATCGAACCCATTGAGCTGAGGTCAGTCCCTGCGATAGTTGCCGAGTCGGCCATCAGGCTGAGTACACGAGTCAGCTTCTCGCCAGGCTCAATGCCCGCAGCAACAGCACCAGCCGCAACCCCGGCAGCATCCCCCAGGCCGAACGCTGTGCCCTTGACCGAAGCGAGGGCGTTGTCCATGATCTGCTTGACGGCATCGCCGGAGTGGCCGAGGCCGGTCAGTTTCGCGGTGGCATCCTGGATGCTCAGAGACCGGTCGAGACCCTTCGTGAGCGCGACGCCAGCCGCAGCCCCAATGCCTGCAAAAGCGACACCACCAGCGATGGCGATGGGCTTAGCAATGGTTCCGAGAACGCTGGCGAGCCGACCGCCAAAGGCCTTGCCTCCCGCGTCTCCCGCGTCACCGAGGGACTGCGAGACGTTCTTGTCGACTGACTTGTTGAAGCCCTTGAATTGAGGGACGACCTCAACCCAGGCCTGGTAGTTGCTGGCTGCCGCCATGAGAGATCTCCCGTGCAGTAGGTCTGCTGCGGGAGATCAGCGATGAATGTGTGACTGATGTGGGCGGGCGCCCGGTGAAGAGGTGGAGGGGCTACCAGGCGGAGGGCAAATTGAGCGCTTTACGCAGTCCGTCCTCGAGGTCGGACCCGCTGCGGTGCGTAGCTGGGTGGTTACCTTCCCCGCGAATGACCATGCGCGGCTTCGCAGCAGATGAGGCCGCCAGCCATCCGGCGAGTGAACTCGCGGATTCGGCAAGAGATGCCTCATCGTCTCCTGTCAGGAAGCGGACGGCTTCGGGGGGCAACCCTGCCCGTCCTGCTATCTCGACACGTTGCGCAATCGCTCTGGTGAGGTCCGATGCACCGGACGAACTGCCGGCTGCGATGCGTTCGATCTCGGGGCTGTTCAGCCCGATGCCGTCTGCCATGTCTTAGAACCGTCCACCAAGCTCGCGCGGCAGCCGAACATCTGTGGGCGTGGCCAGGAGCTGGGCGAAGGTATCGGTGTCAAGCGGCCCATTCCCGCTTCCGTCTTCCTTGACCATTGCCCACAACTCGTGCAGGTCGGCCTCAGTCTCGGGGTGCTTGGCCACGTAGGCGTCGACGACGTTGATCCACATGCGGTCCGGCTCAAACGCGGCAGCAAGAATGGCGCGGGCGTGGAGGTTGTCACCAGACCGCTCGGAACGTTCGAGGGAGCGCAGTGCCTCTGCCTCATCCTTAAGCGTGTCTGCGCGCTGCTGCGAGTCACGGAACGCGATGACCGTGGACGAGTTCGCCGCCTCGCTAGGGCGCAGCCACAACCGGTTCTGCTCAATGCTGCTGCGGCGGGCCTCGAGCTGCTTGACCCGGTCGGCGTCGATCTTGGCTTTCGTGGCCAGCGCTCGGTCGTACTCCGCTTTGATCTCCCCGAGTTTGCCCTGATCGGACAGCATGCCGTCACCACGGATCTGTTCGATGCGAGCCTGGAACTCGCGGCTGTTGAGGTTGGCGTTCTGGTAGCTGGTGGAGCTAATCGGTGAAGGCATGGGTGTCGCTTTCAGTTGGGCCGGCGCGCGGCGATGTAGGTGAAGGCGTCCGGCAGGTCAATGACCCATTGCCGGTCTCTCTTTGTCGCCGGGAGTATTCCGCCAGCGATGTCGTTTCGGATGGTCCTTGGTGTCACCCCGAGCTGCTTTGCAAGATCCGTCGGGGTGACCCAGTTACTACGTTCCCGTCTTTCCTCCGACTGGCTTGCAGCTTTTCCCTCGACGGAATTGCGCCAGGTAAGGGCTGCTTGGTAGACCGCGAGAAGTACGGCGTACCCCTCCTCATCGCGTCCACGAGCTTTCACGCGCGCCGGTTCGAGTTGGCCTATCTGCCAGAGAATCGCGGCGTCTCGGCCCTCGAGAATTAGTGCTGGCTGCGTGAGATGGCGTGCTGTCATGACGCCTCCTGCTGCGGGACGAATGGGTTGTTTTGGCTCGACAGGGCAGCCCGTCGTTCTCGCCACAAGCTGTGCAGCTCATCAGCCAAGAGGCGCGTGTACGAGTGACGGGGCTGGTACGGGCGCGCAAGCCGGTTGCGTCTAGGCACGGTTGCCTCCTTCGGATTCGATGTCAGGTAGCGCGGCCAGCAAAGCGCGGACGTTGGATTGCAGGTCTTCCTCGAAGCCACCTCGGATGGCGAGGTCGTCGAGTGTGATGAGAAGCGTTCGGACGATTCCGTCGAGTACCTCCTGTGCCTCCACGACGTTGAGGTCATCAAGGGTGCTATCGATCTCTGCTTCCCTTGATTGCGTGTCTCGACGCAGCACGAGGCGCAAGGCGCTGCGCGAGGCAATGAGTTCGAGGCGGTTAAGCGGTTGCATCGGTCGCATGTTCAGGCCGTCCTAGCTGCGTGTTGAGTCAGATTGGTGGTGTCCTCGCACATCGGATGGATGCCGTGGTGAGAGACGGCCGGGTTGAGGCGAAGTCCGCAGGAACGACACAAAGCAACAGGTGAGTCAGCCTGTTGCGCAGTTGCTTCTGTTGCTTTTGTTGCTTTTAGGGGGTTAAGAGCAACAGAGGCAACAGGTGCAACAGATGTACGCACTGACGGAGCTGTTGCTTTCGGCAGATACGTCCCGTGCCCCGCCTTGTCGATGAGTCCGCGCTTGGCAGCTCGCGTCAGGTAGGTGCGGACTGCGTTGGCTGGCAGGTTCGTTTCGTCGGCGACGGCTGCAGGCTTGATGCCCTCGCTGTGGCGGCTCACGCACTCCACGACCGCGCCAATTGCTTCGCCAAGATCCACGTCGTCAGGCTTGTTCACGATGTCTGACACCGAAATGGTGGAGTCGCCTAGATAGTCCACGCGAGCTACCTGAGCCTGAGTCCCGTCGTCTACCGGGACTTGAGCCGAGACCAACTGGAAAGCAAACGAGTCGCCCCGGCTCTCGCTGTAGTTCGACTTGTCCACCGTGCCGACTCGCGCGCCGGTCTCTTCATCCGTAGCGAAGAGAATGACGCTGCGGGCGGTGTCTCGAAAGGCGTGGCTGCCGCTAAGTAGGTCGCGGGTGTCGCCCTGTCCCTTGCGGAAGTGCATGAGCGCGACGATCGCGACGTTCATCTCCCCCGCAAGGGTTGTGAAGGGGTTGAGCGCTTTCCGCACCTCGGATGTCTTGTCGAGGTTCGCGCCGTCCATCATCGAAGTCAGTGGGTCGACGATGATGAGTTTTGCGTTTGTCTCCTCGATCGCTTGACGAATCCGAGGGAGATCGTCCGCAATCGACGGCACTTCGCTTAGCTCCATTCCTTCGAGGTGCGTCTTGATGGTCATGGCGTTGATGCGGTCCATGGCGGCCTCTGCGGCGTCGAGACGGGGGCGCACGACGGTTCCGAGGTCGTCTTCGTGGCCTACTAGGAGGACGTTCTGGGGGCTGCCTTCGAACTCTCCTTGCAGCAGCCCCCTCGTGACGGCGCTCGCTAGCCAGAGTGAGAACGTGCTTTTTCCCTCGCCGCCTCTGCCGGCGAAGATCGTCGCGGTGCCCATCGGGATGCGTCCATTCCAGAGAAATGTCTGCCGTTGCGGGCGCACGAGAGATAAGGGAGTCAGGGCAAGCGTTCTCGTCGGCGGCTTGGCCGGCTGAGTGCTGTTTCGGGTCATGCGGTGTGGTCCTTGGTGTTCGGTTCGGGCCGGGAGAAACCCAAAGACTCGGAAATAGATGACATGCGTTGTTCGTGTCGGTCAGCTCGCTCGTGGTCGCCACGTATGCGGCTCAGGTCGGCAAAGCTCCGCGGATCGCTCTGAGGGGGTGGGATGCGTCGGCACATCTCGGCGTAGAGCCGGTCAGCCTCACGGTTGAGGTTGTCGACCTCGTTCTGGCGGGAGGCCTTGCCCTGCTCAAAGGCGAAGGTGAAGAACTGCAGAAGCGAGGGTGGAAGCTGGTACGCCTCGACCTCTCCGGTCAGCAAATCCACGCCCAACTGCTCGAGGTAGCGTTCCGCCCCTCGGCTCAGGGCGATTCGGTCTGGATACGTAAAAACGGGAGCCGACGCTTCACGCGCGGCTCCCGCCTTGTCACTCTCCATGCGGCTACCTACGGCCACTCCGACGCCACTGCGGACCGTTCTGCGCGCCCCGCAGCCGACAACAGCTGCACCGCCAGCTTCTTTGATTCAGAGGGCGTCAGATGCTCTGTAATCTCGTACCGGCTGTGGTTCGTAATGAGTACGACGGACTTCTGGTCGCCGTTCATGCCTGTTGTCACGGTCGCCATCTCACTGCACCCCCACGACGGTCATCGCTGCGAGGAAGCCCGCAACTTGTTCTTTCCGTTCACAGTTTCTCCGCAGCACCGGCGTCAAGGCGTGCGTGTTGTTCAGGTGGTCGGCAACACCCTGCGCGTCTTCATGGGCCTCGAGAATCTCCGCCATTTTGGAGACGGTGAGGGGGCTGGTGTCGGTACCCATAACCCCGTAGACAGCCCATCTGCCTTCATGCTCGAAGTAGTCGACCGAAAGCTGCCAGTCGTCGCCGTTCTGCTTCCAGGCGGTGAGGTAAGTGCCTGGTTCGAACTGGGCGTTGTCGATGATTGTGAGCGCGTCCACCGAAGTGGGGGCTGTCGCTTTGCCCGTGGCGGGTGCGATGATTGACTTAGACATTGGTTCTCCTGCTTCGTGATGGTTGCGTGGTGGACCTGGCCCCGTTCGCTCCTGCAAGAGCGGCGGGGTCGTTCTTTTTCTGAGTGGCCCAGATATGGGCCTTCCGAGACATTCGGAATGAGTAGGCCACAGACAAGAACCGACTGAGGAGCCGTGCTTGAGGCGCGGGCACCCAGATCGTGAACCCATCCGGCCAAGTGATCGAGACGTCACCTGGACTGAGGTTTCGAACAGCCTCATCCCCAGTTGGGTCGCGGTAAGTCAGCGAGTTGTAGTCGAGCGAATGGTCAGCTCCACTGAGGTTCACGTAGGTCAGGAAGCGTCCGCCGTCCCGGTTCGTGCTGTCGACTCCAACCACTCGCGGACTCGTCGCTCCGAGTACACGATGGTCTTCGGCGTAGGTACCAAGTACTCGGGTCCAGTGCCAAGAAATCGCAAGTTCTTGAGCCTGCTGGGTGTCATTCCAGGGATGAGCTGGCAGACATCGTCGTCGCTCAGGTAGCGATCGATCATCTGCGTCTGGCTTGAGGGCTGAGAAGCCACTTTGCCTCCGTTCGTCTGCAGGACACTGATTGTCTCTGCTGTACACAGACTACGCGCAGACGAAACTTGTGTCCAGTGGACAGAAGGTGTGTCGTCAAAACTATTCTTGCGCCCTAGTGACCACTAGAGTAGAGAGCGTGAGCATCAGAGCAAGTGACGGTTTCGGGGCACGGCTAGCCAAGTACAGGAAGATGGCCGGCTTCAGTGCCCGCGAGTTGAGCGACCGAATCAACGGCGAGATCTCGCGCGGAGTCATCGCCAACATCGAAAGCGGACGCAAAACTGACGTCACTGTCGATCAGATGCTGACTTTGGCTTGGGCGCTCGACATTCCGCCCGTGGCACTCGCGCTACCCCTCGAGGAGCCCGAGCGATTCGTGGCACTTGCAAAGACACCGACAGGCACTGAGGCAGTTCGCTCGCGCTACCTCATGAGCTGGTTCCTTGGACAGCCGAACTCAGCTCTGCATGAAAAGACACTCGGCCCAGGACGGGGCTACGCCAACTCGCTCATCAAGGCCCTCGACCGGTACACGTGGGAGGAAGCCGCAGTCCGCCTCCGCGAGCACGAGTACGACAACGGCGAAGCTCACCAGCCGTACGTGGAGGAAGCGCGCGAAATGCTCAGTAAGACCCGGCAAGAGCTGCGTGACCTTGGCGTCGACTTGCAGAACTTCAAGATCGACGACTAGCCGTGGGAAGCGTCACCCCCTATGAAACCGCAGCCGGCAAGCGCTATCGCGTCCGCTACCGCACCCCAGAACACCGACAGACCGACAAGCGTGGCTTCAGAACAAAACGCGATGCGGACCTCTTCCTGGCGTCCGTGGAGGTCGCCAAGGCTCGCGGAGAGTTCGTGCAGCCCGCCGACGCGCGTGAGACCATCGGCACCCTTGGCCCGCCGTGGCTGTCGAACCAGTCGCATCTAAAGCCATCGTCACTGCGGCCCCTTGAGATCGCGTGGCGGCTCTATGTCGAGCCTCGGTGGGGCGCACGCAAGGTCAGCGAAATCCGCCACAGCGATGTCCAGACGTGGGTCAGCGACCTGTCACGGGAGCGTGGCGCTACGACCGTGCTTCGCGTGTACGGCGTCCTGGCAGCGATTCTCGACGTGGCGGTGAAGGATCGCCGGCTGCTGAGCAACCCTGCCCGAGGTATCAACCTCCCTCGCAAGACGAAGAAGGAACACGTCTACCTGACTCACGACCAGGTGTCAGCCCTTGCCATGGCTGCAGGTGATCGCGGCACACTCGTCCTCACTCTCGCCTACTGCGGCCTCCGCTGGGGAGAGGCCGTGGGCCTGCGCGTTAAGGATCTCGACATGGTCCGACGTCGAATCAATGTCACGGTCAACGCCGTCGAGGTCGGTGACCGCATCGAGGTCGGGACTCCCAAGACGCACAAACGCCGCAGCGTCCCGTTCCCGGCCCTCTTGGCCCTTCCGCTTGCCCAGCAGTGCGAAGGTAAGACTGAGGACGATCTGGTCTTCAGCAGCCGCCACGGAACTCACGAGCGCCGGTCGCACAACGGGCACGGCTGGTTCCCCGCTGCTGTAACTTCAGCCGGCCTACCGCCGATCACTCCACACACGCTCCGACACACTGCTGCAAGCCTCGCCGTCAGCGCAGGCGCGAACGTAAAAGCCGTGCAACGGATGCTCGGGCACGCGTCTGCCTCAATGACCCTCGACGTGTACTCGGACCTGTTCGACGACGACCTTGACGCCGTAGCCGAGCGTTTGGATCAGAGACTGGCGAACACAGTTGTGGGCAAACTGTGGGCAAGCCGAGCCGATAAGTGAGCCAACCCCTCGGAAAAGCGGGGACGTTCCGGGATCTAGCGTGCGGAGGGCGTGGGATTCGAACCCACGAGACATCTCTGCCCACTTGTTTTCAAGACAAGCTCCATCGGCCGCTCGGACAGCCCTCCCGGTGGCCGGACGAGCTACGCCGCCACGATGTGATCACTGCGCCACTTTCAACCGTGGCGTCGTGTTCATGTCGTGGCGGGATGCACGCATCGGGCAACCGGGGCCGAGTCTACCGACTCAGAGCGTCGCGAGCACCTCGGCGAGCCCGTCGTCCAGGTCGCTCGACGTCTGCTCGCTGGCCACCGCGGCGACGTCGTCGGGTGCCTGGCCCATGGCGACCCCGCGCCCCTCGGCCGCGGCCCAGCGCAGCATGTCGATGTCGTTGCGTCCGTCGCCGGCGGCCAGGACCTGCGACCGCGGCACGTCGAGCCACTGCCGCACGCGCTCGAGGGCGGTCGCCTTCGTGACGCCGTCCGGGGCGATGTCGAGCCAGGCCGTCCAGCCGACGTTGTAGTTCACGTGCTGGAGGCCCATGCGCTCGACGGCCGTGAGGAAGTCCTCGGTGTCGTGGTCGGGCGAGACGACGACCACGCGGGTCGCCGGCCGGCCGACGAGGTCGTCGAACTCGACCTTCTCGGCGTTCAGTGCCGCCGCCGCCGCGGGGAACGACCCGCAGTACCGGAGCAGCCCCTCTTGGTCTTCGACGGCGTACCCGGCCCCCGCGTCGGCCAGGGCCTCGCGGATCGTCGACAGCACCTGGGTCGGGTCGAACTCCTCGACGTGCACGCGGCGGTACCCCGTCGGAGCCGACTCGTCACGGCCCAGGGTGATCGCACCGTTCGCGCAGACGACGTAGTCCGAGACGAGACCGAGACGCTCCATGACGGGCAGCGTCATCGACACCGAGCGTCCGGTCGCGATCATGACCTGGTGACCCTGGTCGTGGAGGCGCGTGATCTCGCCGAGGACGGCCTCGGAGATGGTGCCGTCCTCGGGCATGATCGTGCCGTCGACGTCGAGCGCGACCAGCCAGCGGTCGGCGGCGGCCACGGGCTCGTCGCCGGGCCGGGGTGCGGCTGCGGCCTGGCTCACGCGACCGGCTCGATGACCTCGAGGCCACCGAGGTAGCCGCGCAGCGCCTCGGGCACGACCACCGAACCGTCGGCCTGCTGGTGCGTCTCGAGGATCGCGACGAGCCACCGCGTGGTCGCGAGGGTGCCGTTGAGCGTCGCGACGGGAGCCGTCTTGCCGCTCTCGGTGCGGTAGCGGGTGTCGAGGCGGCGTGCCTGGAAGGTGGTGCAGTTCGACGTGCTGCTCAGCTCGCGGTAGGTGCCCTGCGTCGGCACCCAGGCCTCGATGTCGAACTTGCGTGCGGCGCTCGAACCGAGGTCGCCGGCGGCGACGTCGATGACGCGGTAGGTGAGGCCGAGGGCCTGCAGCATGCTCTCCTGGAACCCGACGAGGGCGTCGTGCTCGGCCTCTGCCTGGTCGGGGTGCACGTAGCTGAACATCTCGAGCTTGTTGAACTGGTGCACGCGGAGGATGCCCCGGTTGTCCTTGCCGGCGGCACCGGCCTCGCGGCGGTAGCAGGTCGACCAACCGGCGTAGCGGATCGGGCCCGCCTCGACGTCGAGGATCTCGTCGGAGTGGTAGCCGGCGAGCGCGACCTCGCTCGTGCCGGTCAGGTAGAGGTCGTCGGCGGGCAGGTGGTAGACCTCGTCGGCGTGGGAGCCCAGGAACCCGGTGCCGGCCATGACCTCGGGTCGCACCAGCGTCGGGGTGATCAGCGGCGTGAAGTCGTTCTCCAGGGCGAGGTCGAGGGCCATGTTCATCAGGCCGAGCTCGAGGCGCGCACCGATGCCGCGCAGGAAGTAGAAGCGCGAGCCCGAGACCTTGGTGCCGCGCTTGATGTCGATCGCGCCGAGCTTCTCGCCGAGGTCGGCGTGGTCGAGGGCCTCGAAGTCGAAGGAGGGGCGGGTGCCGTGCTCACGGAGCGTCACGAAGTTCTCTTCGCCGCCCGAGGGCACGCCGTCGATGATCAGGTTGCCGATGCCGCGCGCGGCCGCGTCGAAGACCGCATCGGCCTCGTTCGAAGCGGCCTGCGCCTCCTTCACGCGGGCGGCGAGCTGCTGCGCCTGCGCGACCAGGGCCTTCTTCTCGTCTTTCGGCGCCTTGGCGACGGTCTTGCCGAAGGCGTTCTGCTCGGCGCGCAGGTCTTCGAAGGCGGCGATCGCCGCGCGGCGGGCCTGGTCGGCCGCCACCGCGTCGTCGACCAGCGACTCGGAGTCGCCCCGGGCCCGCTGGCTCTGCTTGACGAGGTCGGGGGATTCACGAAGCAACTGGGGATCGATCACCCGCCCATCCTAAGCAACGGCACCCGCGCGGCCGACGTTCTGCACAGAGCCTTCGCCTTCCCGTTACCTGACGGGGGTGCGTCCAATACGCTCGCCCCATGACCGCCACCTCCCCCTCCCCCGCCGAGCACGCCTCGGCATCCGAGCCCGAGACGGCTCGCCAGACCGCCGCGGTCGTCTACAACCCGATCAAGGTCGACCTCGACGCCATCAAGACGGCCGTCGGGCGCCACGAGTTCTCGAACGGCTGGGCCCCCACGAAGTTCTACGAGACCAGCAAGGAAGACCCGGGCGGCGAGGTGACGAAGCAGGCCCTCGCCGAGGGCGTCGACATGGTGATCGCCGCGGGGGGCGACGGCACGGTGCGTGCCGTGGCCGAGGCCCTGCAGGGCACCGACGCGTCCCTCGCCCTGCTGCCCTCGGGCACGGGCAACCTGTTGGCCCGCAACCTCGAGCTCTCGCTCGACAACCTCGACGACTCGATCGCGACGGCGTTCAGCGGTCGCGACCGTGACATCGACCTCGGCGTCGTCGACGTCGAGCGTGAGGACGGCTCGCGCGAGACCAAGGCGTTCGTCGTCATGGCGGGCGTCGGCCTCGACGCGAAGATGCTCGCGAACACCAACGACGAGCTGAAGAAGCGCGTCGGGTGGCTCGCCTACGTCGACGCCATCGCCCGCGCGCTCCGCGACGACAACAAGATCGACGTCCGGTACGAGCTCGACGACCAGGGCCGCAAGTCGATGCGCGCCCACACGATCATCGTCGGCAACTGCGGCCTGCTGCCCGCCAACATCATGCTGCTGCCCGACGCGGCGATCGACGACGGCATCTTCGACATCGTCGCCCTGCGCCCCGAGGGCTTCTTCGGCTGGGTGCAGATCTGGGTCAAGATCGTGTGGGAGAACGGCGTCATGCGCCGCACCCAGGTCGGCCGCCGCATCCTCGCCGCCAACAGCCGCGAGGTGCGCACCCTGCGCTACAACAAGGGCAAGAAGCTCGTGGTCCGCCTCGACTCCCCCCAGGACTTCGAGATCGACGGCGACTCCGTCGGCAAGGTCGTCGCCCTGCGTGCGGTCGTCGACCCGGGCGGCCTGACCGTCCGCGTGCCGGCCGACGCCTGATCGGCACGGGCGGCCGGCCGAGCGAGGCCGGTCGTCATCGCAGGCCGCTGATCAGCGCAGGCCGCTGATCAGCCCGCGCAGCCAGTCGCGGGCGTCGACGAAGGCCTCGTCGTCGTACCGCGGCGAGACCTCGGCCGGGGCGCCGTCGGCACGAGGGTACGACCCGAGGAACATCACGCTCGGGCTGAAGCGCTTCAGCCCGAGCAGGGCGTCGGCCACGCGTTCGTCGAGCACGTGCCCCTCGAGGTCGATGACGAACCGGTAGCGCCCGAGGGCGTCGCCGATCGGCCGCGACTGGATGAGGCTGAGGTTGATGCCGCGGGTCGCGAACTGCTCGAGCATGTCGACCAGTGCCCCCGAGCCGTCGGCCGGCAGCTCGACGATCAGGCTGGTCTTGTCGGCACCGGTCGCGGGCGGCACGGGCACCGTCCGGCTGACCAGCACGAAGCGCGTGACGGCCTGGTCGTTGTCGCCGATGTCGCGGGCGAGCACCTCGAGGTCGTGGTGGTCGGTGATGCCGGGAGGCGCGACCGCGGCGTCCGCGGAGCCCCCGGCGCCGCCCGGCTCGAGCAGCGAGGCGGCGGCGGCCACGTTCGACGAGGCCGGCAGGTGACCGTGGCCGGGCAGGTTGCGTTCGAGCCATCGGTGGGTCTGCGCGTAGGCGACCGGGTGCGCGTTGACGACTCGCACCTCCTCGATGCGGGTGCCCGGCCGGGCGACGAGCACGAAGTTGACGCGCACCAGGTACTCGCCGACGATGCGGAGGCCCGGCACCGTGGCGAGGGCGTCCTGCGTCGCACTGACCCCGCCCTCGACGCTGTTCTCGATCGCGATCATCGCGGCCGTGCTGACGCCCGAGACGACGTCGGCCAGGGCCTCGCCGACGTTGTTGACGCTCTTCCAGGTGGCCCCGACGGCCTCGGGCACCTGCTTGAGCGCCGCCTCGGTGAACGTGCCCGCGGGCCCGAGGTAGCTGTAGGTCGTCGAGGAGGCGCGGGTCGGCATGACGAGGAGCCTACTGAGAGCCGCCCGGGCACCGCGACGAAGGTCGGCGGCGGGTGCCAGGATGTCCCCATGACCGACCGTGCCGGAACCCCCGCAGAAGCCAGCGACCTGATCGACCCCGAAGAGGTCACGTCCGCGTACTACGAACTCGTCCCCGACGTCGGCGAGGTCGAGCAGAAGGTCGTCTTCGGCACCTCGGGCCACCGCGGGTCGTCGCTCGACGCTGCCTTCAACGAGACCCACATCGCCGCCATCACGCAGGCGATCGTCGAGTACCGCGCGGGCCAGGGCATCACCGGCCCGCTGTTCATCGGGCGCGACACGCACATCCTGAGCGGCCCCGCCGAGCGCACCGCGGTCGAGGTGCTCACCGGCAACGACGTGAAGGTGCTGGCCGACGCCGAGGGCGGCTACGTGCCGACGCCCGCGCTCAGCCACGCGATCCTGGTCTACAACAACGACCCCGCGAACACCGACAAGGCCGACGGCATCGTCGTCACCCCCAGCCACAACCCGCCCCGCGACGGCGGCTTCAAGTACAACCCGCCCCACGGCGGGCCGGCCGACAGCGACGCCACGAACTGGATCGCGAACCGCGCCAACGAGATCATCGCCGCCGGCAACGTCGACGTGAAGCGCGGCGTCGGCACGCCCGGCCGGCACGACTTCCTCCGCGGCTACGTGGGCGACCTCGTCAACATCATCGACATCGACGCCATCAAGAAGGCCGGCGTGAAGATCGGTGCCGACCCGCTCGGTGGCGCGAGCGTCGAGTACTGGGGCGCGATCCGCGACGTCTACGGCCTCGACCTCACCGTCACGAACCCGGGCGTCGACCCCACCTGGCGCTTCATGACGCTCGACTGGGACGGCAAGATCCGCATGGACCCGTCGAGCCCCTCGGCGATGGCCAGCGTCGTGCGCCGCAAGGACGAGTTCGACGTCCTGACCGGCAACGACGCCGACGCCGACCGGCACGGCATCGTCACGCCCGACGGCGGCCTGATGAACCCGAACCACTACCTCGCGGTCGCCATCGACTACCTCTACACGCACCGCCCCGAGTGGCGCGACGACGCGGCCATCGGCAAGACCCTCGTCTCGTCGAGCATCATCGACAAGGTCGCCGAGTCGCACGGGCGTCGCCTGTGGGAGGTCCCGGTCGGGTTCAAGTGGTTCGTCCCCGGCCTGGTGGACGGCTCGGTCGCCTTCGGTGGCGAAGAGAGCGCCGGCGCGTCCTTCCTGCGCAAGGACGGCACCGTCTGGACGACCGACAAGGACGGCATCCTGCTCGCCCTGCTCGCGAGCGAGATCATCGCCGTCACCGGCAAGACCCCCTCGCAGCTCTACGCCGAACTGGTCGAGAAGTACGGCGACCCGGTCTACCAGCGGGTCGACGCGGCGGCGACGAAAGAGCAGAAGACCCGTCTGGGCAAGCTCGACGGCGACGCCATCGAGGCGACCGAGCTCGCGGGCGACCGCATCACGGCCAAGCTCAGCAAGGCTCCGGGCAACGACGCGGCCGTCGGCGGCGTCAAGGTCGTCACCGACAAGGCCTGGTTCGCGGCCCGCCCGAGCGGCACCGAGGACGTCTACAAGATCTACGCCGAGTCGTTCGAGGGCCCCGAGCACCTCGCCCGCGTCCAGGCCGAGGCGAAGACCATCGTCGACGCCGCGCTCGGCGCCTGACCCGCGCCTCCCGCACCGCCCGACGGGCGTGTTCGTGACGGACGGGCGACTTCGGTCGCCCTCGTCCGACGAACACGCCCGTCGCGCGGTTCGCGGGGGTGCGCGGCGGGCAGGCGGCGGCGGCCGGGCGACAGGCTCAGCCCGCGTAGTCGGGGGCGGCCGGTAGGCCGAAGAACTCCTCGAGCGTGGTGACGCCCGTGTCGTGCATCTCGGTGGCGAGGGGCACGCCCACGTACCGGAAATGCCACGGCTCGAAGGTGAAGCCGGTCACGGCGACCTTGTCGGCCGGGTAGCGCAGCAGGAACCCGAAGCGCCACGCGTTGGCCGCGAGCCACTGCCCCTGCGGTGTGTCCCCGAAGCAGGCCTGCAACGCGCAACTGAGCGGCACGGGGCTGATGTCGAGGGCGAGCCCGGTCTGGTGCTCGCTGAATCCCGGACGGGCGCTCTGTGCATCGGCCTGTGCCTGCCCGAGACGTTGGACCCAGCCGGCGTAGACGCCCACCTGGGTGTCGTACGAGCGGTAGGCGCTCTGCACCTGGAACGCCCCGGCCCCCTCGGCCTCGCCCGCCCGGAACATCTCGACGACCGCGGCAGCCGCCTCGGCGCGGAGGGTCGGCGGGTTCTGGTGCGCCACGTCGGGCGTGACGAGATCGCCGGGGACGTAGTCGACCGGGTCGAGCGCGCGCAGCTTGTCGCTGACGACCCAGAGGCTGGCGGGGTCGTCGACCGACCGGGCCGCCTTGTCGAACGCGGGTGTCGTGGGGGACGTGGGAGGCGCCTCCTCGGTCGGGGACGGGGTCGGGGTGAGCGTCGGCGAGACGGTCGCGGCCGACGTGCTCGGGCTCGGCTCGGGCGCGCCCCCCGAGCACGCGGCCAGCAGGCCGGCCGAGAGGACGACGGCCAGGACGGTGGCCGCGGGGTGCGGCAGGGAGGGGCGGCGTGACATCGCGTCGAGCCTAGTCACGAGCAACGGACCGACAGGGACGGACGATTCCTCTTGTTGTCGGATGCTTGCCCGTGAAGTAACTTTGCGTACTGCGCAATTCCTCGTCGCGCCTTCCCCTTCCAGACAGAAGAGACACCATGTCGAGCGCCGCCTCCGCACCCACGACCACGGCCCCCGCCGAGCGCCAGGGCCTGATGACCCACCGCCAGATCCTGTACGTCATCTTCGGCCTGATGGCCGGCATGTTCCTCTCGGCCCTCGACCAGACGATCGTCGGCACCTCGATGCGGACGATCGCGGACGACCTCGACGGGCTCAGCCTGCAGGCCTGGGTGACCACCGCCTACCTGATCGTGTCGACCATCTCGACGCCCATCTACGGCAAGCTCAGCGACATCTTCGGGAGGCGACCGCTCTTCCTGATCGCCATCACGATCTTCTTGCTGGGGTCCGTCGCGGCCGGCTTCTCCGAGAGCATGTACCAGCTCGCCATCTTCCGGGCGGTCCAGGGCATGGGCGCCGGCGGCCTCATGGCCCTGCCGCTGACGATCATGGGCGACATCCTGGCCCCGCGTGAACGCGCGAAGTACCAGGGCTACTTCCTCGCCGTGTTCGGCATCTCGAGCGTCATCGGCCCGCTCGTCGGCGGGCTGTTCGCCGGGGCCGACCAGATCCTCTTCGTCACCGGCTGGCGCTGGGTGTTCCTGATCAACGTGCCGATCGGCATCGTGGCGCTGTTCATCGTCGTGCGGTTCCTGCACATCCCGGGCCAGAAGCGTCGCGAGAACGTGCGCATCGACTGGTTCGGCGCCGCCGCCGTCATCGTGGCCGCCGTGCCGCTGCTGCTGGTGGCCGAGCAGGGCCGCACCTGGGGCTGGAGCTCGCCCGGGGCCTTCGCCTGCTACGTGATCGGGGCCATCGGCATCGTCGCGTTCGTCGTGATCGAGCGATCGATGGGCGACGACGCACTCATCCCGCTCAAGCTGTTCCGCAACCCCACCTTCTCGATGGCGACCGTGCTCGGCGTGCTCGTCGGGTTCGGCATGTTCGGCGCCCTGCTGACGGTTCCGCTGTACCTGCAGCTCGTGAACGGGGCGACCCCGACCGAGAGCGGCTTCCAGATGCTGCCGATGATCGCCGGCCTGATGATCTCGTCGATCGTCGCCGGCCAGCTCATCTCACGGACGGGCAAGTACAAGATCTTCCCGATCACGGGCACGGCGTTCATGGCGGCCGGGTTCTTCTGGTTCACGAACCTCTCGTTCGACAAGCCGTACTGGTTCATGATGGTCGGCATGCTGTTGGTCGGCCTGGGACTCGGACAGCTGATGCAGACCCTGACCATCGCCTCGCAGAACTCGGTCGGGGCCCGCGACATCGGCGTGGCCACGTCGGCGTCGACGTTCTTCCGACAGATCGGCGGGACGCTCGGCACGGCCGTGCTGTTCTCCGTGCTCTTCAGCCGCATCCCCCAGACGATCGCGGACGCCTTCGCCGACTCGAGCCTGCAGGGCCGTGCCCAGGCCGCCCTCGCCGACCAGTCGGTGCTGAGCGACCCGGCGAACGCCGCGATCCTCAAGCTCTACCAGGCGGCCGGAGGCGGCGACACGTCGCAGGTCGGCGGCGCACTCGACGGCAACACGTCGTTCCTCAACACGGCCGACCGCCGTCTCGCCGCGCCGTTCCTCGACGGCTTCGCGAACGCAGCCGTGACGGTCTTCTGGGTCGCCCTGGTGGTGGTGCTCGTGGCCTTCGTGCTGAGCTTCTTCCTCAAGGCCACGCCGCTGCGCCAGAAGTCGGCCATCGACGAGGCAGCCGACGACGCGCGGGCCGCCGTGGCCGCCGACGCCGAGCTCGCGGCGCAGGCCGCCGCCGCGCAGACCGGTTCGCTGGTCGCCCCCGACACGGGTTCGATCGACGTCGTGCCCGCGGAAGAAGGGCGGGGCGACACCTCGCCTCGGCGCTGATCGGGTGCCCGGCGCGACGTCCGCCCGGCACCCGATCCGCTCGAGCTGGTGTCGCGACACGGCAAGTGTCGGGTAGCGTTCCCTCGACGGCGCTTCGGTGCCGAACGGTTCGTCCCGCGTCCGGCGTTCCCTGCCCGTGAAGCTCACGCGGGAGGCGAGACGACCGAAGGCCGCACACCCACGGGGTGTGCGGCCTTTCTCCGTCATGGGACGCCCCACCGAATCGATTCCCTGCGTGAAGCTCTGGTCGACACGGCGGGACGCCTCTGCCCACTCGAGGCGGACGTGTCGAGCCTAGGACGGCCACGAGCCGCAGCACAGGGGTTGACAACGAGAAAAAACCTGGTCAGCAATGATTTTTTGCTAGACGGACTAGCGACGTGGGCTAGACTCCCCCTCATGCCCGATCAGCACGCCACCGCCGCGCCCTTCGACGCGTCCGGCTATTGGTACAGCAGCAGCACCGAAGAGCGCGGCGTCACGGTGTTGAACACCCTCCGCGCCTACCGTGCCGCCGAGGTCGCGATGCGGGCCCGCACCCGCAAGTCGATGAAGATGAACGACACCGACCTCGCCGCCCTGCGGTTCCTGCTCCGGGCCCAGCGGCTCGGCGACCCCGTCAGCGCGAAAGAACTGGCCGCCCAGCTGAAGATCACCTCGGCATCGACCTCGGTGCTGATCAACCGCCTCGTCGCGAGCGGGCACATGCTGCGCCACCCTCACCCGTCCGACAAGCGCGGGGTCCTGCTGACCGCCACGGGCGACTCGAACACCGAGGTGCGCGACACCATGGCGGCGATGCACGCGCGCATGATCTCGACGGCCGAGTCGCTCGACGCCGACGAGGCGGCCGTGGTCGTGGGCTTCCTGCAGCGCATGACGGCAGCGATCGAGATCGACGACCACCACGTCGACGGCGATCCGGCCGACCGAGCGGGCACGGGCACAGGCACGGGCACGGGCACGGGCACGGGCACCATCCGTCCTAGCCGTTGAGCGAACAACTGGTGAACTGACTAGATCGACTAACCATCGACGTGACAGTCTGACCGCACGACACCGATTCACGGCGGTGTCGTGACCGTCCGAAGTCCCACCGTTCCGCCAGGCATCGCAGGGGTGCCAGAGACGAGCCGAACATGACCACGATCGACGTCGCTCGCAGCGACCGCACCACTGCCCGCAGCACCTTCTCCGAGGTGCGCGACACCGCCCGCCAGCGAACGCTCGCCGTCATCGCGACGGCTGCCACCGGCGCGAGCGTCAGTCTCGTCGCCGCCCTGCTCCTCGCGCTCGGCGTCGTGCGATGACGTGCCCGTCGGGCTTCTCCGCCCAGCAGATGCAGGGTCTCACCCACGAGCAACTCGTGTCGTTCGTCCGCGGGTCGGTCACGACGGCCGTCTCAGCCGCCGACCTGCACGCCGTCAGACCGACTCGACCTGCGCCGACGGGAGCCGTCTGCGCATGACGGCCACCGCCTCCTCGTTGCTGTCGACGAGCAAGTAACGACGACCGAGGGCATCCGCCACCGCCCCGGTGGTGCCGCTGCCGGCGAAGAAGTCGAGCACCCAGTCGCCTTCGCGGCTGGAGGCCTGCACGATGCGACGCAACACGCCCTCGGGCTTCTGCGTCGGGTAGCCGGTCTTCTCGCGACCGGTCGGCGACACGATGGTGTGCCACCACACGTCGGTCGGCAGCTTGCCCCGGGCGACCTTCTCGGGTGTGACGAGCCCCGGGGCCATGTACGGCTCGCGGTCGACGCTCGTCGAGTCGAAGTGGTACTTCGTGGGGTCTTTGACGTAGACCAGGATCGTGTCGTGCTTGGTCGGCCACCGGGTGCGACTCTTGGCGCCGTAGTCGTAGGCCCAGATGATCTCGTTCAGGAAGCAGTCCCGCCCGAACAGGGCGTCGAGCAGCACCTTCGCGTAGTGCGCCTCGCGGTAGTCCAAGTGCAGGTAGAGGGTGCCGTCGGGGGCCAGCAGCCGCCAGGCCTCGGCCAGGCGCGGTTCGAGGAACGACCAGTAGTCCTCGAAGCGGTCGTCGTAGCCCATCAGGTCGCCCCGGATGCGCTCGTACCGCACGCCCTTGAAGCCCGCCACCGAGGTGGTCGAGTCCTCGGCGCTGCGCACGGACGTCGTCGACCGGCGACGCTGCTGCCGCCCGGTGTTGAACGGAGGATCGAGGTAGACGATCGTGAACCCGCCGTCGGGCAGCTGCGCCGTGACGTCGAGGGCGTCACCGTGGACCACGAGGCTCGGGGAGGCGGTGGTCCAGTCGAGGGGCATCCGACCATTCTGCTGCCTGGCGGGCACCGACACGCGCCCGACTCCCGGCCCGGGGCGCGTAGCGTGTCGGGATGACCACCGAGGTAGAGAACCGCCCCACCCAGAACCAGTACGCCCTCGTCGAGGACGGCGAGACGATCGGCTTCGCGGCCTACGACGTCGCCGGCCACGAGATCCGCTTCACCCACACCGAGATCGACCCCAGCCGACGATCCGCCGGCCTCGGGGCCCGGCTCGTCCAGGGCGCCCTCGACGACGTGCGCGCGAACACCGACCTTCGCGTCGTGCCGCTCTGCCCGTTCGTGGTCGACTTCGTCGAGGACCACGTCGACTACCGCGAGCTGCTCGACCGCTGACCGCGGTGCGGCCGCCGAGGCGACCGCGGCGAAACCGCCGAGGCGGACCCCCGGCAGGAGGCGCGGGTCGCCTCGACGGCGACCCTCAGGTGCTCAGGGCACGCGCGCCAACCACTCGGGCGTCGCGAACTTCGAGGTGACGAGCTGCTCGGCCTTCTCGAGCTCGGCCTCGGTGACGTGGCCGTCGGTCGCCCCGTAGAGGCCGGTGAAGGTCTGCTTGAGCCGCTCGATGATCTCGGCGCGGGACAATCCCGTCTGGCTCCGGAGGGGGTCGACGCGCTTGGCGGCGCTGGTGGTGCCCTTGTCGCTCATCTTCTCGCGGCCGATGCGCAGGACCTTCACCATCTTGTCGCCGTCCATGTCGTACGACATCGTGGCGTGGTGCAGCAGGGCCCCGTTGCCCAGGCGCTTCTGCGCGGCCCCGCCGATCTTGCCCTTGGCGCTGGTGATGTCGTTGAGCGGCTGGTAGAAGGCGTCGATGCCGAGCGACTTGAGCGCCGTGATGACCCACTCGTCGAGGTACGCGTACGAGTCGGCGAAGCTCATGCCCTGCACGAGCTCGCCCGGAGCGTAGAGCGAGTACGTCACGATCGACTGGGCGTCCATGAACATCGCGCCGCCGCCGCTGATGCGGCGCACCACCTCGAAGCCGTGGGTCGAGGCGGCGTCGAGGTCGACCTCGTTCTTCAACGACTGGAAGCTGCCGATGACCACGGCGGGCTGGTCCCACTCCCAGAAGCGGAGGGTGGGCCCGCGACGGCCCGCTCCGACCTCTTCGGTCAGCACCTGGTCGAGGGCGAGGTGCACGTTGGGCGACACCGGGGCGTCGTGGATGATCTGCCAGTCGTAGTCGCGCCAGTCGGTCGCCTTCGAGAGGCTGCGGCGGATCGCCACGGCGATCGCCTCGGGCGAGAAGCCGAGCAACACCGCGTCGGCCGGCAGCCCCTGCTTGATCGTCGCCGCGATCGTCGCCGCGTCGGACTCGACCGGCAGGCCGTTCACCGCCCGGTCGACGGCGTCGAGCGCCGTGTCGGGCTCGAGGAAGAAGTCACCGGCGAGACGGAACCCGGCGATGCGCCCCTCTCTGACGTCGAGGTCGACGACCACGAGCTTTCCGCCTGGGACCTTGTACTCACCGTGCATGGTCGCAGCCTATGCCTGGTGCCCCACGCGGTCGTCGAGCCACCGCACCAGGTCGGCGACGACCTCGTCGCGGTTGGTCTCGCGGAACACCTCGTGCCGGGCGCCCTGGTAGACCACGAGCTCGACGTCGCTGAGCCGACTGCGGTTGACGTACGCGTCGGCGAGCTTGCGGGCGCTGGCCTCGCCGCCGAGCGGGTCGTCGTCGCCGACGAGGACGAGCACGGGGAGGTCGCTCGCGAGCCGGGTCGAGGGGCGACCCATCAGCCGCAGCGTGTCGGCCGTGCCGAACAGCTGTCGGGCCGTCGCCTGCACCGACAGGGGGTCGGCAGCCATGGCGTCGACCACGGCCTGGTCCCGGCTGAGCCACTCGTAGCCGGTGTCGCCGAGGTGGGCGTGCCGGGCGTTCAGGTCGCCCGCGTTCATGCTGCCGGGCATGCGGTAGGCCGTGCCGCTCAGCACGACGGCGTCGAACCGGTCGGAGCCCTCGTCGACGAGCTTCTGCGCCATCAACGAGCCCCACGAGTGCCCGAGCAGCACGAGCGGCGAGCCGGGGTTCTCGGAGCGCGCGATGCCCGTCAACCGGACCACCGCCTCCATCGCCCCGCGCAGCCCCGACGGGCCCAGGCGGCCGAGCTTCGCGTGGTCACCGCCCCACTGGCCGAGGCCGGTCTCGCCGTGACCGAGGTGGTCGTTCGCGTAGACCGTGTAGCCGGCCCGCACGAGGTCCTGGGCGAGGTCCTCGTAGCGCAGGGCGTACTCGCCGAGGCCGTGGGCGAGCTGCACCACGGCTTTGGGCGACGCCGCCTTCCAGACGTAGTAGTGCACGGTCACGCCGTGGGCATCGGTGAACTCGTAGTCGCCTCGGGCGGCGGAGAAGGTTGGCACGGAACCAGTCTCCCATCACGGGGCCCGGCAGGCCTGGCCGGGCCGGGCCTGGCACGGCCGGGCCCCGTCCCGTCAGCGGCGGGCGTCGACGTCCGTGCGCACCACGCCGAACGCCTGGTCGAGGTCGACGTCGACCTCGGTGCCGTCGTCGAGGCGCACGTCGACCTCGTAGGCCACGCCGGTGTCGTCGCTGCGGTCGGCGTCGGTCACCGTGCCCCCACCGGCGGCGGCGAGGGCGGCGGCCGCGGCCCGGTCGTAGTCCGCGCCGGTCAGGTCGTCGTCACGGGCCGAGTCGTCGCGGGTCGAGTCGTCGTTGGCCGAGTCGTCGCGCCCCGGACCGGCGACGGGCGTCGGGGTGGCGTCCGACCCGAGCGAGTCGTCGTCGTCGTCGCGGTCGTCGCCGGCGACGGGCGTCGGGGTGGCACCGGACCCGCGCGAGTCGTCGTCGTCGACGCTGCTCGAGGTGACGGAGTAGTCGCCGTCGAGCAGCACCGTCGCCTCGCGACCGTCGGGCAGGACGACCTCGACCTCGTAGCCGACGAGTCCGTCGTCGAGGGTGTCGACCTCGGTCACGGTGCCGCCGCCGGTCTCGGCGAGCGCCGCCTCCTGGGCCCGGTCGCGGGTCTGCACGGACACGCCGTCGTCGAGGCCCGAGGCGAGGGCCACGCCGCCGCCGCCCAGCACGAGGACGCCCGCGATTCCGCCGGCGATCAGCAGGGACTTCTTCTTGGTGAGGGTGTTCTTCAGCATGGTTCGCTCCGTTCGTGGGGCCGCCGGGCGGCCGGGTCTGTCGCTCTCTCGAGCCGATGGACCCCACTCTCGCGAGAGGGCACTGAAGCGGTCCTGAAGCGACCTGAAGATCCGTTCAGGAGGCGCGGGTCGCGTCACCGGAGCGGGCGGGTCCACGTGCCCCTCGGCGGGTCGGCGCGCACCCGCCCCGCAGGGCGGGAACCCGCCGACCACCCGGTGGGGCGCTCGGGTCAGGCGGGACCGGCGGGGAGGTGGACCACGAACCGGGCACCTCCGAGAGGCGAGGCCGTGGCCGACACCGCGCCTCCGTGGACCCGGACGATCTCGCGCACGATGGCGAGCCCCAGTCCGCTGCCGCCCGCGTCGCGGGCGCGGGCCTCGTCCAGGCGCACGAACCGGTCGAACACCCGCTCGCGGTCCGCCTCGGCCACCCCGGCGCCGTCGTCGTCCACGGTGAGGACCACGCCTCCGTCGCGCTCGGCGAGGGCCACGGCGACGCGGGCGTCGGCGTGCCGGGCCGCGTTCGCTACGAGGTTGTGCACGACCTGGCCGAGCAGCCCCTCGTCGCCGTCGACGCGAGCCGGGCCGACGGCCGTGGCGTCGACGGCGAGCGGCCCCCGACCGTCGGGACGGGCGACGCCGCGCAGGCGAGCGGTCTCCGACACCACGAGGTCGTCGAGGTCGACCGGGCGGCGGGTCACGCCCAGGGCGCCCTCGTCCGCCCTGGCGAGGACCAACAGGCCCTGCACGAGCGCCGTCAACCGCGCCTCCTCGCCGAGCACGGTGCCGGCCAGGGCCGCGCCGTCGATGCTGCCGGGGTGCAGCAGCGCGACCTCGGCGTGCTGCCGGATGGTGGCGAGCGGCGTCTTCAGCTCGTGCGAGGCGTCGCCGACGAAGCGTCGCTGGGCCGTCGCCGACGAGTCGAGCCGGTCGAGCATCCCGTTCAGCGTGCGGGCGAGGCGGGCGATCTCGTCGCCGCCGCCCGGGTCGGGCAACCGGTGCGACAGGCTCTGGGCCGTGACCGTGTCGACCTCGCGGCGCATCGACTCGACCGGGCGCAGGGCACGGCCCACGACGAGCCAGGTGGTGACGCCGAGCACGAGCAGGGCCACCGGGATCGCCACGCCGAGCGTGACGAGACTGGCCGAGGAGGCGGTGCTCGCCTCCTCGAGGGAGCGCGCGGCCACGACGCCGTACCCGGTCGTGACGACCCGGGCGGGGACGGGGGTGGCGTCGTCGGCGGAGGACGTGGCGTCGTCGTCCGCCTCGCCGTCGTCGGAGCGCGAGCCGCCCGACCCGGAGTCGTCGTCGGCGTCGTCGTCGTCATCCGTGGGGGTCGGCGTCGGGGTCGGGGTCGGGGTCGACGCGGCCGGCGTCGGCGTCGCGGTGCTCTCGACCCCGACGTCCTCGCGTTCGACGACGAACTCGTCGCCGTCGAGCGAGACCCGGTCCCCCGAACCGGACGAGGCGATCGACGAGGCGACGTCGGCGAGGTCGTCGTCGCCTCCCACGGCGAGCACGCGCCCGGACGCGTCGGTCACGACGACCAGGGACCCGTCCGTCTCGCCCGCGACGGCCACGCTCGGCGTCGAACCGATCGCGAGGGCCGACACGGCGCGGTCCACGTCGGCCGAGGCGGCCTGGCGCGGGGCGTCGGCGAGCACGGCCTGTTGCACGAGCGCGAAGACGAGGGCGAACACCCCGAGGGTCAGAGCCACGGCGAGCACGGCGGCCACGGTGATGCGCGACCGCAGCGACGCCCGTCTCACCCGTCGCGGCCCGATGACGGCGGACGGCCCGGGCCCGGGAGCCGGGACGCGAGGGGCCCGCTCAGCCACCCCGCGCCTCCAGACGGTAGCCCGCCCCCCGGAGCGTGACGATGGCTTCTCGGCCGAACGGCCGGTCGACCTTGTTGCGCAGGTGACGCACGTACACCTCGACGATGTTGGGGTCGCCCTCGAAGTCGTCGTTCCAGACGCCGTCGAGCACCTCGCGCTTGGTCACGACGCTGCCGGCGTGACGCATGAGGAACTCGAGCACCGCGAACTCACGGCTCGTGAGCTCGACCTCGACGTCGCCGCGGTGGACGCTGCGCGAGGCGGGGTCGACGCGGAGGTCGCCGGCCTCGAGCACGACCGGTCGTTCGCGGGCGCCACGGCGGACCAGGGCGCGCAGCCGGGCGAGCAACACGGCGAACGAGAACGGCTTGGTGAGGTAGTCGTCGGCGCCGGTGTCGAGGGCCTCGACCTGGTCCCACTCGCCGTCCTTGGCGGTCAACACGATGACGGGGGTCCAGTCGCCTCCCTCGCGCATCGCCCGGCACACGGCGTAGCCGCTCATGCCGGGCAGCATGATGTCGAGGACGACCACGTCGTAGCTGCCCTCACGGGTCCGCCAGAGCCCATCGGTGCCGGTCGCCGCGACGTCGACCGCGATCCCCTCGGCCTCGAGCCCGAGCCGCAGACCCTCGGCCAGGGTCGCCTGGTCCTCGACGACGAGCACGCGCACGGGGCCTCCCTCGGTCGCGCCGGGTGCGCGTCGTGCCCATCATGGCGGGAGCGCGCTGAAGCCGGGCTGAAGCGGACCGGCCGCGGAGGCGCGGCGCAGGACTCCCCGCACCGCGCCTCCTGAGGGACCGTCGTCAGTGCGCCGAGTAGCCGCCGTCGACGAGGTGGTAGCTGCCCGTGACGAACGACGCCTCGTCGCTCAGCAGGAAGAGGACGAGCGCCGAGACCTCGGCGTCGGTCCCGAGGCGACCGGTCGCGTGCTGCGACTCGAGGTACGAGAGCGCGTCGCCCTCGAGCGAGGCGCGGACGAGGGGCGTGTCGATGAAGCCGGGGCCGACCGCGTTGGTGCGGACGCCGCGCTTCGAGTACTCGAGCGCGGCGACCTTGGTCAGGCCGACCAGGGCGTGCTTGCTCGCGACGTAGGCGGCGTTCTGGGCGATGCCGACCGAGCCGAGCACCGAGCTCATGTTGACGATCGACCCGCCGCCCGCCTCGACCATCGCGGGCAGCTGGTAACGCAGGCCGTAGAAGACGCCGTCGAGGTCGACCGAGCGGACGCGGTCCCAGGCGGCGATGTCGTACTCGCCGATGTCGGCGGCGGGGGCGCCGATGCCCGCGTTGTTGACCGCGAGGTGGAGGGCACCGTAGGTCGTCTTCGCGAACTCGACGGCCGCCTCGGACTGCTCGGGCTTCGCGGTGTTCTGCTCGAACGCCACGGCCGTGCCGCCCGCGGCGACGATCTGGTCGACGACGCCCTGGGCCGCGTCGAGCTTGATGTCGGTGACGACCACCGATGCCCCCTCGGCCGCCAGGGAGCGCGAGATCGCGGCGCCGATGCCGCTGCCTCCGCCGGTGACGAGTGCCGTCTTGTCGCTGAACCGTGCCATGGTGCGTGCCTTCCTCGTTCGTGGGCCGACCGTCGGGGCCGGTCGGGCTCGTCGACGAGCCCGTCTGCGAACGTACGCCCGCAGGGACCCATGAGCAACAGGTGTCGTCTTGATCCGGGCCGATCTCGTGCAGTCCGTGCACCTTCGCTCGTTCGGGGGCAGGGTGGCGGGATGACCTCCCCCACGTCCTCTGCTCCGTCCACCGCCGTCCTCTTCGACATCGACGGCACCCTGGTGGACTCGAACTTCGCGCACGTCGCCGCCTGGTCGCGGGCCTTCACCGACGTCGGCCACCCCGTCGGCAGCTGGCGCATCCACCGGTCGATCGGCAAGGACTCGTCCCTGCTGGTCGAGGGGCTGGTCGGGAAGGACGCCGCCACGCGCCTCCTCGACGACGTCAAGGACGCGCACTCACGCCACTACGCCGAGCACCTCGGCGAGCGGGGCGACCTGCACGTCTTCGAGCGGGCGACCGACCTGCTCGCCGAGCTCGCTCGCCGGGGGAACGGCGTCGTGCTCGCCACGAGCGCGCCCGAGGAGGAGCTGACGGCGCTGCGCGACCTGCTCGACGTCGAGGACGCCCTCTGGGCCGTCACCTCGAGCGAGGACGTCGAGACCGCGAAACCCGACCCGGGCATCGTCGAGGTCGCCCTCGACAAGGCGGACGTGCCGGCCGAACGCGCCGTCATGGTCGGCGACGCCGTGTGGGACGTCGAGGCCGCGCACCGGGCGGGCGTGACCTGCATCGGCGTGCTGAGCGGCGGCTTCTCCCGGGCCGAGCTGGTCGAGGCGGGGGCCGACGAGGTCTACGACGACGTGGCCGACCTGCTCGCGCGACTCGACGAGAGCGTGATCGGCCGGCTCGGACGCGCCTGAGGCGGGGCGTCCTCGGCGACCGCCACCGCGCCTCCTCGTCCGACGGGCGTGCCCCGGCTCAGGCCGCGGCCCCGGCTCAGGCCGCGGCGCCGGCTCAGGCCGCGGCGCCGGCTCAGGCCGCGGCGCCGCCGACGTTGACCATCCAGTGCTGGCCGAAGCGGTCGTCGAGCATGCCGAACGAGTCGCCCCACGGCGCCTGCGACAGGGCCTCGTGCACGGTGCCGCCCTCGGCGAGCGCGTCGAACCATCCAGTCAGCGTCTCGGCGTCGTCGGGTCCGCCGAAGAGCGAGAGCGACACGCTGCTCGCCTCCTCGAGCGGGTACGAGTCGGGGCGGTCCGCCCCCATCAGCAGCAGGCCCGACGGCGTGGCCAGCTGGGCGTGCATGACCTTCTCGGCCTCGCCGGGGGTGCCCACGCCGAACTCGCCGAAGGTGCTGAAGGTGGGGCTGCCGCCGAAGACGGAAGCGTAGAAGTCGAACGCCTCCCTCGTCTCGGAGCGGAACGCCAGGTACGGGGTGAGCTGCACGGTCACGGGGTCCTCCTCGGGTCACGGCGCCGGTCGGCGTCGAGCCCAGGGTGGCACCGCCCGGTCCGGCGCACCAGCCCCGGATGGACGGCAGGAGGCGCGGGTCGCGCCCCCCGGGGTCGGGTCGCGTGGGTGCGCCCCCCGCCCCGGGGGTCAGGTCGCCGGGGTGCCGCCTCGCGACGACGCCCACACCTGCACGGCCAGACCGGCGGCGATGAACCCGAGCATCAGCGCGCCCATCACGACGGCGGTGCCGCCGAGCGCCCCGGCGAGCGGGGTCGCGGCCCCGCCGAGCCCGAACTGCAGGCCGCCCGCGAGCGCGGCGGCCGTACCGGGCGCGCGGTGCCCGAGCGCCTGCGTCAGGGTGATCGACCCGGGGATGACCCAGCCCCAGCCCGCCGTCACGAGGGCGAGCGCGGGCCAGATCAGTGCCGGGCCGACGCCGGTCAGCGCACCGACGAGCACGAGGGCCGACCCCACGGTGCAGGTGACGAGCCCCACGGTGAAGAGGTGGTCCTCGGCGAAGCGCCCGACGAGGCGGCGGAACACCAGGGTCGAGGCGATCATGCACGACGCGTTCGAGGCGAAGACGAGCGTGTAGAGGCCCTCGCCGAAGCCGTACTGCTCCTGGAAGACGAACGACGACGTCGCGATGTACGAGAAGAACCCGATCGTCGCGGCGCACCCCGTCACGAGGTACCACCGGAAGCGCGGCATCGCGAGCAGCGTGCCCATCCGTCGCAGCGAGGCGACCAGCGAGCCGGCACCCGGCTCGGGGTGGACGAGCGTCTCGGGCAGACGGCGCGCGGCCGCCCAGGTCAGGGCGGCCCCGAGCACCGCGAGCACGACGAACGTCGCCCTCCAGCTCGACACCGAGAGCACGACACCGCCCACGAGCGGGGCGACGACCGGGCCGACGGCGTTGATCGCGGCGAGCGTCGCGAAGAGCCTGCTGCGCACGAGGCCCGTCGTCGCGTCGCCCACCATGGCCCGGGCGGCCACCGAGCCCGCCGCGCCGCCGAGGCCCTGCGCGGCGCGCGCGACGACGAGGGTGGCCGCGTCGGGAGCCACGGCGCAGGCGAGGGAGGCGAGGGCGAACAGGACGGTCCCGCCCAGCAGGATGCGCCTCCTGCCCCGACCGTCGCTGACCGGCCCGATCACGATCTGCCCGACCGCGAACGCGACGAGGAACGCCGTCAGGCTGAGCTGCACCTCGGCCGTCGACGCCCCGAGGTCGCGCGCGATGGCCGGCAGCGCGGGGATGTACATGTCGGTCGCGAAGGGCGAGATGCCCACGACGATCGCCACCGTCAGCACGGCTCCCCTCGCGGACAACCAGGAGGGGCGGCTCGGCTCGGCCGGGACGTCGTCGTCTCTCATCGGCACGAGCCTAGGCGCGGGGCGCCCCGGGGGGTCGCGTCGCACCCGGACCGCGACCAGACGTTTACTTAGCCGAACTAAACGAGTATCGTGGCCCGGCGATGACCGACTCCGCGCCTCCCGCCCCCTCCGCCACCCGGGCCGTGCCGCACGCCCACCTCGCGACCGACGTGCGCGGCGCCGTGCTGCGGCTCGCCCGCCGCCTGCGCCAGCAGAAGGCCGACGCCGACGTCACCGACGCCCAGATGGCCGCCCTCGGCTACGTCGTGCAGAACCAACCGCTGACGATCGGGGCGCTGACCGCCCACGAGGGCGTCACTCCCCCGTCGATGAACCGGACCGTCGGCAAGCTCGTCGACGCCGGGCTGCTGCGTCGCACGGTCGACGACGACGACAAGCGCCGCGTGCTGCTCGAGACGACCGAGGCCGGCGCCGCCTTCGTCTTCGAGACGCGTCGACGTCGGGACGAGTGGCTCGTGCCCCGCCTCTCGGCCCTCACCGCGGACGAGCGCCGCACCCTGGCCGACGCCACCGAGATCCTGCGGAAGCTGACCCGCTCGTGAGCGCCATGTTCCGCAGCCTGTCGCTGTTCAACTACCGCCTCTGGTTCGCGGGGGCGCTCGTGTCCAACATCGGCACCTGGATGCAGCGCACGGCACAGGACTGGCTCGTGCTCACCGACCTGACCGACAACGACGCCACGGCCCTCGGCATCACCATGGCGCTGCAGTTCGCCCCGCCGATCCTGATGGTGCCGATCACGGGGCTGATCGCCGACCGGTTCGACCGGCGGCGACTGCTGATGGTCACGCAGCTGAGCATGGGCCTGCTCGGGCTCGGCCTGGGCGTGCTCGTCCTCACCGACAGCGTGCAGCTCTGGATGGTCTACCTCTTCGCCCTCCTGCTCGGCGTCGCGGCCGCGATCGACGCCCCGGTGCGGCAGAGCTTCGTGTCCGAACTCGTGCCCCCCGGCCACCTGACGAACGCCGTCAGCCTGAACTCGGCGTCGTTCAACGGCGCACGCCTGGTCGGCCCCGCGGTCGCCGGCGTGCTGATCGCGACGATCGGCACGGGGTGGGTGTTCCTGATCAACGCCGGCTCGTTCGCGGCCGTGCTGCTGTCGTTGCGGTTCATCCGGGTCGCCCAGCTCGAGCTGAAGCCGGCCGTGTCGCGGGCCAAGGGCCAGATCCGCGAGGGATTCCGGTACGTGCGCGAGAGGCCCGACCTCGTCGTCGTCTTCGTCATGGTCTTCGTCATCGGCACCTTCGGCCTGAACTTCGCCATCTTCACCTCGACCATGGCCAGCGTCGAGTTCGGTGTCGACGCGAGCGGGTTCGGCCTGCTGTCGTCGGCGATCGCGGTGGGGTCGCTGGTCGGCGCCCTGCTCTCGGCCCGACGTGAGAAGCCCCGCTGGCGCGTGCTCGTCACGGCGGCCCTGGCCTTCGGCGTGACCTGCCTCGTCGCCGCCGTCATGCCGACCTACTGGAGCTTCGCGGCCGTGCTCGTCACCGTCGGACTCGCCTCGATCACCCTGATGACGACGGCGAACGCCACCGTGCAGCTGACCACGGCACCCCGCATGCGCGGGCGCGTCATGGCGCTCTACATGGCCGTCTTCACCGGCGGCACGCCCCTCGGCGCACCGATGGTCGGCTGGGTCGCGAACGTCGCCGGACCGCGCTGGGCCATCGGCGTCGCGGCGGCGTCGGGCTTCGTGGCGGCCGGCGTCGCGATCGTCTGGCTCGTCCGCGGGCAACACCTGCGGGTGCGCCGCGTCCGTGGGGGCGAGCCCGAGCCCGTGACCGGAGCGCTGCCCGTGCTCGGGGCGGGCCGGTTCCACTACCGCCTGCAGCACGACGGCGACGCGGCCGCCGTCCGGGCGCGCGACGAGACCGCGGCCGAGCTCGCCGTCGACGAGGGCACGGCGACGCGACCGTCCTGACCGGGAGGCGCGGCGCCGGCGGGTCAGAGGCGCGCGTAGACCAGCAGGGACGCGAGCAGCACGACGAACGGTGCGATCAGCAGCACGTTGAGCAGCTTGTGCTCGACCATCACGGCGACCCACTCGCGCAGGAAGGCGCTCGGCACGTAGTACGCGGCGGTGGGTGCCCCGACCACGTCGGCGCTGCTGCCGGCGTCCCGCGCCAGCAGCGCGGCGCGCAGCACGTGGTAGTTGTTCGTCACGACCAGGGTCGACCCGGTCCGACCGGCGTCGGCGAGCACCTTCCCCGACAGCACGAGGTTCTCGCGGGTCGAGCGCGACTCGGTCTCGGGCAGCACGTCGGCCGGGTCGGCCCCCTGGGCGATCAGGTACTCCGCCATCGCCTCACCCTCGGGCCGGGGCTCGTCCGAACCCTGCCCGCCCGACGGCACGAGCACCGGCCGCCTCACGCCCTCGGGGGTCGCGCGGTAGATCGCCAGCGCCCGGTCGAGGCGGCTGCGCAGCAGCGGCGGCACCTCGCCGCGGATCAGTCCGGAGCCGAGCACGATCAGGGCGTCGGGCTGCTCGCGCACCCGGGGTCGGGCGTAGACGAGCGACCACAGGGTGAACGCGGCGAACGTGAGCGCGGCGTAACCGGTGACGAAGACCACGACGATGCCGAGCCCCACGGCTGCGTCCTGGAGGGCCGCGACGTCCGACCGGCGACCGGCCTCGACGATCACGACGACGAGCAACGGCACGCCGATCAGCGCGATGCCGACCAGCAACGACAGCAGGTTGCCGAGGCTGCGCCCTTCGGACCGGAGCATGGTGACGCCGTTCGCCATCGCGAAGACGGCGAGCGCGAGGACGAGCAGGGGCACGAGCGCCACGGCGACGAGGAACACGAAGACGAGCGGCGGGAACGCCGCGACGAGGACGTTCGCGGCGGCGACGACTCCGAAGCCCCCGGCCATCAAGAGGAACACCCCGTTGCGGAACCGGCGGGCGTCCCGCCGACGCGACCCGGCGAAGAGCAGCAGGAAGACGACGGCGATGCCGGCCGAGATCGCGGTCATGAGCAGAGGCTACCCACACGAGACCCCGGGGAGGCGCTCGGACCCCGCGCGCGGGAGGTCTCGGCGAGTTCCTGGGGTCTCAGGACGGGAGCCGCACGGGCGCGAGCCGCGCCGGCGCGAGCCGCGCGGGCGCGAGCCGCGCGGTCAGCGGTCGAAGAGGTTGCCGAGGCCGGGGATCTGGAAGCCCTCGCCGAGGTTGCCGAGCTGGTCGCCCAGTCCACCCACCTGCTCGCCGAGTCCGCCGACCTGCTCGCCGAGTCCGCCGAGGTACTCCTCGCCGCCCGCGGTCAGGCCGTCCAGCCCCTCGAAGCCGAAGCCGTTGGTCAGCTGGTCGAAGTCGATGCCCGACGTCACGGCGTCGGACAGCAGGGGCAGGGCGACGCTGCTGACGGCGGCCGCCCCTGCCACGGCGACCGCGAGGCCCGCGACCCCCGCCACCCCGGCGCCGACCGCGGCACCTGCCGCGACCTTGCCCCCCGTGCTGCCGAGCACGCGCTTCATCAGGCCGGGGTGTGCGGTCTCGCCCCGGGTCGCCGCCCGGGCGAGGTCGGCCGGGGCGCTCGACGCGGGACGCTCGCCCGCGGGCACCTCGGCGCTCAGGCGGGTGAGCACCTGCTGACGCTGCTCGGGGGTGAGGCGCTCGAAGGCGTCGCGGTGGACCTGCTCGAGCTGCTGCGGCGGGGCGGTCTGCAGCAGGTAGTCGTACTTGGCGAGGGCCGCGCGGTCCGCGGCGGACCCCTGGGGGGCGTGGCCCCCGGTGGCCGGGCGCCCGACACCGCGCTGCGGCGCCCCGTACCCGTCGCGCTGGGGCTGGCGGCCGCCCTGCTGCGGCTGCCCGCCTTGGCGGTCGTCGCCGGTCATCTTGTCGGAGACCTTGCGCACCACGTCACGCCAGTCGGTGGAACCGCCGGACGCGCCACCGCGGCCGGACGAAGAAGAAGAGGAGTTGCCGAGCGCACGCGCGGCGGCACCCAGGAGACGGTCGAAGTTGGCCATGCGAGCGATCATCCCGGGCCCGCATCCGAGAAGCCCCCGCAGGAGCCGAGCATCGCCCGGGAACGGCGCGTCCACCGCTGCGGGTTACGGTCGAGCCCTCCTCCGGGTTACATTCGCAGGGGACGTCCGCGCGGGCCCGACCCGCGACGCGCGCTCCATCCACAGGAGGTGTCGCATGGGCAAGGCAGCAGTCACGGGCTGGGTCGCCCTCGCGATGCTGGTCTCGGGCGCGGCGCTCGTCCTCGCCGCCACCTTCCGCCTGGCCACGGTCGGGCTCTTCGCCGGCGGATTCCTGCCCATCGGCGACCTCGACTTCGTCACCATCGCGATCTGGCTGCTCGGTGCCGCCCTCGTCGTCGGCGGCGTCGCCCTCGCCCTCGTCGGGTTGACCGACCGGGTGCTCGGCGCCCTGCCGCGCGACGAGCCGGAGCACCCTCTCGAGCACGAGGCCGTCCGCGAGACGACGCCGGCCCCCGTCCGGCCGACCATCCAGGAGGCGCGGGTCCTGTCCGCGGGACGGCCGACGGCCACCCCCGTGGTCGCGTCCGCCGTCGTGGTCGCGTCCGCCCCCGTCCTCGCCGCCACACCGACGCGGGCGATCGCCTCCGCCACGGGCACGCCCGTCGAGACGGCGTCCACCCCCTCCGCCGTGCCCGAGCAGGCTCCCGCCGGGCCGACCCTCGCCGAACGCCTGCGCCCCGCGCTGTCGTCCGCTGCCACCCGGGTCGCGTCCGCCGTGCGCGCCACGGGTGACGCCCTGGCCCGGGCCGGTCGTGCCACGGCCCGGGGCGTCCGTCGCGCCTCCTTGGCCGTGGTCGCGTGGGTCCGACGCACCACCCCGGTCGTCGTCGCCTGGTTCCGCACGACCGGCACCACCGTCGCGACGCGCACCCGACCGGCCGCCCGCTCGACCTGGGACGGCGTGCGTCACGGCAGCCGGGCCACCGCGGCCGGTGCCGTCGTCGCCGCCCGGGCCACGGGGGCGACCGCACGTCGCGCCTCCTCCGCCGCCGCAGCCAGGGCCCGCGAGAACGCGCGCAGCCTGGCGGACGCCCGCGCCGCCGCCCGACAGGCGGAGCACGACCGCGAACTGGCCCGCGAAGCGGCGCGCCTCGACTTCCTGACCTCGCGCCGCGCCCCCGCCACGCTTGCCGCGCCGGCCACGTCGCCCACCGCCACGGTGGTCACCGCGGGGGCCACCCCCGCCGAGGCCGCGGTCGGCGAGCGCGAGTCCGCGCCGCTGTCGCACACCGCCTGACGGTCGGCCCGGTCGCTCGACTCACCTAGGCTCGCCGCATGCGCACACGCCTCGGACTCGTCGGACTCGTCGGCATCGCGCTGGTCGTGACGGGCTGCACGGGCGTCGACGCCGGGGCCGGTGAACGACCCGAGCGCGCCTCCACGTCCGCGGTGGGGGCCTCGGGGGCCGCGACGGCCGACGGCGTCGTGCTGCCGCCCGAGGGCGCGCGCTTCGACTACCAACTGGGAGGCGCGTCGCCGATCCCCGACGGAGCCACGGTCGTCGCCCGCGACAGCACCGACGACCCCGCCGACGACGTCTACGGCATCTGCTACGTCAACGGGTTCCAGACCCAACCGGGCGTCGAGTGGCCGGACGAGCTGCTCGTGCGGACGTCCGACGGCGAACCGCTGGTCGACCCCGGCTGGCCGGACGAGCACCTGTTCGACCTGTCCTCGGAGGCGAACCGGCAGGCCGTGGCGGAGCGCCAGGCGTCGACGATCGACGGCTGCGCCGCCTCGGGCTACCAGGCGGTCGAGTTCGACAACCTCGACTCGTGGACGCGGTCGGACGACGCCTTCGGTGAGGACGACGCGGTCGCCTTCGCGACGCTGCTCGTCGCACGGGCCCACGCGGCCGGGCTGGCCACGGCGCAGAAGAACACCGCCGACCTCGGCGCCCGGGGCCGCGACGAGGTCGGCTACGACTTCGCCGTCACCGAGGAGTGCGACCGCTACGACGAGTGCGGCGCCTTCACGGACGTCTACGGCAGGCTCGTGTTCGACGTCGAGTACACCGACGACCTGCGCGGCTCGGTCGCCGACGTGTGCGCCCGCGTCACCGGACTCGACCCGGCCCCCTCGACCATCGTGCGCGACCACGACCTGGTGCCGGCCGACGACCCGGCCCACGCCTACACGGCCTGCTGACCCGCGCCGCGCGGGCCTAGGCCTCGCGGGTGATCTCGACCGTGACGAAGAGCTCGCTGTTCGACGACCCCGCGTAGACCCCGCGCAGCGGCGGCACGTCGCGGTAGTCGCGACCCTGCCCGACGACCACGTGCCGTTCGCCGATGTCGATCAGGTTGGTGGGGTCGTAGCCGTGCCAGGTGCCGCAGAAGAACTCCACCCAGGCGTGCGACTCCCCCGTGACGGTCTCGCGCAGCTCGGCCGAGGGCTTCGGGTGCAGGTAGCCGCTGACGTAGCGCGCCGGGATGCCCGCCGCCCGCAGCGCACCGACCGTGACGTGGGCGATGTCCTGGCAGACGCCGGCCCGGGCGGCCCACGACTCGGCGGCCGTGGTCTTCACGTTCGTGACGCCGGGCAGGTACCGGACCGCGCCTCCGACCGTCTCGCAGATCGCCATCGCGGCGGCGCACGGATCGGCGTGGGTCGCCCGAGCCTCGGTTCCGACGGCGGCCAGGTCGGCCGGAGGCGCGGTGAGGGGCGTCTGCTCGAGGTGTTCGACGAACGACGTGCTGGCCCCCGCGACCGCCGCCAGGTCGTCCCACGAGATCGTCTCGGACGGATGCGCCTGCGGCCGCACCTCGACGAGCGACGTCGCGGTCAGCGAGAGCTGCCGGTGCGGCAGCAGCACCTCGAACGACGACACCCGCGTGCCCCAGTAGTCGACGTACTCGTGGGAGGCGGCGACCGGCTCGATGCGCAGGTGCGACGAGAGCACGAACTGGCCCTCGGTGTGCGCCGGCAGCATGCGTGCCTCGTTGTAGCTCGCGACGGCCTCGCCCTGGTACGAGAAGCCCGTGACGTGCCGGATGCGCAGGCGGCTCACGATCGCTCCCCCACCCAGGTGGGCGCGGCGCTCGTCGGGAAGTACCGCTGCCTGATCGCCTCGGACGCGGCGCTCGTCGCGGCCTGCACGGTGTCCATCTGCCCGGGCAGGTCGTCGAGGATGTCGCCGATCGGCCGGAACTCGAGCTCGCTGCGCATCTGCCCGAGGATGCGCACCCCGCTGTCGGAGGCCGCGACCCGGTGGGTCGTCGGCTCGACCTCGCGCAGACAGGCCTCGGCCCGGCTGATCGCGAAGAGCACGCTGCGCGGGAACAGCCGGTCGAGCAGGAGGAACTCGGCCGCGTTGCGGGCGCTCGGCACGCCCCGGTAGGTGCGCAGGTAGGCCTCGTACGCGCCGCACGACCGCAGGATCGTCGTCCACGACGGGCCCGACGCCTCGGTGAGCGTGCGGGTCGCGAGCAGGCGCGCGGTCATGTCGGCCCGCTCGATCGACCGGCCGAGGGTGAAGAACTGCCACACCTCGTCGCGGCTCGTCGCGCTCTCGATGATCCCGACGGCGAGCGCGCTGCGTTCGCGCACCCAGGCGAAGAACTCGTGCACCTTGTCGTCGGCGACCTTGCGCGGCATGCGGGCGCGCGTCGTGTTGAGGCACTCCCACAGCTCGGTCGACACGATCTCGCGGGCCCGACGGGCGTTCTCGCGGGCGGCGCCGAGCGAGTAGGCGATCGACGCCGGGTTGTGCCGGTCGACCGCGAGCATCGACAGGACGTCGCTGCGGGCGAGGTCGCCCTCGGGGGCGTCGCTGCCCATCACGGCGAGCAGGCTGCGACAGGCGACGTCCTCCTCGATCCAGGGGTCCTCGAGCAGCAGCTGCAGGTGCACGTCGAGGATGCGGGCCGTGCCGTCCGACCGCTCGATGTAGCGGCCGATCCAGAACAGGCTCTCGGCGATGCGGCTCAGCATGATGGCCCTTCGGTCGGGGTCGTCCCGTGGTCGGGAACGCGGGACGCAGGAGGCGCGGGTCGGCTTCGTGACCCGGCCCGCCCCTCCTTCGTCTGTTGCTGTTGCGCCTGCTGGTCGTTGCGGGGGTCGTCCTGGGGCGCGTGGTCGGGACTGTGGTCGGCGGCCGAGGCCGCGGCCGCGGCGACCTGCTCGGGGGTGATCACCGGGAGCGACTGCGTCGGGGTCGTCTGCTCGGCGATCAGGGCGCTGACGTCGTGGCCGGCCCAGGCGTTGACGTCGCCGCCGACGATCCAGGTGTCCTTCGAGCCGCCGCCCTGGCTGCTGTTGACGACGAGCTGGCCCTCGGGCAGCGCGACCCGGGTCAGGCCGCCGGGCAGCACCCAGACGTCGTCGCCGTCGTGCACGGCGAAGGGCCGCAGGTCGGCGTGCCGGGGGCGGAGTCCGTCGTCGACCAGGGTCGGGATCGTGCTGAGCTGCACCACGGGCTGCGCGATCCAGCCGCGGGGATCGCGTCGCAGCTGGGTGCGCAGGTCGTCGAGCTCGCGGCGGCTGGCCGCCGGGCCGACGACGAGGCCCTTGCCGCCCGAACCGTCCACGGGCTTCACGACGAGCTCGTCGAGCCGGTCGAGCACCTCGTCGAGGGCCCCGGGGTCCTCGAGCCGCCAGGTGTGCACGTTCGGCAGCAGGGCGTCCTCGCCCAGGTAGTAACGGATCAGCTCGGGCAGGTAGGTGTAGACGAGCTTGTCGTCGGCGACGCCGTTGCCCACCGCGTTCGCGATCGTCACCGTGCCGAGACGGGCGGCCATCAGGAGGCCCGGCGAGCCGAGCACCGAGTCGGCCCGGAACTGCAGCGGGTCGAGGAACTCGTCGTCGACGCGGCGGTAGATCACGTCGACGCGTTCGGGTCCGCCGGTGGTCCGCATGAAGACCCGGCCGCCGGAGCAGTAGAGGTCGCGACCCTCGACCAGTTCGACGCCCATCAGGCGGGCCAGCAGCGTGTGCTCGTAGTAGGCCGAGTTGAACACCCCGGGGGTCAGCACGACGACGGTCGGTTCGTCGACTCCCGACGGGGCGCTCTTCTTGAGGGCGGCGAGCAGCCGGTTGGGATAGTCGCCCACCGGCCGCACGCGCATCGAGACGAACAGCTCGGGCAACGTCTGCGCCATGACGCGACGGTTCGAGATGACGTAGCTGACGCCGCTCGGCACGCGCACGTTGTCCTCGAGCACGCGCCAGGCTCCGGCCTCGTCCCGGACCAGGTCGATTCCGCTGACCTGGATGCGCACGCCGTTGGCCGGGTCGATGCCGCTCGCCTGCCGGTGGAAGTGGCTCGAGCTCGTGATGAGGCTCGCGGGGATGACCCCGTCGGCGATGGCGGTCTGCGGGCCGTAGACGTCGGCGAGGAACGCCTCGAGGGCCTTGACCCGCTGCTTGATGCCGCGCTCGACGGTGGTCCACTCGGCGTGCTCGACGACCCGGGGCACGGCGTCGAGCGGGAACGGCCGCTCCTCGCCGGCGAAGTCGAAGGTGACCCCCTGCGCCAGGTACGAGTCGGCCAGCGCCGCGGTGCGGCCGCGCAGGTCGTCCTGCGTCATGCCCTCGAGGGTCGCGTGGATCTCGTGGTACGCCCGACGGGGCGTGCCGTCGAGCTCGAACATCTCGTCCCACGCGGCGGCCGGCGGGCGGGCGCCGGTCGCCCGGGCCGCGGCACCCGTGGTGGTCGCGTATCCCTCGAAGAGCTCACCCATGGCTCGACGCTAGCCAGGGGGTGTTGCCGGGGTGTTTCGGTCGTGCGGCGGGGGTGTGTCGGGGTGGAGCCCGGCGAGGGAGGGGACAAAAGCGAACACCGGGAACTTCCCACCAATCCGATTTGTAACAGAGAACTCCCAGGAGGAATAGCGTCACCCCCGAACGACAAGAACGTCCCACCGGGAGGACCACCACATGCGCTTCAAGTACCTCGTCATCGCCCTCATCGCGTTCCTCGCGTACACCTACGGCGCCAAGGCCGGGAAGGGCCGCTACAAGGAGATCAGCAACTTCTTCGGCTCGTTCTGGAACGACCCCAAGGTGAAGAAGGCGCGTGCCCAGGCCAAGAAGGACGTCACCAAGGCCCGCAAGGCCGCGGTGAAGAAGGCCCGCAAGGCCGCGCACTAGTCCTCTCGACCGCTGGGGCCCGAGAGGACGACCTTCTCACGGGCCTCTTCGCATGCGGTCGTCACCCAGACCCCGCTGACACGCACCCGACCCCGACCGTCTCAGCAGCACCCGCGCACTCCGCGCACCAACGAAAAGGACCACATCATGGGCTTCCTCGCCTTCATCCTCCTCGGCCTCATCGCCGGCGCCATCGCCAAGCTCATCCTCCCCGGCCGTCAGGGCGGCGGCTGGATCGCCACCCTGATCCTCGGTGTCATCGGCGCCCTCATCGGTGGCTGGATCGGCGGAGCCGTCTTCAACGTCGGCTACGACGGCTTCTTCAGCATCCAGAGCTGGATCATCGCGATCCTCGGTGCGCTCGTCGTCCTCGTCATCTGGGGCTTCATCACCGGCCGCAAGGGCAGCCGCGCGTAAGCAGCTCCCCCGCACCACGACAGAGCGGGCCGTCCCTCCGGGGGCGGCCCGCTCCGTCGTGGTGCGGGGCGGGTGCGGGTGCCGTGGCGGGTGCGAGACTCGGCGCATGTGGACGCAGAACCGGCCCGACCCCGACGCCGAGGTGCCGGAGGCGGTGGTCACGGCCGCGCGCGGCGACGCCATCACCGCGGTGTGGCGCAACGAGGCCGGCGGCACCACCTACCGCCTGGGCGAGGGCCCGACCCGGCGCTTCGCGAAGTGGGCCCCGCACGGCAGCGGGCTCGACCTGCACGCCGAGGAGATGCGGCTGCGCTGGGTCGTCGATTTCACCCCCGCCCCCCGCGTGCTCGAGATCGGCGGTGACGACGAGGGCGAGTACCTCGTCACGGCGGGCGTGCCCGGGCGCAGTGCCGTCGACCTGCTCCGGGCCGCGGACCCGGCGACCGCCGTGCGCGAGGCGGGACGGGGGCTGAGGCGACTGCACGACGCGTTGCCGGTCGACGAGTGCCCGTTCAGCTGGTCGGTGGACGACCGGATCGCGACCAGCGAGAAGGCGCGCGCCGTGCCTCCTGACCTCGGCGACCCGCCGCCCGTCGACCTCCTCGTCGTCTGCCACGGCGACCCGTGCGTGCCCAACACGCTGATCGGCGACGACGGCCTCTGGTCGGGGCACGTCGACTTCGACGCCCTCGGCGTCGCCGACCGCTGGGCCGACCTCGCCGTCGCGACGATGAGCCTCGGCTGGAACCACGGCCCCGGCTTCGAGCAGACCTTCCTCGACGCGTACGGCGTCGCCGACGACCCCGTCCGCACGGCGTACTACCGGGCGCTCTGGGCCGCGACGTGAGCCGGATCGCGCCGTGTCGCGGGTCACGACGCCACGATGTGGGCACCGCGCCACGATTAAACATGGCGGCGTGACCACATCGTGGCGTCATGGAGCGCCCGGGTCGTCCAAGATGGTGCGGTGACCGACATCGAGACCACACGACGACACGACGGCAGCCGTGACGACATCAGCGGCGCCGTCGACGGCAGCCTCCGTCAGGACGTCAGCTACCTCGGCAGCCTGCTCGGCCGGGTGCTGCGCGAATCCGGCGGCGACGAACTCTTCCAGGCCGTCGAGGACGTCCGGGCCGCCGTCATCGCCGCCTACGAGGGAGCCGACGGCGCGAGCCTCGACGACGCCCAGCGCCTGGTCGACGCCCTCGACCAGGGGCTGGCCGAGCAGGTCGCCCGCGCCTTCACCTGCTACTTCCACCTCAGCAACCTCGCGGAAGAACACCACCGCGTCCGCGTGCTGCGCCGCCGCGGCAGCGAGGCGAGCGCCGCGGGCGACTCGGTCTCGGCCACGCTGCGCCAGCTCACCGAGGAGGTCGGGGCCGAGGAGGCCTCCAAGCGACTCGACGCGCTGCGCTTCCACCCCGTGCTCACCGCGCACCCGACCGAGGCCCGCCGACGGGCGGTCGCGTCGAGCATCCGTCGGATCAGCGACCTGATGACCGACCGCGACCGGCTCGAGAACGACGTGGCCGTGGCCGAGGCCGAGCGCCGCCTCCTCGAGGAGGTCGACACGCTCTGGCGCACCTCGCCGATCCGCACCACGCGGCCGACCCCGCTCGACGAGGTCCGCACGGCCATGAGCATCTTCGACCAGACGCTCTTCGAGATCGTGCCGCAGGTCTACCGCCTGCTCGACGACCGCCTGCTCGGGGACGCCGCCGGCCGCGAACCCGCCGTCGCCCCCGCCTTCATGCGCCTCGGCACCTGGATCGGCGGAGACCGCGACGGCAACCCGCACGTGACCGCCGAGGTCACCCGGGCCGCCGCCGACATCGCCGCCGAGCACGTGCTGCTGGGTCTGCACCGCGCGACCACCCGCATCGGCGGCACCCTGACCCTCGACGAGGCCGAGACCCCGGCCTCCGCCGAGCTGGTGTCCCTCGCAGAGGCGCAGCGCCGGATGGACGCGGACGTCGCGTCCCGCATCGGCGTGCGCTCGCCCCACGAGCTGCACCGCCGGGTGCTCATGTTCGTCGCGGCCCGCATCGACGCCACCCGTCGCGAAGGGGCCCCGCTCGCCTACGGCCACCCCGACGAGTTGCTCGCCGACCTGCGCGTCGTACAGCAGTCGCTGCGCGCGGCCGGCGCCCACCGCAGCGCCAACGGCGACCTGCAGGGCCTCGTCTGGCAGGTCGAGACCTTCGGGTTCCACCTCGCCGAGCTCGAGGTGCGCCAGCACTCGCAGGTGCACCGCACGGCCCTCGCCGAGCTCCGGGCGGCCGATCCCGTGGCCGGCGGGGCGCAGGCGGCCGGCGGCGACGCCGGGTCCGACGCCGCGCCTCCTGCCCGCAGCGAGACGACCGACGAGGTCCTCGCGGTGTTCCGCACGATCGCCGGCCTGCAGAAGCGCTACGGCGTGCGGGCCGCGTCGCGCTACATCGTGTCGTTCACGCAGTCGTCGGCCGACCTGGCCACCGTCTACGAGCTCGCCGAGCGCGCGATGGGCGACGAGCCCGCACCCGTGCTCGACGTGATCCCGCTGTTCGAGACGTTCGCCGACCTCGAGGCCAGCACGCGCATCCTCGACGAGGCCCTGCAGACCGAGGCGGTGCAGAAGCGCCTCGCGGCGACCGGTCGCCGCCTCGAGGTCATGCTGGGCTACTCGGACTCGTCGAAGGACGTCGGGCCCGTCTCGGCGACCTTCGCGCTCTACTCCGCCCAGGCCCGCATCGCCGACTGGGCCGCCGAGAACGACATCGAGCTGACGCTGTTCCACGGTCGCGGCGGCGCCCTCGGCCGCGGCGGCGGACCGGCGAACGAGGCCGTGCTGGCTCAGCCGCCGGCATCGGTCGACGGTCGCTTCAAGATCACCGAGCAGGGCGAGGTCATCTTCGCCCAGTACGGCAACAAGACCATCGCCGCCCGGCACGTCGAGCAGATGGCCGCGGCCACCCTGCTGGCCTCGAGCCCGTCGAACGAACAGGCCAACGCGACGGCCGCCACCCGGTTCGCCGAGGTCGCCTCCACGATGGACGTCGCCTCACGCGAGGCGTTCTTCGGCCTCGTCAAGGCCGACGGCTTCGCCTCGTGGTTCGCGGCCGTCACCCCGATGGAGGAGGTCGGACTGCTCGCGCTGGGTTCCCGTCCCGCCCGTCGAGGCCTCTCGGTCGAGTCCCTCGAAGACCTCCGGGCGATCCCCTGGGTCTTCGCCTGGACCCAGGCCCGCATCAACCTCGCAGGCTGGTACGGCCTGGGGTCGGCCCTCGAGGCCGTGGGCGACCTCGACCTGCTCCGTGAGGCCTACGCGACCTGGCCGCTCTTCTCGGCCATGATCAAGAACGTCGAGATGTCGCTCGCCAAGACCGACGAGCACATCGCCCGCGAGTACCTGGCGCTGGCCGACCGCGACGACCTCGCCGGACGCGTCCTCGACGAGATGGCCCGCACGCGCAAGTGGGTGCTCGCGGTCAGCGGCCACGGCGAGGTGCTCGACGGCCGCCCGGTGCTCAGCCGCGCGGTGCGGCTGCGGTCGCCCTACGTCGACGCGCTCTCCCTGCTGCAGCTGCGCGCCCTGCGGGCGATCCGCGTCGCGGGCGGAGGCGACCCGGCGGACGCCGACCACCGCCTGCTGCTGCTGAGCGTCAACGGGATCGCCGCCGGGCTGCAGAACACGGGCTGACGCCCAGGGGCAGGACGCAGGAGGCGCGGGCGGGGTCGTCGACCCGGCCCGCGCCTCCTGCGTCCTGTGCCTGCGTCGGTCAGGCGAGCAGCTGCTCGCTGAGCGCCCAGAGGCGGTCGGACTGCTCCGGGTCGAGGGCGTAGTCCTTGACGCCGCGACCGCGGGCGTCCTCGCGGAACGGCTCGGCCTCGGCGACGTCCTCGAAGTAGCGGGCCCCGACGCCCTCGGCGAGGGGGTGGACGGCCACGAAGACCGACGTCGCGGCCCCCTGCTGCGTCGACTTGAACGCGGGGTTGGGGGTGCCGTCCTCGTCGATCCAGCCGCGGTCGAGCATCTCCTGCTTGGGCAGGTGGCGCTGCAGCGGCGTCATGATGCCGCCCGGGTGCACGGCGTTGGCGAGCACGCCGTCGTCGGCCCAGCGCTGCGTGACGCCGACCGCGAAGAGCGAGTTCGCGGTCTTCGACTGGCCGTAGGCCGACCACGGGTCGTACTCGCGACGCTCGAACATCACGTCGTCGAACACGACGGGCGAGAAGTGGTGGCCGGTCGAGCTGAGCGACACGAGTCGCGACGGGGTGCCCGAGGCCTGGGCGCCCTCGACCAGGGCTCCTCGGAGCGCCTTCGCGAGGGCGAAGTGACCGAGGTGGTTGTTGCTGAACTGGAGTTCCCACCCCTCGGGGGTGCGGGTCTCGGGCGTGGCCATGATGCCGGCGTTGTCGATGAGCACGTCGAGCGGGCCCTGCCACGCGTCGGCGAAGGTCTGCAGGGTGTCGCGCTTCTCGAGGTCGAGGATCGCGGCACGGACGGTGCCGCCGCCGTCGCCGGTGCTCTCGCGGATGTCGGCGACGGCCTGGTCTCCCTGTTCGGGGCGGCGCACGGCGAGGGTCACGTCGGCGCCGGCGGCGACGAGGGAGCGGGCGGTCTCGATGCCGATGCCGGACGCGGCGCCGGTCACGACGATGCGCCTGCCGGTCAGGTCGAGGCCGTCGACGACCTCGTCCGCGGTGGTGGCGGCGCTGAAGGGGGTGGTGATGCGAGTCATGGGGTCGACGCTACGCCCGGGCCCCGGGCGGGCGGTCAGGCCCTGGACGGCGGTCGGGCCCCGGACCGTCAGGCGGTTCGGCGGGCGCGACGGGTGCGGACGAGTGCCGCGGCGTAGAGGACGGCGGCGACCCAGTGGCCGACGAGTCCGGCCCAGAGCACCACGAGGCCGATCGTGCGGGCGACGGCACCGGCGTCGGCGAGCGGGGCCGACGCCGCGCCTCCTGATCCGCCGAACTGGTCCACGACCGCGGCCGCGACCAGCACGAGCAGCAGCCCGACGAAGATGAGAGCGGTGCGGATCTTGCCGACCCACGTCACCGGGAACGAGGCCCCGGCCAGCACGAACAGGGCGTAGGCGCTCAGCAGCAGGTCGGGCACGAGCAGCAGCGGCAACACCGGCCACGGCACGAGACCGCCCGCGACGAACGCGATGACGACGACGATCACGGTGATGCGGTCCGCCACCGGGTCGAGCCACCGGCCGAGCTCGGAGGTGGTGTTCGTCCGGCGGGCGATGAACCCGTCGAGGAAGTCGGTCACGAAGACGACCGCGATGACGACCATCGCCGACCAGTAGTGCTGCCCCACGATCAACACGAGGAACACCGGCAGCAGCAGCAGCCGGGCCGCCGAGATGGCGTTGGGCACGGTGCGCCATTCGTCCTGTCGGAACAGCTTGTCGACGAGCGTCACGGGGCCCCCTCTGCACGATCGCGCGGACCGTCGGTGCCGGTCGCACCGATCACACCCGAGGAGGCGCGGGTCGCGCCCCCGAGATCGCCTCGAGTCTACGGGTGCCCCGCTCCCGACCCGAGGACGCCTTCGCCGTCCGGCGGTGCCGTCACGCGGTGCCGTCAGGCGGCGCCGCCAGACGGTGCCGTCAGGCGGTGCCGTAGAGGGCGACGGGCAGCTCCCGCGTGAAGATCTCGGCCGTCTTCGGGCCGACGCCCTTCAGGTCGGTGAGGCGGCGGGTCAGCTCGGCACGGTCGGCCGACGACCGCACGAGGTGGTTCACCGACCCCCAGTCGGAGTCGATGCGCCCCATGACCTCGTGCAGCTCGTCGCTCATCACGTGGTCGATGCGGGCGTAGCCGGCCTCGTCGAGCAGCCGGCGCAGCCCCTCGTGGTCGTGCTCGGCGAAGCGTGCGGGGCTCGTCAGCCCGTGGTCGACGAGCACCTGGTAGGTCTCGGCGGCCACGCTCTGCTGCACGGGCCGGCCGAACAACACGCTCGCGAGCAGCCAGCGGTACAGCTGCTGCGGCGAGCCCTCGCTCACGTCGATCCCGAGGTCGGACGGGTGCTTCACGTCGGTCATGCCGTCCTGTCTACGCCGGGTGCGCGGCGCGGGTGACGCGACCCGCGCCTCCTCGGCTCGCCGTGCGCCGGCGGCCGCGCGGACCGGCCGCACGGACCGGCCGCGCGGGTCGGCCGCACGGGCCGGCCGAACGACGACGGACCCCGCCCCGGGCGACCGACCACGGGAGGACGTGGTGGGTCGCCCGGGACGGGGTCCGCGGTGCGGGCGCCGGACTAGCGCGCGGCGTGCTCCAGCGTCGGGTAGTCCGTGTAGCCCTCGGCACCCTCGGCGTAGAACGTGGCGGGGTTCGGCTCGTTGACCTCGTGGTCACCCTGCCACCGCTCGACCAGGTCGGGGTTGGCGATGGCGAAACGGCCCACGGCCACGGCGTCGGCCTGGCCGTCGGCGACCTCGGCGATGGCCTCGTCGCGCGTGGTGATCTGACCGAAGCCGCTGTTGGCGATGAAGGCACCACCGAAGCGCGTGCGGAGGTCCTGGACGAGCTCGCCGCGCAGGTCGGCCTGCAGCACGCTGAGGTAGGCGAGGCCGAGCGGCGCGAGGCCCTCGACGAGCGCACGGTAGACGGCCGTCACGTCGGCGACGTCGGTCTCGACGACGTCCTGGATGTTGTGCATGGGCGACAGCCGGATGCCGACGCGGCCGGCACCGATCGCCTCGGCCACGGCGGTCGCGGTCTCGATCGCGAGGCGGGCGCGGTTCTCGGGGGTTCCGCCGTACTCGTCGGTGCGGACGTTCGAGACGGGCGAGAGGAACTCGTGCAGCAGGTAGCCGTTGGCGCTGTGGATCTCGACGCCGTCGAGCCCGGCCTCGAGCACGGCGCGCTTCGACGCGGCGACGATGTCGGCCGTGACCTGGTGGACCTCGTCGGTCGTGAGGGCGTGCGGCACGGGGAAGTCGACCTTGCCGGTGGCGGTGTGCACCTGGCCGTCGATGGCGATCGCGCTGGGGGCGACGATGCGGTCGGTGCGCGTGATGTCGGTGTGCGAGACGCGGCCACCGTGCATGACCTGCATGACGATCTGGCCGCCCTCGGCGTGGACGGCCTCGGCGACGCGCTTCCAGCCGGCGACCTGCTCGTCGGTGACGATGCCGGGCTGACCGTCGTAGGCCTTGGACTCCTGCGAGGGCCAGGTGCCCTCGGTCGTGATCAGACCGAAGGAGGCGCGCTGACGGTAGTGCTCCACCACGACGTCGCCCGGAACGCCGTCGTCGCCGGAGCGGAGACGGGTGAGGGGCGCCATGACGACGCGGTTGCGCAGCTCGAGCTGGCCGAAGGTGGCGGGAGAGAAGAGGTCCAAGGGTGGTCCTTCCGAACGGTGACGCGCCCTCGGGCGGGGGCGCTCGTGAGACAACGCCCCCGTTGCACGATGCATTCCCCAGCCCACGAGGCCCGGGAGCGCCGCGAGGAGGGCGCCGAGGGCTGCCACGGCGAGGGCCACGCCGTAGCCGCCGGTCCCGACGAGCGCGCCCAGGACGACGGCCCCCACGGCCTGGCCCAGCACCAACAGCACGAAGAGCAGGGCCGTCCCGCTCGCGGCCCGCTCGGCGTCGATCTCGGCCGTCCAGGCGATCAGCGCACCCGTCGCCGCCGTGTAGGCCCAGCCGAAGGCCGCGCAGGCCACGAACGCCACCGGCACGACGCCCGGCAGGGTCGCCAACCCGGCCGTGCCCGCCGCCATCGCGACCAGCGTGAGCGTCCAGACCGTCCCGGGGGCCAGCAGCGCCAGCGGTCGGGCGGTGGCGATGACGGCGGTGCCGCCCGCGCCGAGGCAGACCCAGGCCCCGACCGACAGCTCGGCCGCCACCCCGGCGTCGACCAGCAACGTGCGCCCGAAGTTCCAGACCCCGGCCGAGGCGGCACCGGCGAGCAGCGCCGCGACCAGCACCCACCGGTGGTCGACGAACCACGACGGCGGAGGCAGGAGGTCGCGCCCGACCGAGGTCGTGGCACCCGTCGCGTCGCTCGGTCGAGCCACGGAGCCGCGGTGGTCGAGCACGAGGACGGCCCCGGCCGCGACGATCGCTCCCCCGACGGCCGCCCACCACGCGAGTCGCCAGTCGGGCAGCACGGCGGACGCCAGGAGTCCCGCCGCCACGAGGCCCGGGCCCGTGCCGGCGTTGACGACCGTCTGGCCGCGCGCCTGCCGTCCGTGCTCGAGACCGCGCTGCAGGAGGCGCACCAGGGCCGGCGACGCGAGGCCGGCCCCGGCCGAGCTCAGCACGGCCGCGAGCGCGAACGGCACCACGTCGGGCGCGAGGGCCATGCCCGCGGCACCGATCGAGGCCGCCGCACCCGCCGTGACGACGAGGCCTCGCGGGTGCCGGGCGGACGCCGCGGACCCCGCCACCGCGCCGGCGACGTAGGCGAGCGATCCGCCCGACGAGATCAACCCGGCGACGCCGGCGTCGAACCCGAGGTCGGCCTGCGTCTCGGGCAGGTAGAGCCCGTAGGCGAGGCGGACCAGGCCGTAGGTCACGGCGATCAGGGCCGTGCCGGCCGCGACGAGCCCGGTGCCGTTCGAAAACGTACGTTTCATTTTCACAGCCTAAGCTGTCCGCATGCCCCTGCGCCCGGCCAGCGAGAAGAAGATCCTCGACGCCGCCGACGACCTGTTCTTCACGAACGGCATCGCCGCGACGCCCGTCGACGCCGTCCTCGCCCGCGCCGGCGTCTCGGCCGCGACGATGTACCGCGGCTACCGCAGCAAGGAGGCGCTGGTCGCCGCAGCGCTGACCCGTCGCCACCACGACTGGCTCGCCACCTGGGACGCCGCCGTCGCCCGGTGCGACGAGGCCGGCCCGCGCCTCCTCGCGATCTTCGACGCGTTGGACGACTTCCGGTCCCGCCCGACGGGGGCGCGCTGGTGTGCGTTCCTCGCCTCGGCGGCCGAGTACGTCGATCCGCCCGCCGACGTCGCCGAGGCCGTGCGGCTGGACACCGAGACGCTGCGCACGCGACTCACCGACCTGGCACGCCCGCTCGTCGGCCCCGAGGCCGAGGGGCTCGCCGAACGCCTGCTGCTGGTGGTCACCGGCGACCTCGCCATGCGACTCCGCGAGCCCGACCGCGACACGACGACGGGCCGGGCCGTCGCGGCGTCGCTCATCTACGCCGCCGGCGCCACCGGCCCCACGAGCCCCGGCCGCTGAGACCCTCCTGCGCGCACGAGGGTCTCGGCGGTCCTAGCGGGTCTCGGCGGAACCGTCCCGGTCGAAGCCGGTGCGGACCGCGGCGATGTCGTCGCCGCCGTGCCCCCGGTCGGCCGCCGTCGCGTAGACGCCGGACAGCGCCTCGAGCAGACCGGTGTCGAAGCCCGTGCCCTGGGCGGCCTCCCGCATGAGGTCGAGGTCCTTCCGGATGCCGTCGAGCGCGAACTGGGCCGGGTAGTCGCCGGCGATCATCGTCGCGCCCTTGAGGTGCGCGTACGGGGTGTCCGACTGGCCCCCGTCGATGGCGTCGAGGAAGAGCTGCGGGTCGAGGCCCAGGGCCTCCGTCAGCGCGAGCGACTGGGCCGTGGCGGCGGTGATCGTGGCGATCCACGCGTTGGCGGCGAGCTTCAGCGCCGTGCCCTGCCCGACCGTGTCGCCCGCGACGATCGTCTTGGAGCCCATGGCGTCGAGGACCAGACGCACGGCGTCGAGCAGGGCGTCGTCGCCGGCGGCCAACATGACGAGCTTCCCCGTCGCGGCCGGCTTCTTCGTGCCGAGCATCATCGCCTCGACGAGCCGGAGTCCGTGCCCGTCGGCCGTCCGGACGACGCGGGCCGTGTCGGCCTCGCCGATGGTGCTGGCCTGCACCCACACGGTGTCGGCACCGCTCGCGTCGGCGGCCTCGTCGAGGACCTCGAGCACGGCGTCGCCGTCGAACAGCACGGTGACGACCACGTCGGCGCCCTCGACCGCCTGCCGCGCCGTGTCGGCGACCACGGCACCGTCGGCGGCGAGCGGCTCGGCCTTCGACCTCGTGCGGTTCCAGACCGTGACGTCGAACCCCTCGCGCAACAGTGTCCCCGCCACGCCCTGACCCATGATGCCCGTCCCGAGCACTGCGACCTTCATGGCTCCGACGCTACGCCCGGGACGCGCGAGCAGCGCGGCTCAGTCGAGCGGATCGGGCCCGACGGGGTCGGGCCGCATCGCGCGACGCACCCGGGCGACGACCGAGGGAGCGGGCGGATCGTTGTAGACGCCCGCCTCGACCTGGCCACTGAGACGCTGGACGGCCGCCATCACCTCGTCGGTGGCGTGCCGACGAGCCCGACCCGACTTCGCCTCCCCGTGGTGCGAGAGGTCGATGGGCTCGCCGAACTCGACGGTGACCTTCCGGAGGCGCGGGAGGCGCGTGCCCACCGGCTGCAGTTCCTGCGTCCCCGTGAGGGCGACCGGCACGACCGGGGCCCCGCTCGTGAGCGCGAGCCAGGCGACGCCCGTCCGGCCGCGGTAGAGCCGCCCGTCGAGGGAGCGCGTCCCTTCGGGGTAGATCGCGAACGCGTCACCGTCCGTCAGCTTGCCGAGGCCCAGGTCGAGGGCGTGCTGCGCGGCGGACCCGGCCCCTCGCTCGACGCCGATCGCGCCGATGCCGGTGAAGAAGGCCCGCGACGCCCGACCCTTGAGGCCCGAGCCGGTGAAGTAGGCGTTCTTCGCGAGGAACGAGACCTGACGGGGTGCCATGAGGGTGATCACGACGCTGTCCATGAACGAGAGATGGTTGCTGGCCAGGATGACGGCGCCGCGCCGCGGGACGTTGCGGCGCCCGATCACCCGGGGGCGCCAGACCGCGCGCACCAGGGGTGACAGGACCGAACGGCTGAGGGTTGTGAGCACGCTCCACTGTGCCCGACGCCACATTCCCCGAGGCGCATGGTTCGCCTGTGCGCCTCACCCGGGGGCCCTCGGCACCCACCCGCACCACCCGATTCGGGGAACAACGGGTGTCCCCCTCAGGGAGGATTGCCGCCGCCGGAGCCGCGGCCTATCGTCGGAGACCGACCGAAACGGGACGCTCGTCCGGTTCACGACCCTCCGACGAGTCCTCGTCGGAGGATCGACCCGAGACCCGGGACGAGCGCCGCGACGCACCGCCCGTCCCCGTGGGCGGTGGTCCGGCCGGGCGGACGGCCCCCCGCGCCCCGGCTCCGACAGCCGGGGACGGCCCCGGACGGCCCGAGGCGCCCCGAGTGCCCCGCCGCATCCCCCGACGACAGCCCCGACGACCCGAGAGGACCGCCTTGGACGACGAGACCATGACCACCCGCCCTTCGCGCCTGCCGGTCGTCTTCGGCGCCACCGCGCTGATCTCCACCTACTTCGCCGTCGCCAGCATCGTCGGCGCGGGCACCTCGGTCGGCGTCGGTCTCACCGCGACGGTCGTGGCGACCGGGCTCTACGTGCTGTCGGCGGTCGTCTGGCTCGCGCTCGTCGTCGTGGCGGTCTCGTCGGTCCGCCGGACGCGACGGGGCGCTGCGCTCGACCGGACGAGCATGCGCTTCATCGGGTTGGCACCCCCGGCGGGCGGGGCCGTGCTGCTCGCGGCGGCCTACGTCGCCCGCATGAACGGACAGCCCTTCTTGGGCGGGTTCTCGGCCATGGTGATCACGACGGTCGCGCTGGTCGTCCTGTCGCAGGCGTTCCCGCTGCTCGGCTTCGGCCCGTCGACCCCGGGTCAGCGCCAGTCGTCGGGCGGCGGCGGGGCGTCGTCGTAGGGGTCGTAGGGAGCGTCGGCCGGCACGTCGTAGAGATCGTCGGCCGGCACCTCGGGCACCTCGTCGACGGCGGGCGGCGCGGCACGGCGGGCACCACGAGCGGGGGCGGTCGAGGTCGCCCGGGACGAGCGGGGCGTCGTGCCGGCCGGCGCCGACGCCGTCGTGGACGACCCGACGGCCGCCGCCTCGGCCGGTGCGGTGCCGCCCACGACGGCGAGCACCTGCTGACCGTAGGTGTCGAGTTTCTTCTGGCCGACACCGCTGATGCCCGCGAGCTGATCGAGCGAGGTGGGCCGTTCGGATGCGATGCCCCGCAGGGTGACGTCGCCGAACACCACGTAGGCCGGGACGCCCTGCGCCCGGGCCACGCCGGCACGCCACTCGCGCAGCGTCTCGAACAGGGCGGCGTCGTCACCCGTCAGCTCGGCGGCACCCCGCGAGGAGCCGCGGCCCGACGAACCCGACCCGCTCCGCGCTCGGGCCGAGCGCGCCGGACGTTCGGGCTCGCGCCGCAACCGGACGGTGCGACCGCCCGAGAGCACCTCGCCCGCCGCGTCGGTGAGCAGCAGGGTGCCGTAGCCGTCGGGCGAGACCGCCAACACCCCCTGGGCCAGCAGCTGCCGGACGACGCCCCGCCACTCGACGTCGTTCAGCTCGGTGCCGATGCCGAAGGTGGACAGCTGCTCGTGGCGGTTCTGGAGGACCTTGGGGGTCGACTTGCCGACGAGGATGTCGACGATCTGGCCCGCGCCGAACTGCTGGTTGCGCTCTCGCTTCAGCCGGACGACCGTCGAGAGGAGCTTCTGGGCGGGCACCGTGCCGTCGAGCGACTCGGGCGGCGAGAGGCAGGTGTCGCAGTTGCCGCAGGCGGTGCTCGCCTGACCGAAGTAGCCGAGCAGCTGCACCCGTCGGCACTCGACCGTCTCGCACAGGGCGAGCATGGCGTCGAGGTGGGCGCCGAGCTTGCGACGGTGCTCGGCGTCGCCCTCGGACTGGTCGATCATGCGCCGCTGCTGCACGACGTCTTGCAGGCCGTAGGCCAACCAGGCCGTCGAGGGCAGGCCGTCGCGGCCGGCCCGGCCGGTCTCTTGGTAGTAGCCCTCGACCGACTTGGGCAGGTCGAGGTGCGCGACGAAACGGACGTCGGGCTTGTCGATGCCCATGCCGAAGGCGATGGTGGCGACCATCACGATGCCCTCGTCGCGCAGGAAGCGCGCCTGGTTGCGTGCCCGGGTCTGCGCCTCGAGGCCCGCATGGTACGGCAGCGCCGGGATGCCCTGCTTGACCAGGAACTCGGCCGTGCTCTCGACCGACTTGCGGGACAGGCAGTACACGATGCCGGCGTCGCCGTCGTGCTCGGTGCGGATGAACCGCAGCAGCTGCTGCTGCGGGCCGTCTTTCGCCTCGATGCGGTACTGGATGTTGGGCCGGTCGAAGTCGGCGACGAAGTGCTTCGCGTCGTCGAGCTCGAGGCGGCGTGAGATCTCGCGGTGGGTGGTCTCGGTGGCCGTCGCCGTCAGCGCGATGCGCGGGACGTCGGGCCAGCGCTCGTGCAACACCGACAGCTCGAGGTAGTCGGGACGGAAGTCGTGCCCCCACTGCGCCACGCAGTGGGCCTCGTCGATGGCGAAGAGCGAGACGTGGCCCCGGTCGAGCAACGACTTCGTGGACTCGAGCTTGAGCCGCTCGGGCGCGAGGTAGAGCATGTCGAGCTCGCCCGCGACGAACGCCTGCTCGACCGCACGACGACGGTCGGGGTCTTGCGTCGAGTTGAGGAACGCCGCCCGGACGCCGACGGCCTCGAGGGCGTCGACCTGGTCTTGCATCAGCGCGATGAGCGGCGAGACGACGATGCCCGTGCCGTCGCGGACGAGGGCGGGCACCTGGTAGCAGAGCGACTTGCCGCCACCCGTGGGCATGAGCACGAGGGCGTCGCCGCCCTGGACCACCTGGTCGATGATCTGCGCCTGCTGTCCACGGAACTCGTCGTAGCCGAACACCCGGTGCAGCACGTCGAGGGCTGCGGTGGGAGCGTCGGGAGCCAGGGCGGGCGAGGCGGTGGTGGTCACGCGTCGAGTCTACGAGCGGCCGCCGACGCGGTCAGTCGACCCGCGCCTCCTGGGGACGGTCGTCGGTCGGACGGGCACCGGGGACGAGGGGTTCGCCCGGCGCGGGAGCGCCGGGCACGAGAGGAGCGCTGCGGACCGTCACGAGCCCGGTGCGTCGGGCCGCCCGCAGCACGAGCCACACGTAGAGCGGCGTCGAGACCAGCGTCACCGCCAGGGCGAGGGGGCTGCCGTCGCTCGACTCGACGCCCGCGAAGGGGGCCGACAACAGGAAGAGCACGGTGTTGTTGAGCACGTGCGCGACGATCGCCGCCTCGAGCCCGCCGGTGCGCCAGGTCAGGTAGGCCGCAGCCACGCCGAACACGGCGACGTCGAGCATGCCCCACGCGTTGTAGTCGTGGCCGAACGCGAACCCGACCGTGGGAAGGACGATCGCTGCGATCGGGTACCTCAACCACGAGCCGATCGTCTGCATGGCGAGCCCGCGGAACGCGTACTCCTCGGCCGTCGCCTGGAGCGGCGTGACCACGAGGATGACGACGACCGCCCAGACGAGGGTGTCGGCCGGCGTGGTGACCGGGCCGGTGCCGATCGGCTCGCCCGACAGCGGGGGCACCACGACGTAGCTGAGCCCCACCGTCAAGGCCATGAACGCGAGGGCGGGCACGAGGCATCGCACGAGCCACCGCCAGCGCAGCCGCCCGGCGACGCTCGAGAGGCTGCCGACCGCGCCGGGGCCGACGATCAGCGTGCCCAGCATGATGGCCGGCAGCATGACCGCGATCGAGGCGAGCGTCGTGAAGAGCACGAGCGGGTCGGCGGCGGCCAGGGCGTCGCCCTCGATGCCGCGCTGCAGGCGTTCGGCGGCGGCGGTGCCGCCCACGGCCGTGGTCACCCCGAGGACTGCCACGTAGACCACGACCGACGCGAGCAGGTACGTGACGGCCGCCACGACGGCCGCCAGCAGCGGTTTCCACCACCGGTACGAGGGCAGGGAACGGAAGAGGCGGTGGTACGCGAACGTCGTCACCCGACGAGCGTACGGGAGGCGCGGTGCCGGTCGGTCGTGCCGCCGTCGCCTCCGCGCCGCCGCGCGATGGTCGCACCACGAAAGGAACGTCGCACCACGGAATTCCGTGGTGCGACGTCCGGTCGGTGGTGCGGTGCCGGGGGCGTCAGCCCTCGGTGGGCGTCACCGTCGCGCGGAGGCGACGGCGGCGGGCGACGACGAGCGCCGAGCCGCCGGCCAGCATCAGGACGAGACCGGCGAGGGCCGCGAGACCCAGGCCGTCCTGGCCGGTGAAGGCCAGCGAGCCGTCGGCGTTGCGGACCGTGCCGGCGGGCGTGGTGCCCGGGCCCGAGCCGGGGGTGGTGCCGGGCACGGTGCCGCCGGGGGTCGTGACCGGAGGCGTGGTGCCGGGGTCGGTCGGCGGGACGACCACGGGAGCGGCCGCCGCGGCGAAGACGACCGGGACGGACGCCGTCGTGCCGGTGCCGGCGACCGAGAGCACGACCTGGCGCGTGACCGGTCCGGCAGCGGGAGCGGTGATGCCCTCGGGGACGACGAAGGTCACCGTGGCACGACCCTGTTCGTCGGAGTTGTCGAGGATGGTCTCGTCGATCGGGGCCGAGGCGAGCTCGACGCCGTCGAGCGTCGCGGTCACGGTGCCCGACGCGTCCGCGGCGGCCTGCTGCAGGACGAGCGACGACAGGGTCATCGACACGGTGTCACCGGCGGCGAACCCGCCGACGGGCGCAGCGGTCAGCCCCGAGACGCCGACCGAACGCGAGGCGAAGTCGGGGTCGGACGGGTCGCCGGCCTGGGCGTCGAAGTACTCGAGCTGGCTCTGCAGGTCGACCTTGCCGCTGTCGGCGTGGGCGCGACCGTTGGCGAAGGCGGTGAACCCGTCGCCACCCGAGGCGAGGAACGAGTTGACCGTCACCTTGTAGATCGTGGCGTCGTCGACGGCCACGCCGTCGAGCGAGACGGCCGCGATGCGCGAGCCCGCCGCCGCGGTGGGGTCGTACGTGTAGGTCAGACCCTCGGACGTGCCGAGCTTCAGGGTGCTGGTACGGCCGGCGGTCGGCCACTGCTGCTCGAGCACCTGGCGGATCTCGGCACCGGTCATGTCGACCACGACGAGCGTGTTGGCGAAGGGCTGCACGGCCGCGGCGGCCTTGTACGTCACGTCGCCGTCCGGCGCCACGAAGGGCAGGTCGTCCCGCAGGCCGCCCGGGTTCATGAAGGCGAGCTGGGCACCGCTCGCCGTCGTCGACGACAGCTGGATGTCGGCGACGAAGTTGCCGAGCGTCGACTCACCGGCCCGGTTCGACACGGGGAGCCCGTTGGCGTCCGGGTTGGCGTTGTAGGCCCGGTTGAAGGAGTCGCTGATCGAACCGATGACCTCGGCCCCCCGCTCGGCGGCGACGTCGACGGCCGAGGCGACGATGGCCTGGACGGTGGGGTCGGGCGTGAAGGCACCGTAGAGCGGCACCAGACGGTGCGAGGCGATGGCCACGCGGTCACGGAAGGCGGTGGCGGCGGGGTCGACCGTCATGGTCACCCGGGCGAGGTTCGTCCCGTAGCTGCCCGTCTGCACGACGGCACGCTGCGGGCCGCCGTCGGACGGCGAGACGAGGTAGTCGTAGCCCTGGTGGGTGTGTCCCGAGAAGATGGCCGACACGTCGCCCGAGACGCCGCGGGCGATCTCGCCGAACGCGTTGTCGCCGGTGACGGAGTCGAGGCTGCCGGTCTCGGCGCCCTCGTGCAGCAGCAGGACGATGGCGTCGGCCGCGTCGGCCGCGACGATGTCGTCCGCGACGGCGTTGACCGACTCGACGACGGGGGCGAAGGTCAGCCCCTCGATGCCGGCCGGGCTGACGAGCGTCGGCATGGTCTCGGTCAGCGCGCCGATGAACGCGACGCGGACGCCGCCGATCTCCTCGACGACGTAGGGGTCGTAGGCGGGCGTCCCGTCGCTCCGGAGGATGTTCGCGTTCACGTAGGGGAACTCGCTGTTCGCCCGGACACGGCCGTTGAAGTCGTCCTGGCCCTTGTCGAACTCGTGGTTGCCCGGCGTGCTGACGTCGAGGCCCATGGCGTTCAGGGCGTCGAGGGTCGGCTCGTCGTCCTGGATGAACGAGGTGAACGTCGAGGCACCGATGTTGTCGCCCGCCGAGACGAAGAGCGTGTTGGGGTTCTGCGCCTCGACCGACTTGACGGCGCCGGCGAGGACGGCCGCGCCGGCGATGGAGGCGCGAGCACCGGGGGCGTCGGCCTCGAGTCGACCGTGGAAGTCGTTGATGCCGACGAGGTCGATCGTGACCGGGACGGCCTGGGCCGGTGCCGCGGCGACCAGGCCGAGCAGCAGGGTGCCGGTGGCGACGGACGCGAGGGCCGCACCGCGGACTCGCCGCCGGCCTCCCGTCGGGACGGACTCGGATGACGGGGGGCTGATGCGCATGGGCGTCGGTGCTCCTGGAGAAGACGGTTCGGGCGGGACGGCACCCCCCGACAGGGGGCACACCACACGACCCTAAGTTCTCGCTGGGTGCCCGACAAGAGTCCGCCGAAGATCGTCACATGTTGTTCATCCGACGCCGCGAGGCCGAGCGACGGGCTCGCCGACGGGCGCCACCGGAGCCTCCGGGCACCGCGCCTCAGTCGGCGATCAACCGCTTGCCCATGCCGAACGCGTCGTCGACCGAGTACCCCAGGTGCTCGTAGAACGCCCGTACCCGCTCGTTGCCGGTGCGCACCTGGAAATTGGCCTTCGGGCATCCCAGCGCCTCGAGCGACCGCTCGACCTCGGCCATGAGCTGCCGGCCGAACCCCTCCCCCTGGCGATCGGGCTCGACCGCGACGTAGTAGACCCAGCCGCGATGGCCGTCGTACCCGGCCATCGCGGTCGCGACCAGCGCCTCCTCGGCGTCGACGCCGACCAGGAACAGCTCGCGCTGCACGGTCAGCTTGCGTTCGATGTCGCGTCGCGGGTCGTTCCACGGGCGGGTCAGCCCGCAGCGCTCCCAGAGCGCCACGACGGTCTCGGTGTCGGCCTCGTCGAAGGGTCGGATCTGCATGCACCGACCCTGCCAGACCCGACGGGACGAGGAGGCGCGGTGCCGGTCGCCACCACCCCGCACCCCCTCAGGGCCCTCGCGTTAGGGTGGGTCGTCGTCCGAGCCGCGGGCGCAGGGAGGGGCCCACCCGTGACCGATGCTCGCCGACGTCTCGCCGTCCTGGGGTCGCCGATCGAGCACTCGCTGTCACCGGTGCTGCACCGCACGGCGTACGAGCACCTCGGCCTGCCCTTCGACTACGACCGGGTCGAGGTCGCCTCGGGCGGGCTCGCCGACGTCGTCGGGGGCCTCGACGCGAGCTGGCGCGGCCTGAGCCTGACGATGCCGCTCAAGCGCGAGGTGCTGCCCCTGCTCGACACCGTCTCTCCGCTCGCCCGACGTCTCGGGGTCGCCAACACCGTCGTCATCGACGACGACGGTCGCCGCCACGGGCACAACACCGACGTCGACGGCATCGTCCGCAGCGTCGAGGGCTTCCACGACGCCCGGCCCGCCGCGGCCACCATCCTCGGCGGGGGCGCGACCGCCCTGTCCGCGATGGCCGCCGCGTGGGATCTCGGCGCCCGGTCGTTCTCGATCCACCTGCGCAACCCCATGCGCGCCGGCGAGCTGACGTCCCTGGCCGCCGAGCTGGGCGCCGACGTGATGGTCGCCCCGCTCACCGAGCTGCCCTCGCTCGGCCCGTTGGACTTCGTCATCAGCACCTTGCCCGGCGGCGCGGCTGACGACCTCCACCTGCGTCCGGCCGGTGGCTCGTCCGTCCTCTTCGACGTCGCCTACGAGCCCTGGCCGACGCGCCTCGCGTCGCGCTGGTCGGCCGACGGGGGCATCGTCTTCAACGGCCTCGACATGCTCGTCGAGCAGGCGCTCGGCCAGGTCAGGCTCTTCTCCGGGCGGGCGCAGGACGAGCCGGTCCCCGACGAGGGCGTCCTGCGCGACGCGATGCGCGCCTCCGTGGGCTCGCCGATCCGCGACCGGTCGACCACCGACAGCGTGGCGCGCTGACGATGGCGACCCCACTGCCGGTCTCGATCGGTCGGGTCGCGCTCGGCACCGGGCGTCCCGCGGTCTGCGTCCCGCTCGTGGCCCGGACCCTCGACGCGCTGGTCGACGCCGCCTCGGCGCTCGACACCGACACGGCCGAACTGGTCGAGCTGCGCATCGACTTCGTCGACGCCGCGTTCGCCGCGGCACCGGACCCCGACGGGCCCGTGCGCACGGGCACCGAGGCGACGGGAGCCGCCGACCTCGACCTCGTGGCCGACGTCGTCCGTCGGGTGCGTGGCGCGCTCGACGTCGAACTGCCCCTGCTGTTCACCCTGCGGACCGAGCCCGAGGGAGGCGAGCACGACGTCGCCCCCGCGACCTACGACGCCGTGCTGCGCTCGGCCATGGCCACCGGGCTGCTCGACGCCGTGGACGTCGAGATGTACACCGACCCCGACCTGCTCGGCGGGCTCGTCGACGCCGCGCACGACGCCGGGCTCGTCGTGGTGATGTCGTCGCACGACTTCAGCGGCACCCCCACGCAGGGCGAGATCGTGTCACGCCTGCTCGAACAACAAGAGAACGGTGCCGACGTGGCGAAGTTCGCCGCCATGCCGTCCAGCACGGACGACGTGCTGACCCTGATGCGGGCCACGGCCGAGTTCCGGGCGGGTGCCGGCATCGTGCCCGCGATCACCATGTCGATGGGGCCGCTCGGCGTCGTGTCCCGGCTCGCGGGCGAGACGTTCGGCTCGTGCGTCACGTTCGGATCGGCGGGGGCGACGAGCGCGCCCGGACAGGTCCCGGCGTCGGGGCTGCGGGCGGCGCTCGAGCTGGTGCACGAGGCGCAGCAGGGCTGACGGCGTCGCCTCGGCGTCGGACCGGCTTCGTCCGGGGCCTCGGGCGTCAGGGCTCCGGAGGCCCGACGCACGCAGAGTCCACCACCGGGAAACGAGCGACGGACGTCGCTCAACGGGACCACCACGGCGGTCGGGCCCACCGGAGTGCGAACAGGTTAGCGGTCGGTGGCCCGACCCCGTAACCCCCTTGCGCCCGCGAGCGCCACGTGGTGCTCGACGAGGACGGGGAGTGCACCGGGGCCCTCGACGACGCCGTCGCCGTTGTGTCCGGGCGGGACTCCGGCGCCGTCCGGTCGGGTCAGGCCGGGCCCGGGTACTGCCGCTCGCCACCCGTGTCGAACCGCTCGCCCGAGGCGCGGGAGGGCAGCAGCGACATGACGAGCAGGGTCAGCCACCCGAGGACCGGCAGCAGGTAGAAGAGCACGTACCAGGCGGTGAAGCCCCCGTCGTGCAGGCGCCGCGACTGCAGCGCCAGGGTCGGCAGGAAGCTGACCACCGACCACAGCACGACGACGACGCCCTGTGGGTCGATGTAGGTCCAGTCGCCGTTGTCGCCCCCGGCCCAGGTCGACGTCCCGCCGCTGCCCGTGGCCCAGGCCTGGAGCGCCCCCTGGAACACGAGCGCGATGACGAACCACCACCAGTACTCGCTGCGGCTCGCCCTCCCGTGGAACGTGGCGTACTTGCGCCAGAACCGGACGACCGCGACCTTCGGCGAGGCGCGGTGGTACGGCTGGTCGAGCGGCACGGGGCCGGCGGGTCCGGTCATGGGATCTCCTGCGGTGGGGTGACGGGCAGGACCATCCTCGCAGCGCCTCCGCCGCGTCGTGGCCCGTCGGCGCGGCCCGTCGGTACTGTGGGGCCCGCCGACCCTCGCGTCGGCGCCGTCGCCCATCCGGGGCGGCGCCAGACGAAGGAGACCCCATGAGCATCGGCGGCGGAATCGCCTTGATCGTGATCGGCGCGGTCCTCGCGTTCGCTCTCGACTTCCAGGTCGCGGGCATCGACATCAAACTGATCGGCTACATCCTCATCGCGGCCGGCGTGGTCGTGACCATCATCGGCATCGCCTTCGCGTCGCGCCGCCGCTCGACGGTCTCCACGACCCGCAGCGCGGTCGACCCGGCCACGGGCGAGCGCGTCGAGCGTCGCTCGACCGACAGCGACCCGCTGGTCTGACCCGAGGGTCCGACGCGACCCGAGAACGCAGGAGGCGCGGTGCCGGCTGGCACCGCGCCTCCCGTGTGTCGGGGCGGGGAACGCCTAGAGCTGCACGCCGTCCTGCACGGACGCCGCGCGGTGGCGACGACGCAGCACGAGGGCCGCACCGGTGCCGGCCAGCATCAGCGCGAGCAGCAGGGCGGGCAGGGCGTCGGAGCCGGTGAACGCGAGGGGCCCGCCCCCGTTGCCGGCCGTCCCCGCGCCTCCTGCGCTCGAGCCGTCAGCGGGGACCGCCGCGGGAGGGGTCGTCGGAGCCGGGGTGACGGCGCCTTCGACGACGGCGACGGTCGTCGCCAGCGTCGTGCCGCTCTGCGTGCCGGTCAGCGTGATCGTGTAGCTGCCGGGCTCGGTGGGGGCGGTGACGGTGTAGGTCGCGACGCCGTCGATCACGTCGGCGATGCCGAGGTCGGTCACCGTGCCGTCGACGTCGAGCGTGCCCGTGACCTGGCGGTCGCCGGCGAGGCCGGCGGTGCTGACCGGGAACTCGGCGCCGGGGGCGACCTCGGTCGGAGCCGAGATCGTCGCGTCGGTGCTGAGGCCGTCGAGGTCGCGGTCGAGCTGCAGGGCGTTGACGATGGTGAAGAAGTTGTCGGTCTGGTCGATCAGGCCGACGACGTTCGCGGCACCGGGGCCGTAACCCGCGACGCGCAACTGCGTGCCGGTGTGCTGCTGCGACCCGCCCGCCGCGGCGGTGCCGTAGGCGATCTTCATCGTGGTGCCGTCGACCGTCGTCAGCGCGGTGCTGAGCGTGGCGGGCGGCGTCGAGTCGACGATCTGGCTGGTGTGCGCGTGGTCCGCCGTGACGATGACCATCGTGTTGCCGTCGGCCTTCGCGAAGGCGAGGGCGGACTGGACGGCCTCGTCGAGGTCGAGGACCTCACCGATCTGACCGCAGGCGTCGGCGCTGTGGTCGCGCTTGTCGATCGAGGCACCCTCGACCTGCAGGAAGAAGCCCTGGTCACCGGTGTCGAGCAGGTCGATCGACTTCTCGGTCAGCGACTGCAGCGAGAGGCCGGTGGACAGGCGGGCCGGGTTCGGCAGGCAGGTCTGCGGGGCCAGGTCGGCCCCGCCGACGGTCGCCGTGGTGGCGGCGTACCGGGTCGGGAAGTTGCCGTCGGTGAAGGTGCCGAGCACGGGCTGCGCCTGGTCGGCGGTCGTCAGGGCGTCGAGGCCGGCCGCGTCGCGCACGACCTGGTAGCCACGGTCCTGCGCCTGGGCGAACAGGGTGTCGCCCTGCCACTGACCGGCACGGGCGGACTGGCCGAACGAGGTCGCGCCTCCGCCGAGGGTCAGGTCGGCACGGGTGCCGATGATCTGCTCGCTGATCGAGCCGAGGCCGCCCTGGTCGAGCGCGTCGGCGCCGCACTGGGTGACGCTGTCGGGGCCGTAGCAGCTGCGGGCGGCGACGTGCGCGGCCTGCACGGCCGGGGTGGCGTCCTGCAGCTCGGCGGTCGAGACGTTGCCGGTCTTCTTGCCGTTGGCCTTGGCGATCTCGAGCAGGGTGTCCTGCGGGACGCCGTCGACGTCGACCGAGATGGCGTTGTCGTAGGTCTTGGTGCCGGTGGCCCAGGCGGAGCCGGTCGCGGCGGAGTCCGGCACGTAGTCGGGCTTGCCCTTGTTCGCGCCGTCCCGGTAGACCGAGTACGTCGTGTACTGGCCGGTCAGGGGCAGGGCGTCGATGCCGGGCAGCGTTCCGCCGGCGCCGAAGGCGTAGTTGCGCGCCGACGTGATCTCGCTGTCGCCCATGCCGTCGCCGATCAGCAGGATGACGTTCTTGGCGGGGCCGGCCTCCACCGAGTCGAGCAGCAGCTGCGTGCTGTCGTCGATGCTGCGGGCGGCACCACCGTTCTGGGCGACGTTCGCGGGGGTGGCCGCGAACGCGGCGACGGGGCTGAGGGCGAGGGCGGCGGCGGCGGCCGTCGCGACGACCCCCGTCGTCAGGGCCGCACGCCGGCGGTTCGGGGTGTTCTTCGACACGGTTCTGCTCCTGTGATCGTGATCGTGATCCGGTCGCCACGCGACGGAGTCGCCGCGGGGCGGGGACCAGCAGACTCCTGCCGGGTGGCCGCCACGTGAACGAGGCCGTGCGCGCGGGTGAACACCCTCGGACGGGGGTCGCCCGCTCGGCTGGCACGCCCCGCCGCCCCGCCCAGCCGGCCCGCCGCGCTGCCCCGCCCCGCTGCCCTGCTCAGCCGACCCGTCCCGCTCAGCCGATCCGCGCTGCCCTGCCTGCTCAGCCGGCCGTCGAGCGGAGCACCGACGACCCGTCGGGGCGACGGCGCACCTCGACCCGGTCGGCGATGCGCTGCTTGAGCTCGTCGACGTGGCTGACGATGCCGATCACCCGCCCCGAGGCACTCAGGCGACCGAGCTCGCTCATGACGGCGTCGAGGGTCTCGGGGTCGAGCGAGCCGAACCCCTCGTCGACGAACAGGGTGCCGAGCTCGAGCCCGCCGGCCTCGGCCTGCACGACGTCGGCGAGGCCGAGGGCGAGGCTGAGCGAGGCGTAGAAGGTCTCACCGCCCGAGAAGCTGCCGGGGTCGCGGGTGGTGTCGGTGGTCGCGTCCCGGATGACGAGCGAGAGCCCCGTCTTGCGCGAGCGCGACCCGACCTCGCGCTCGTCGGACGAGGCGAGCTCGTACCGCCCGCTCGACATGACCGACAGCCGGACGTTCGCCGCCGCCACGACCTCGTCGAACCGGCGCAGCAGCACGTAGGTGCCGAGCGTCACGCCCTTGACGTTCTCGCCGGTCGAGGCGCTGGCGAGGTTCGCCATGCGCACCACCGCCCGGGCGTGCTCGACGGCGGCGTCGGCCGCGGCCGTCACGGCCTCGAGGGCGGCCAGGGCCTGGCGCGCCCGCTCGGCCCGGTCGCCGGTGCGCGTCGCGCGGTCGGTGACCTCGTCGAGCTCGGCCTCGACCAGGTCGAGGGCCTCGACGGCCGACGGGACGTCGGCCACCTCGTCGCCGGTCAGCACCGCGACCTCGGGCTCGACCAGCCCGGCCGCGACGATCGCCCGTTCGCGTTCGTGGGCCGAGACCCGCGCCTCGAGCGCGGCGAGGTCGCCTGCCTCGAGGGCGGCGTCGGCGACCTGGTCGACGTCGTCGAACCCGCTGCGCCCGAGCGCGGCCGCGAGCTCGGCACGTCGGACGGCCGCCGCGCCGGACGCCACGTCGGCGGCGTCGAGGAGGGTCAGGAGGCGCGTGTCGCGTTCGACCCCGTCACCGACCGCTGCGGTGAGCTCGGCGATGGTCGGGGCCCGACCGTCGAGCAGTCGCGCGATCTCGGCCTCGTCGTCGAGCAGGGCCCGCCGGTCGGCGGCCACGCGCTCCCGGCCGGTGGCGGCTCGCTCGCGGAGGTCGTCCCGCTCGGCCCGCAGCTCGTCGACCTCGCGGTCGTGGGCCACGAGCGCCGCCTCGGATGCCGCGAGGGCGGTACGGGCCCGGGTGGCCTCGGCCACGCGCAGGGCGAGCCGGGCCAGGTCGGACTCGACGTCGTCGCGGGTCAGGTCGCCCAGGGCGCGGCGGGCCTCCGCGGCCCGCCCCTCGGCGGTCGCGTGCCGTGCGGCGGACTCGCGCTGACGGGCCTCGGCCGCTCGGGACGTCCGCGACGCGGCCTCGACCTGGTCGTCGGTGGGGTGCTCGGTGCCGGGAGCCGCCGGGGCCGGATGCTCTCGCGAGCCGCACACGGGGCACGGGTCGCCGACGACCAGAGCCGCGGCCAGGTGACCCGCCATGCCCTCGATCTGCCGACGGCGGAGGCCCGCCTCGTCGTCGAGGGCCCGCAGTGCCGCCGCCGAGTCGTCGGCCAGTCGTGCGGACGCCGCGTCGACGGCCCGGCCGAGGGCGTCGAGGTCGTCGAGGTCACGCAGGCGGAGCCGCGCCTCGGCCGTCGCCTGCTCGGCGGCGACGAGGTCGGTCGAGGCGTCGGCCAGGGCGTCGCGCTCGACGACGAGCGACGCCCGCACGGCGGGGGCCGCGACGAGGTGCGCGTCGAGCTCCCGGCGCCGCTCGTCGGCATCCACCAGGGACTGCTCGGCCGCCTCGAGGGCGGTGCGGCGACCGGGCAGGGCCTTCTCGGTCCGGGCCGCCTCGGTCAGGAGGGCGAGTTCCGACAGTCGGGCGTCGCGACGGGCGGCGACGTCGGCTCGGAGCGGGGCCTCGCCGTTCGCCGCGGTCGTCTCGCCGTCCGCGACGACCCCGGCGGCCTCGGCCAGGCGTGACGCCGCATCACGCTCGGCCTCGGTCGCCCGCGTGACCGCGGCGAGGGCGTCGGTCACGGTCGCGGCCCGGGTCGCCGCGGCGACACGCGAGCGGACCGTGGCGATCTCGCCGTCGCCCTCGTCGAGGCGCGTCCGCCGGACAGTCAGGTCGGCTCGTCGGTCGAGTGCCGCCCCCAGCGCCCGCACGCGATCGAGGGACCGTCGTGCCGCGTCTCGGGCCTCGACCACCCGTGACCGCTGAGCCGACGCGGCGACGGCCTGGGCTTGGAGGTCACCGAGCAGGGCGACCCCGCCGTCGGCGGCCAGCCCCTCGTCGAGGGCCTCGGCCTCGAGGCCGCTCGCCTCGAGCAGTCTGGCTCGCGCCAGCTCGATGTCGCGGTCGGCGGCGGCCACGGCGGCGTTCGCGACCTTCCGCCGGTCGACGAGCTCGGCCGTGGTGCGCTCGTAGATCTCGGTGCCGAAGAGCGACTGCAGGACCTCTTTGCGCTTCTCGCCGGTCGAGCGGAGGAAGGCGGCGAACTCGCCCTGGGGCAGGACGACGGTCTGCACGAACTGCTGGCGCGTGAGCCCGAGGATGCGCGAGACCTCGGCGCCGGCCTCTTGCGTGCTGATCGAGACGATCTCGCCGTCGACGGCGTCGGGCGACGAGAGGCGCCACAGCTTGGCGGTCGCGTTCGCCGGCGTCGTGCCCGTGCCGCGTGCCTTCGGGCGGCGGTACGCGGGCGTGCGTCGGATGCGGTGCACGCCCGCGCCGTTCTCGAAGACGAGCTCGACGAAGGGCTCGACGTCGGGGGCGGCGTGGTGGCTGCGCAGGCGGTCGGGCGTCGAGGCCGAACCGGCGAGCCCGCCGTAGAGGGCGAAGACGATCGCGTCGATGATGGTCGACTTGCCCGAACCCGTCGGGCCCTCGAGCAGGAAGGTGCCCGAGGCGCCGAGCGCGGCGAAGTCGATGCTGTGCTCGCCCGCGTAGGGCCCGATGGCCCTCAGGGTCAGCCGGTGGAGGTTCATTCGCCGACCTCGCTCGCGAGTGCGGCCTCGTAGGCGCCGCGCACCACGGCGAGCTCGGTCTCGCTCGCCGCCCCGCCCGAGGCGAAGGCGACGAACTCGGCCGCCACCTCGATCGGGTCGGACTCGGCCGTCACGGCGGCGAGCGCCGAGGCCTCGACCGCTCCGACGGGCGTGTGGTGGATCGCGAGGGCGTGCGGGAAGTGCTCGGCCACCCGCGTGTAGAGCCGTTCGGGGTGCACCGGATCGGTGACGAAGACCCGGAGCCAGGCGTCGCGCAGGTCGTCGTGGCGCCCGTCGAGCAGGGCGTCGAGGGAGTCGGTCACCTCGGCCAGTCGTCGCGGGACGGGAGCCGGGACGAGCTCGACCGAGACCGAGCCGTCGGCGGCCAGCTCGAGGATCGTGGACGACTTGACCTGGTTCCGCTCGCCGAACGAGAAGGCCAGGGGCGAACCCGAGTAGCGCAGGCGACCGGACGGGCCGACGCGCTGGGCACCGTGCAGGTGGCCGAGGGCGACGTAGTCGACGCCCTCGAACGCGGCCGACGGCACGGAGTCGACGCCGCCCACCCGGATGTCGCGCTCGCTCTCGCTGCGCTCGGGCGTCGGGGCGCCGTCGGGCTCGCGGTCGGCTGCGGGCCCCGCCACGACGAACGCGTGCGCCACCACGACCGACCGGGTGCCGGGTCGCCCGGCGAGGTCGTCGCGCACCCGCTGCATCGCCGCACCCACGACGGCCGCGTGCGACCGGGGCAACGGCTCGTCGGCTCCCGCCGGTGCCAGGGACCTGCGGACGCTGTCGGGGTCGAGGTAGGGCAGCCCGTAGAAGGCGACCGGCCCCTCCGGGTCGTCGACGACGACGGGCTCGTCGAGCAGGTCGACCGACGCCCGCAGGTGCAGGCCCGGGCGCATCAGCTCGGCCGCGAACCCCAGACGCACCGCCGAGTCGTGGTTGCCCGGCGTGACGATCACGGTGGCGTGCTCGGTCAGGCCCGCGAGGGCCCGGCCGAGGAGGCGCACGCTGGGCACCGCGGGGACGGCCCGGTCGTACACGTCGCCCGCGACCACCACGACGTCGATCGACCGTTCGACCACGAGCCCCACCAGGTGGTCGACGAAGGCCTGCTGAGGCTCGTGCAGGTCGACCCCGTGCAGCGTGCGCCCCAGGTGCCAGTCGCTGGTGTGCAGGATGCGCACGGGGCCCCTCTCGTGGATGTCGCGGTCGGTGCGGCAACGGGTGCCGGAGTCGGTGCCCCCGACTGTATCGGGGGCCTCCGACAGAGCCGACCGCGCCTCCTCGGGTCCCGCGCCGCGCCTCCTCGGTCCGGCGCCGCGCCTCCTCGGGTCCCGCGCCGCGCCTCCCCACCGGTCGCCGCCCCGCCCACGGGAGTGAGATGGTCAGATGCCCGCACACCGTGGCGGGCCCGACGAGAGCGAGACCGTGAGCCACGACGCCCTGCAGCCCGACCAGGTCACCGCCCTCCGTCGCGAGGTCGAGGCCCGCCTCGACGCGATGGTGGCCGACCTGACGACCTACGCGAGCCTCGAGACGCCGTCCGACGACGTCGACCTGCTCGAGGCGGGGCTCCGCTGGATCGAGACCTGGCTCGGCGAGACCGTCGGCCCGCCGGCCGAGCGCCGGGTGCACGTCGTCGAGGGCTACGGCGACACGGTGACCCTCGACTACCCGTCGCCGTCGGGCTCGACCGAGTGGGTGTCGGCCCTGTGCCACTACGACACGGTCTGGTCCGAGGGGACGCTGGCCGGGTGGCCCGTCACGGTCGAGGGCGACCGCATGACCGGCCCGGGCGTCTTCGACATGAAGTCCGGGCTGATCCAGCTCGGCAACGCCCTCGCGATCGGCGACCGCCTGGGGCTGCCACGTCCGAACGTGCGCCTGCTGCTCAACGGCGACGAGGAGGTCGGCAGCATCGCCTCGCGTGAGGCGATCGAGCGCGAGGTCGGACGAGGAGGCGCGGTGTTCGTCTTCGAGTCGGCCGCCGACGGTGCCGTGAAGACCGCCCGCAAGGGCGTCGGCATCTTCGAGGTCGAGGCCTTCGGGGTCGAGGTGCACGCCGGCCTGCATCCGCGCTCCGGGGCGAGCGCCGTCGACGAGATCGCCCGCGTCGTCCTGGCCCTGCACGCCGCCGCCGACGTCGAGGCGGGCACCTCGCTGAACGTGGGAGTGCTGCAGGGCGGCACCCGCACCAACGTCAAGGCCGGCTACGCCCGCGCGATGGTCGACGTCCGCGTCACCTCGTCGACCGAGGCCGAGCGCATCGAGCGGGTCTTCGCCGGACTCGCGGCGCACGATCCCGCCGCGACGCTGAAGGTCACCGGCGGCTGGAACCGCCCGCCGATGGAGCGCTCGGTCGCGACCGGCGCGCTGTACGAACGCGCCGCCCGGGTCGCCACCTCGCTCGGCTTCGAGTTGCGCGAGGTGTCGGTCGGCGGCGCCAGCGACGGCAACTTCGCCGCCGCGCTGGGCCTGGCGGTGCTCGACGGGGTCGGCGGCGTCGGCGGCGGAGCGCACGCCCGACACGAGTGGATAAGCGTGCACGGCATGGTCGAGCGCACCGAGTTCGTCAGCGCCCTGTTCGCCGACCTCGCCTAGTCCGCCCCAACCAACCCCACCGCACCGCTTTGCAGTGCTTTGCACCGCTCTGCACCGCTCCGCACCGCCGAGTGGACACGACGCCGCCGCGCGACACGGCGCCTTGTCCACTCGGCGGTTCGCTGCCGCGGCGCCGACGACGCTGTGCGAATAGCGCACCCTCACGACCACGACGCCGAGGTGCGGCCCGACCGCAGCGGCACCCCGCCACGGCGCACGATCGCCGCCAGCCGTCGCGGATCGAGCGCGTCATCGATGTCACATCTCTCGATGCGTCGGACCCGCCCCGTGCCCAACAATCGAGCCTCGCGCTTCTTCTCACGGCGTACGACCTCGGCCGGGGACGAGCCCGCGAGCAAGCGAGGGTCCGAGTACTTGCCGAAACCGTCGAACTCGAGCACGAACCCGAACCCTTCGAAGAAGAAGTCGCATCGTCCGACGAATCCCCGGGCGTCGAAGAACTCCTCTTGCAGGATCGGCTGAGGCGCACCGAGCCGATGCAACGCGACTCGCACGAGCGACTCCCCGCCGTTCTCGGACAGGGGCGTGGCGAACGAGATCGCTCGCCCGAGTGCCAGCTCACCCCGCCGTCCGACCACGCCGTCGGCCATCGCCCCGAACCGGAGCCGGAACTCGTCACGCAGATCGTCGACTCGGGTGCGCATCTCGGCGGCTCTCGGAAGCCGACTCGTGACCAAGAGCCGACGACGCATCACGCCGTCGAGACAGAGGACGCCGTCGTCGAACCCGGATGACCTCGCGACGTCGAAGGCGGTGCGCAGCTCACTCGTGACCAGCAGGTCGCCCACCGACTCGATCTCGTCGTCCTCGAGACCGACCCCGTGCTTGACGAGGACCGGCGTGCACTGGGTCGAGGCCCGACGTCGGTCGATCACGTGCACCCGGCGCGGGTCGCCCTGGACGCTCGGCAGCCCGTGCACGGCGACGGCCGAGCCGTGGGACACGACGCAGTCGGCGGGGAGCGCGGACACGGCGGCCCGCACCCGGACGACGTGGCGACGCCAGGGCCTCAGTCGGCCCCAGTCCTCCGTCGCCACGTAGACGCCCCGTTGGACGCGCACGAGACGTCCCGCGGCGGCGTCGCGTCGCAGGGCGCGCGCCTCACGGGACTGCGCACCCGGCGTGGCGGAGAAGATCAGATCGGGGAGGTCGTCGTCCATCCCTCGATGCTCGCCCGTCGATCGGACCCGGCCGCGCCTCCAGAACTTCGCTGTGGACGACCGCCCGCCCACCGCGTCATGTCGACGAGACGACCTATGCGCACCGAGAACCGCCGAGTGGACAGCGCGCCGCCGCATGACGCGGCGCGCTGTCCACTCGGCGGCGTCCGGCACCGGCGCCCGACCTCAGCCCTCCAGCGTGAAGTCGTAGACGCCGGCGTCGAAGCGGGCGTAGCCGGGGTAGTCGATCAGCTCGTAGAGCTCGGCACGGGTCTGCATCGTCGGCACCTGCGAGTCGAGCGACCCGTCGGCCACGAGCGCGTCGAGCGCCCGGGACGCCGCACCCATCGCGGCACGCATCAGCGACACCGGGTGGATCACCATGCTCACGCCCACGTCGTGCAGTTGCTGGTGCGTGAAGAGGGCGCTCTTGCCGAACTCGGTCATGTTGGCGAGCACGGGCACGTCGAGCGCCGAGCAGATCGCCTCGAACTCGCCGAGGTCGGCCATCGCCTCGGCGAAGATCGCGTCGGCCCCCGCGTCGACCAGGGCCCGGGCCCGGTCGACCGCGGCCTCGAGCCCGTCGAGCGCCCGGACGTCCGTGCGCGCCATGATCACGAGCGACGGGTCGCGGCGCGCGTCGACCGCGGCCCGGATGCGACCGGCCGCCGTCGCCGCGTCCACCACCTGCTTGCCGTCGAGGTGGCCGCAGCGCTTGGGGTTGACCTGGTCCTCGACGTGCAGCCCGGCCACGCCGGCGGCCTCGAGCGCCTGGACGGTGCGGGCGACGTTCATCGGCTCGCCGAACCCGGTGTCGGCGTCGACGAGCACGGGCAGGTCGGTCATCGACGCGATCTGCCCGGCCCGCGTGGCGACCTCGGTGAGCGTGGTGAGGCCGATGTCGGGCAGCCCGAGCTCGTTGGCCATCACGGCGCCCGACACGTAGACGCCGTCGAAGCCCTTCTGCTCGATCAGGCGCGCGGTGAGCGGCGTGAACGCGCCGGGGAAGACCAGGGTGCGCTCGTCGGCCAGCCCGGCCCGGAACGCCGCGCGCTTGTCGGCAGGCGACACCGTCGAGTACAGCATCAGAAGAGCCCGCCCGGCTGGGCGGCGGCACCCGCGAGGGCGTCGGGAGCGACGATGCCCAGCTGCCGCACCTCGACCGCCGTCAACGAGGGGAGGCGCGTGGCCAGGTCGACGAACCGCTCGACCTCGGCGTCGGGCAGCACGCCCTCGGCCAGCGTGCGGAACTTGCGCACGTAGTCCTCGCGTCCGAAGGGCCGCGCCCCCAGGGGGTGTGCGTCGGCGACGGCGATCTCGTCGACGAGGGTCGTGCCGTCGACGAACTCGACCTCGATGCGGCCGCCGAACGCCTTCTCGGCGGGGTCGGTCGAGTGGTAGCGGGCCGTCCAGGCGGGGTCCTCCGCCGTGGTGATGCGCTGCCACAGCTCGACGGTGTCGGGACGCTGCGCCCGGGCCGGGGCGTAGCTGCGCTCGTGGTGCCATTCGCCGTCCTGCAGGGCGACGGCGACGATGTAGGGGATGGAGTGGTCGAGCGTCTCGCGGCTGGCCGTGGGGTCGTACTTCTGCGGGTCGCCGGCGCCCGAGCCGATCACGACGTGCGTGTGGTGGCTGGTGTGCAGCACGATGCGGCGCACCTGCGCCGGGTCGCGGAGGGCGGGGTGCGCGCGGCCGAGCCGCCGGGCGAGGTCGATCCAGGCCTGGGCCTGGTACTCGGCCGAGTGCTCCTTCGTGTACGTGTCGAGGATGCCCCGCTTGGACGCACCCGGCGCCGGCAGGGGCACGTCGTACGACGCCCCGGGTCCGTCGAGCAGCCAGGCGATCACGCCGTCCTCACCCTCGTAGATCGGGGCGGGGCTGCCCTGGCCGCGCATCGCGCGGTCGACGGCCTCGACCGCGGCCTTGCCGGCGTAGGCCGGGGCGTAGGCCTTCCACGACGAGATCGCGCCCTTCCGCGACTGCCGCGTGGCCGTCGTCGTGTGCAGCGCCTGCCCGATCGCCTGGTGCACCACCTCGGCCGAGAGCCCGAGCATCGTGCCCAGGCCGGCCGCGACCGACGGGCCGAGGTGGGCGACGTGGTCGATCTTGTGGGCGTGCAGGCTGATCGCCCGGACGAGGTCGACCTGCACCTCGTAGCCGGTCACGATGCCGCGCAGCAGGGCCGCACCGTCGAGTCCGCGGTGCTGTGCGACGGCGACCATCGCCGGGATGTTGTCGCCGGGGTGCGAGTACTCCGCCGCGAGGAACGTGTCGTGGAAGTCGAGTTCGCGCACGGCGACCCCGTTCGACCAGGCGGCCCACTCGGGCGAGACGGGGTGCTCGGGCGCGACGCCCGTGACCTGCGAGCCCGCGCCTCCGGTGGTCGGCGGATGCGCGAGCGCCTGGTCGCGCGCGACGGCGACCGGCGCGCGCAGCAGCGATGCGGCCGAGACGGCGGCGTTGTCGATCAGGCGGTTGATGACCATCTCGGTCACGTCGTCGTCGACGGGTGCGTCGTCGGTCGCGAGCGCGGCGAGGCGCCACGCGAGCTCGTCCTCGCGGGCCAACGGCTGGTCGCTGCGGTGCACCCGCACGGTGTGCACGACGAGGTCGGCGGTCGGGGCGGCCGGTCCGTCTCGACCGTCCGTGACCCCGGACGAGGAGGCGCGGGTCGCGTCGCTCCCGCCGCTCTCGTCGGTCGTCGCCCCGGCGTCGTGTGCGTGCTCGGACGCCTGCTCGTGCTGCGTGCCCATCGGCCACCCTCTCTGGTGGGGCGGGCGTCGTGCGGCCCGCCGTGCGCCGTCGTCGGTGACGGCCGTGTCGTTGACGACCAGTCTCGCACCCGGTCCGGGCGACGCACCTGGCGTCCCCCGGCCCGCCGACGCGCCCCGTTCGGGGGTGAACCCGTCTGTCCGCCACCTGGCAGGCTCGGAGCATGACCACCGAGAGCCCGCTGGGGGGCGGCTCCGACGAGCGACGCCCCTCCGCCGACCAGCCGACCACCTCCTACCCCGCGACGGGGACGTCGACCCCGCCGCCGCGACCGGGCCGCCCGATCGGGCTCGCGATCGCCGCCCTCGTCGTGGGCGTCGTCGCGTTCCTGCTCGGCCTCGTGCCCGTGGTGGGCACGATCGTCGGACTCGCCGCCGTGGTGCTCGGCATCATCGCGCTGCTGCGGCACCAGTCGAAGGTCATGGCGTGGATCGGCCTCGGCCTGGGAGCCGTCGCCACCATCGTGTCCATCGTCGTCGCCGTCGGCCTCGGCGCGGCGATCGACAGCGTGCAGCAGGACGACCCGGCCGTGACCGCCACCTCCGAGCCCGCCCCCGTCCGCACCTCGCCGACGCCTGCGCCCACCCCGTCGACCACGCCGTCGTCGGCGGCCGCCGACGTGCCGGCCGACCACTCGGAGGCCCTGGCGGACGCCGAGACCATCGCGAACGGCCTCGGCAGCAGCAAGCTCGAGACCTACGCGAAGCTCGTGGCCGGCGGCGCCTCCGAGGCCGCGGCGCAGTACGCGGTCGACACGGTCGACGCCGACTGGCAGGCCAACGCCGTCCGCAAGGCCAAGGCCTACGCGGCGGACGGCATGACGGGCGACGTGCTGCGCAACCAGCTCGTCAGCGAGTACGGCGAACAGTTCACCGCCGAGGAGGCCGACTACGCCCTGGCGCACCTCGACGACTGACGCCTCGTGACGCGATCGTGACCCTGGCCGGCCCGACCTCATCCTCTGGGACGAGTGCTCGGGCCGGACCGGTCTGTAGCGTCGAGAGCGACCGCCGGGGGACGACCGGAGGCCAGGAGGGCACGACCATGAGGAGCACGACCACGATGCGCACCGCCATCGGCACGGGGGCCACGGCCTGCCTGATCCTGGTGCTGACCGCAGGCTGCACGGGCGGCGCCGGCGACGCGACGCCGAGTCCGTCCGAGAGCTCGGCGACGCCGTCCTCGGCCACCGGCACGGCCACCGCCACGCCCGCCCCCACGCCCGCGCCCACCGAGACCGCAGGCCCGGTCGCCCTCCCGGTCGACTGCACCGACATCGTCGACCAGGCCACCTACGCCTCGACCTTCGGCGACATCCCGCTCAACCCGGTCGAGTTCGGCGGCTCGGGCACCAGCTCGGGCGTGGTCACGCCGACCACCCCGCCCGCGGGGGCCGGCGCTCGTGACGTCGTCGGGGCGGCGACCGAGCTGTCCTGCCTCTGGCGCGACCCGCGGGCCGACGTCTCGGGCATCTCGGTCGCGATGGGTCACCTCGAGCCCGCCGCCGGCGCCGCGGCCCTCGACGGTCTCGCCTCGCAGGGCTACACCTGCACCTCGGTCCACGAGGGGCGCAGCTGCCAGCTCGTGACGCCCGACCCGCTGTACCCGGTGGACCGCGCGCAGACCTACTGGCTGCGCGACGACGTCGTCGTCACCGTCGACCAGACGAACGTGCCGACGGACGACCTGATCGGCTCGATCGCGACGCGCCTCTTCGGCTGAATCCGCGCCTCCTGCACCTGTCGCACCGTGGACCGGACGTCGCACCGCCGAATTCGGCGGTGCGACGTCCAGTCGGCGGTGCGGCGCACGCGCGGCGCGCGCAGCGCACGCGCAGCGCACGCGCGGCGCACGCGCGACGGGCGCTACAGCACGTGCTTCGGCACGCGGTGCAGCGTGACCGCGCCGACGGCGTCGAACGGGTGCAGCGGGTCGGGGGCGACCGAGCCGGTCGGGCCCCCGAGCCTCGAGTGCCCCACGGCGCTGAGCACGGCGTAGGCGTCTCCGCGCGACCAGCCGTGGTCGTCCACGAGGAACGAGAAGGCGTCCTCGTACCCGCGGCGGATGCTCTCCTGCACCGGGTCGCCGAGGCCGACGAAGATCCAGTCGTCGGCGGTCTCGATGCGCGGCGCCCGCAGGCCGAGGCCCGGCACCAGGTCGATCGAGACGACCGCCGTGCCCTCGGCCTCGATGGCCACGAACGACGACTCGCCCTCGGCCATGATCGCGTGCACGTCGCCGATCGACAGGTACGCCCCCTCGACCATGACCGGGAGGTAGACCGTCGACCCGACCGTGTTCTCGGTGACGTCCATGTTGCCGCCCTGGGCGTACGCGGGCATGATCGTCGAGTTCTCGCCCTCGGCGGGCGCCGTGCCCATGCAGCCGATCATCGGGCGGGCCTCGAACACGTGCCGGTCGGTGACGTGCACCCCGTCGGAGTCGATCGGCACGCGGCGGGTGAACATCTCGTCGCCCATGACGTGCTGCAGGGCCCCGGAGCCGGGCAGGCTGACCGACCAGCCGTGCTCGATGAGTCGGATCTCGTGCACCGTGACGGCGAGCGCGTCGCCCGGCTTCGCGCCCTCGACGTAGACCGGCCCGGTGACCGGGTTGATCGGCACGGACAGCTTCGCGAGGTCGTGGTGTCGGTGCAGCTCGGCGTAGACCGCGTCGCTCGTCTCGAACCCGATGCGTTCGCCGGTGCCCGGCTCGATGCGCAGGGCCGGCGGCACCGTGGCCGTGAAACCGGGGCGACCGTGCTCCTTGCCGAGGAAGTGGTCGATCCCGTCGCGGGCGGCGTCCTCGGCGGTCATGCGTCGCGCCGTTCCGAGTCGGCCGCGGGCACCGACGTGACCGCCGGCTCGTCCGCACCCTGCCCGAGGGACGGCGCCGCGCCTCCTCGGCTGCGGTAGTAGAGGAACACGCCCGCGCCGAGCACCAGCCAGACGAGCCCGCCGATCTTGGCCTCGGGTGCCGCGTTGACCAGCACGTAGCCGATGATCAGGAACCCGACCACGGGCACGACGAGGTGCAGCAACCAGTTGCGCGACTTCTTCTTCACGACGTAGTGCACCACGACGGACACGTGCAGCAGCATGAAGCCGAACAGCGCCCCGAAGTTGACCAGCGACGAGATGACGTCGATCTGGCCGACGAAGAACAACACGAGCACGGCCGAGAGCGCGGACACGACGAGGATCGCGGCCTGCGGCACCTGACGCGTGTTGATCTTCGACAGGAACGCCGGCAGCTGCCCGTCGCGGCTCATCGAGAACAGCAGACGCGACGTCGCGGCCTGGGCGGCCATGGCGTTCGCGATGCCGACGGCCAACACGTTGACGACGAAGAACGCCGTCGCCCACCCGCTGTTCGACGCCTCGCGCACGAGGTCGAAGAAGGCGTTCCCGGCCTCGCCCTCGGGGAACGAGTCGCGGCCCCCGGCGAGCGCGCTGGCCAGCCAGGTCTGCAGGATGAAGCAGAACGCCACGATGAACAGCGCGATGATCATGGCCTTGCCGGCTCCGCCGCGCTTGCCGGTGCTCTCCTCGGCGAGGGTCGAGATGCCGTCGAAGCCGAGGAAGCTCAGCACGGCGATAGACAACGCCGAGGCGATCAGGGGGGCGGTGACCTTGCTGGAGTCCCAGATCGGGTCGGTCGTGAACTCGGCACCGGGGATCGTGCCGCCGTTGAGCGCCGTCACCGCGATGATGACGAAGATCACGATGAAGACGACCTCGATGGCGAGGAACACCCGGTTCATCAGCTTGATCGAGCTGATGCCGAGCAGGTTCACGGCGGTGTTGACGGCGACGAAGATCAGCGCCCACATCCAGCGGGCGGTGCCCGGGAAGATGCCGATCATCGACTCGGCGGCGAAGACGTAGAGCAGCGTCGGCACGAGCAGGTAGTCGAGCAGGATGGCCCAGCCGGCGAAGAACCCGGCCACGGGGTGGATGCCCCGCCCGACGTACGAGAAGACCGACCCGGCGAGCGGGATCGACTTCGCCATCTGCGCGTAGGCGAGCGCGGTGAAGATCATCGCGACGAGGCCCACCAGGTAGACCAGCGGCACCATGCCCGAGGAGGCGTTGTAGACGGTGCCGAAGATCGCCCAGGGCGCGATCGGCACCATGAAGATCAAGCCGTAGATGAGCAGGTCGACGGTCGAGACCGACCGCTTGAGTTCTTGCTTGTAGCCGTACTGCTCGAGCTGCTGCTGGTTGCTCAGCTCACCGCCGGAGGCGGCCTTCGTGGGCAGGGACATGGTGTGCTCTCTCGCTCGGGTGGGGATCGGGTCGGTGCGGGTGCGGATGCGGGTCGGGGGTGCGGGTGGGACGCGGATCGGTGCGGATCGGTGCGGGTCAGGGGTGCGGGAGGCGCGGGAGGCGCGGGCCGCGTCGGGTCAGGAGGCGCGGCCCGCGCCGGTCAGGAGGCGCGCCCGGCGTCGCGCAGCTCGTCGTGCGCCGTCAGGAACGGCGCGACGACGGCCCGGAACTCCTCGGGCTGTTCGAGGTGCGAGCAGTGGCTGGCACCGGCGAACACGTGCGACCGGACGTCGGCGATGCCGTCGACGAAGGGCTGCCAGGTGGCGGGCGTCGCCTCGTCGAACTCGCCCGCGACGACGAGGGTCGGCGTCGTGATCGCCGGCAGGCGGTCGACGACGGTCCAGTCGCGCAGCGTGCCGATGACGTGGAACTCGTTCGGCCCGTTCATCGTGTGGTAGACCGTCGGCTCGGCCTCCATCTGCTCCTCGCTGTCGACGAAGTCCTGCGGCATGGGCACCACGCGGCAGACGTGCCGCTCGTAGAACGCCTGGGTGGCGGCGAGGTACTCGGGGTCGGTGGTCGTGCCGTCCGCCTCGTGGCGTGCCAGCGCCTCCTGGGTGTCGGTCGGCAGCTGGTCGCGCAGCTCGGCGGCGCCCTCGACCCAGAGCTGCATGGACGCGGGCGAGTTGCAGATGGCCAGGCTCGCCAACCCGCCCGGTGTCGTCACGGCGATCTCGGCCCCGAGCATGCCGCCCCACGACTGGCCGAGCAGGTGGTACCGCTCGAGGCCGAGGTGCGCGACGAGGTTGGCGAACTCCGAGACGAAGAGGCTCGGTTGCCAGAAGTCGACGGGCGCGTCGGGCAGGTGGGTGCTGCGGCCGCAGCCGAGCTGGTCGTAGTGCACGACGGTGCGGCCGGTCTCGTCGGCGAGGGCCTCGAGGTTGCGCAGGTAGTCGTGGGCCATCCCCGGGCCGCCGTGCACCACGACGAGGGGCAGTGCACCCTCGCGCGGCTCGTCGGGCGTGGTGACCCGGTACCAGGTCTCGGCGTCGTGGAAGGCGGCGGTGCCGGTGGTGATCGTGGACATGCGGGTGAGCATGCACCCGGCTAAGGTCTCGCGACAAGACCTTTCGCGATGCCTTAATCTGCTCGTAACACGACGAGACCTCGACGGCTGCACGCACGACGGGTCGGCGAGCCGGGACGGGGACGCGATGGGCCAGGACGACAGCCGAGGAGGCGCGGGCGGCGCGCGCTCGGACGTCGCGGTCGACGGCGGCCTCGGTGGCGCCCTCGGGGCCCCTCTCGCCCCCACGACCCGGGTCGACGACCTCACCGACCGCCTCGTCACGGCCATCACCATCGGCGAGTACCTGCCCGGCTCGCGCCTCCCCGCCGAGCGCGACCTCGCCGCCTCGCTGCGGGTCGGCCGCATGACCGTGCGCGCCGCCCTGGCCCGACTCGTCGAGCAGGGGCTGATCGTGACTCAACGCGGGCGCGGCGGGGGCTCGTTCGTCCAGGCGCCGGCACCGGGTTCGGGCACCGACGTCGTGCGCCGCACGCTCGCCGCGCGCTGGTCCGACCTGCGCGACACGAGCGAGGCGATCAGCCGACTGCACGGCGTCGTCGCCGAGGCCGCGGCCGAGAACCGCACCCCGGACGACGTCGACCGGCTGCACGACCGGCTCGAGGGCTACCGCGGCGCGGCGTCGGGCCTCGCGTCGCAGAAGGCCGACGAGGCGCTGCACGTGGCGATCGCCGAGGCCGCCGGCAACGCCACGCTGCGCGGGGTGCTGTTCGACCTCGAGGCCCGCGTGAGCATCTCGGCGCCGGCGCACCTCTGGGGCGGGCCGGACGGCATGCGCGAGATGGAGCTGCGCGCCCTCGCCGACCACGAGGCACTCGTCGCCGCGATCTGCGACGGGCGTGCGGCGGACGCCGCGGCCATCGCCCGCGAGCACGTCAAGATCGACCTCGAGCTGCTCGAGCGCGAGCTCGGCCGCGCCGCGCCCTGACCCCGCACCCGCGCCTCCCCGCCTCCGTCCCCGCGCCTCCTGAGCCCCCGCGCCTCCTGAGCCCCCGATGCCCCTGGGGTCTCGGCGCCACGGCGCGGCCGAGGCCGGCCGTGACAGGCTGGGCGCGTGAGCGACTCGACGACGAACGACACCACCCCCACGACCGCGGGAGGCGCGGCGCACGACGCCCCGCCCGTCACCACCCCGCCCGCCTGGTGGACGACCGCGACGGTCTACCAGATCTACCCGCGCAGCTTCGCCGACTCGAACGGCGACGGGGTCGGCGACCTCGGCGGCATCCGGCAGCGGCTCGGCCACCTGCACGACCTCGGGGTCGACGTGATCTGGCTGTCGCCGATCTACCGCTCGCCCCAGGCCGACAACGGGTACGACATCAGCGACTACGACGACGTCGACCCGCTGTTCGGCACGCTCGCCGAGTTCGACGCCCTGATGGACGAGGTGCACGCGCTCGGCATGAAGCTGGTCATGGACCTCGTCGTCAACCACACGAGCGACGAACACCCGTGGTTCGTCGAAGCCCGGTCGTCGCGCGACTCCCCGAAGCGCGACTGGTACCTCTGGCGCGACCCGCTGCCGTCGGGCGAGGGGACCGACGCCGCGGGCACGCCCGGGGCCGGCACCCACCCGACCGCCTGGCGCAGCGCCTTCAGCGGCCCGGCCTGGACCCTCGACGAGCCCACCGGCCAGTACTACCTGCACATGTTCGCGTCGAAGCAGCCCGACCTCAACTGGGAGAACCCCGACCTGCGCCGGGCCGTCTACGACATGATGAACCGCTGGCTCGACCGGGGCGTCGACGGGTTCCGCATGGACGTGATCAACCACATCGCGAAGGAGCCCTCGTCGCTGGCGCCCGGAGCCTCGCACTTCGTCATGGGCGGGCAGATCCACGACCACCTGCGCGAGATGCACCGCGAAGTCTTCGCCGACCGCACCGGCCGCGAGCTGATCACGGTGGGCGAGATGCCGGGGGTGACGGTCGACGACGCCCGGCTGTTCACGGCCGCCGACCGGCACGAGCTCGACATGGTGTTCCAGTTCGAGCACGTCGGCCTCGACCACGGACCGGCCTCGAAGTTCGACAACCTCCCGTTCGACCTCGTGGCGCTCAAGCGCTCGCTGTCGCGGTGGCAGGAGGGCCTCGCCGACCAGGGCTGGAACAGCCTCTACCTCGGCAACCACGACCAGCCTCGGTCGGTTTCGCGCTTCGGCGACGACGGCCGGTACCGGTTCGAGTCGGCGACGCTGCTCGCCACCGTGCTGCACCTGCACCGGGGCACGCCGTACGTCTACCAGGGCGACGAGATCGGCATGACGAACGCCGGGTTCACCGCGGTCGAGCAGTACCGCGACATCGAGTCGATCAACTGGTTCGACGAGTCGGTCGCGGCGGGGGCCGACCCCGAGGGCCTGCTCGAGGCGTTGCGCTTCCGCAGCCGCGACAACGCGCGCACCCCCGTGCCGTGGTCGGGAGGCGCGGCGGCGGGCTTCAGCACCGGCACCCCGTGGATCGAGGTGGTCGCGAACCACGACACCGTGAACGTCGACGCCGACCGTGCGGCGGGTGACCGCTCGGTGTTCGAGCACTACCGGCGGTTGATCGCGCTGCGGCACGAGTCGCCCGTGGTGGCGCTCGGGTCGTTCGAGCTGCTCGCTCCGGACGACGAGCGGCTCTACGCGTTCACCCGCACGCTCGGCGACGAGCAGCTGCTCGTGCTGGCGAACTGGTCGGGCGAGGCGTACGAGCTCGACCCGGCGCTCCACCCGGCGCTGCGGCGCCGGTCCGTGCCGCAGGTCGTGATCGGCAACGTGCCCGGCGGGGGCGGGCTGACGCTCGCGCCCTGGGAGGTGCGCGTCCTGCGGGGCTGACCCGCGCCTCCTCGGCTCCCCCGCGCCGCGCCGCGGGCTCGCATCGCACCGTCCGCTGAACGTCGCACCGCCGATGTTCGCGGTGCGACGTTCAGTCGACGGTGCGACTCGCGCCCCCGGGACGCGCTAGCGTCAGCGAGGTGAGCGATCCCGACGACGCGCCCGCGCCTCCCGACGACCCGGCACCCGCCGAACCGGCACCCACCGAGCTCCCGCACGGCTGGGTGCGCGTCGGCGAGCGCCGCTGGTGGTCGACGTGGGTCGGGGCGACGACCGCGTTCGCCTTCTTCGCGGCGATCCAGGCAGTCCAGTTCGTCTTCCGCATCGCCGAGATCAGCTTCCGGTGGGATCTCGCCCTGTTGGTGGCCGTCGGGGTGACGGTCGGGATCTTCGCGCTGATCACGGTGATCCGGAACGCCCGGGCCCCGCAGCCCTGGATCGACCTCGACTCCGGGCAGCTGCGCGCCGGCACCCGCCGCCCCGTCCCCCTGGCCAGGGTCGACCGTGCCGTCCTGACGACGGCCCCGGTCGGCAACGGCGGCCGCGTGCTCGTGCTCCGCCTGACCGCCAAGGAGGCGCGGGTCGACTTCATCCTGCGCGACCGGAAGGACGCGACCCTCGACCCGACCTCGACCGCCGTGTTGGCGGAGGCGCTGCGCCGCACCTCCGTCGCCATGCCGACCTCGATCCACGACCCGACCGGCCGGTTCGCGCGCTACAACTTCCCCGGCCACGTCGACCGCGACGACGCCGTCGCCCTCGTCGAGCACCCGCCCGCGGCCGGCGACCCGCTGCCCGCGGCCTGGTGACCGCGGCCTGGTGACCGGTTCGCCCTCGAGCGCCCTCGTCCGAGACCACGTCGCACCACCGTCGCGTCGTCGAACCACGCGAGAAGGTGGTTCCCCGACGCGACGGTGGTGCGACCTCGCCGACGGGTCCCGGACTCAGCGCTTCCAGTACCCCGAGAACGTGATGCGGTTCTTCGGCAGCCCTGCCGCGTGCAGGTGCCGCCGTCCGCCGGTCGCCAGCGCGGACTCGCCCACGACGTAGGCGTAGGCCCCCGGGTCGGCCGCCGACCGCGAGAGCAGCGCGGCGAGCGCCCCCTCCCCCGGCGCGGCACCCCCGGCACCCCGACCGTCTGCGTCGTCGTCGCCGCCGAGCGGCCGGCTGCCGGACCCCACTGCGCCGAGGGACCGGGCGTCGAGCTCGTCCCGCACCACCCACGTCACCTCGACGCCGTCGGGCGCGTCGAGTGGCCGCACGTCGGCCCGGGTCGGCACCTCCTGGATCACCGACCCCACGGAGGCGCGGTGCAGCGACCGCACGATGCCCTCCGTCCCCGGCAACCCGGTCTCGTCGGCGACCAGGTGGATCTCGGTCGCGTCGTCGGGGGCGTTGAAGAGCACGCCCTGGTCGAGCAGGCCGAGGGCGTCACCGGGGCGGGCGGCGCAGGCCCAGATCGCCGCGCCTCCTTCGAGTTCGCCGGACTCGCCGCGGTGCAGCACGAAGTCGATGTCGAGCTCGGCGCGCGAGGCCCCGGCCGCACCGGCCGCACCGGCACCCGCGCCGGCCGCCCCCACACCCGCACCGGCACCGGCCCGACCCGCCGGCCGGAACTCGCGCACCGTGTAGTTGGCGCAGTGCGGCCGCTCGGCCTCGGGGATCGCCAGGTACTGCGCGTACCAGAGCGACGTCGTCGCCCGCGGCAGCCGCAACGAGTCGCTGCCGGGCAGCGGCAGGAACAGCCGGAACCACTGGTCGAAGCCCATGTCGCCGAACTCGTGGAGGTCGTCGCCGACGACGGTGACGCGCTGGAAGCTCGGCGAGACGCGCTCCGAGCGCAGCACCTCGAGCCGGTGCACTCGGGGGTCGGCGGGCTTGACGGGCGGGCGGCGGGTCGACATAAGGTAAGGCTAACCTAACGAACCGCGGGCCGCATCCGACGTCGACGACCACGCCTCCGACGGGCACGCCGACGTCGAGCCACCCGCACGACCCGCACGACCCGCGAGTCCGCGCCACGCCCCACCGCTCCACCACGATCCGAAGGAGACCCGTGTCCGAACGCCACGCGTCCGCACTGCTCACCACCGCTACCGCCGACGAGTACGAGCGCCTCACCGGCGCCGCCGTCGCCCGCGTCGCCGACCGCTTCCGCACGACACGCCAACCCTTCTCGGGCGAGAGCCGTGCGCACCTGCAGCACCTCGTCGACGCCGTCGACCTCGACGCCCCGGGCACCGGCACCGACGACGCCCTGCGCGAGGTCGACGAGCTCTTCACCGCGAACGCGGTCTGGTTCCACGACCCCGCCTACCAGTCGCACCTCAACTGCCCGGTCGCTCTGCCCGCGGTCGCCGCCGAGGCCGTGCTGGCCGCCGTCAACCCGTCGGTGGACACCTACGACCAGTCGGCCGTCGGCACCCTGATCGAGCGTCGCCTCGTCGACTGGACCGCCGAGCGCATCGGCTTCGACCCGGCCACCCGTGACGGGATCTTCACCTCGGGCGGCACGCAGTCGAACCTGCACGCCCTGCTGCTCGCCCGCGAGCACGCCACGGCCCGCGCCCGCGCCGACGCCGAGGACGAGGAGGCGCGGCTGCGGAACACGGCCGCCCCCGGTCACCGTCTCGTCCCGCGCGCCACGGCGCTGCACGACCTGCTCGGCCGCATGGTCGTGGTCGCCACCGCCGAGAGCCACTTCAGCGTGCAGAAGTCGGCCCGGCTGCTCGGCCTCGGCGAGGACGCCGTCGTGACCGTCCCCACCGACGACGCCGGTCGGATGCGACCCGAGGCCCTCGCGGTCACCCTGGACGCCCTCGTGCAGGCCGGACACCTGCCGGTCGCCGTCGTCGCGACCGCCGGCACGACCGACCGCGGCTGCCTCGACCCGCTCGCCGCCGTCGCCGAGGTCTGCGACCGCACGGGCGTGTGGCTGCACGTCGACGCGGCGTACGGCGGCGGCCTGCTCGTGTCGCCGACGCGTCGGCACCTGCTCGACGGCATCGAGCACGCCCGGTCGGTCACGGTCGACTTCCACAAGACGTTCTTCCAGCCGGTGTCGTCGAGCGCCCTCATCGTGCGCGACGGGCACGACCTCGACCCGGTCGCCTGGCACGCCGACTACCTCAACCCGCTCACCGACCCCGAACCGAACCAGGTCTCGAAATCGCTCCAGACCACCCGACGGTTCGACGCGCTCAAGCTCTGGGCGACGCTCCGCGCCCTCGGCGCCGACGGCGTCGGCGAGCTGGTCGACCGGGTGATCGACCTCGCGACCGGCGCCCACGACCTGCTGCGGGGCGACGACGAGTTCGTGCTGCTCGCCGAGACCCAGCTCAGCACGGCGCTGTTCCGCTGGCAGCCGTCCGGCGTCGACGACGCCACCGCCGACCGGCTCGTCCCCCTCGTCCGACGCGTGCTCTTCGAGTCCGGCAGGGCGATCGTCGCGAAGACCGTGGTCGACGGGCGTCCCTGCCTCAAGCTGACGCTGCTCAACCCGGACGCGGGTCTCGACGACGTGAGAGGCGTGCTCGAGCTGGTCCGCGCCTCCTCGTGGGCCCTGCTCGAGAGCGACGCCCCCGCCCTCGTCTCCGCCGGGACGGAGGTCGCCCGATGACCGCCGCCACCACGGCGGCCGCAGCCGCCGCCACCCCGCGCGACGCCCCCCGCGACGCCCCGCGCCTCCACGACCTGGTCGGCATCGGCCTCGGCCCGTTCAACCTCGGCCTGGCCGCCCTGACCGACCCGCTCGACGACGTCGACGCGGTGTTCCTCGACGAGAACGACGGCTTCGCCTGGCACCCCGGCATGATGATCGAGGGCGCCACGATCCAGGTGCCGTTCCTGGCCGACCTCGTGACGATGGCCGACCCGACCTCGCGCTTCGGGTTCCTGAACTGGCTGAAGGCGACCGGGCGGCTCTACCCGTTCTACATCCGCGAGGAGTTCTCCCCGCTCCGCGCGGAGTACGACGCCTACTGCCGCTGGGTCGCCGGCCAGCTCGACACCCTGCGGTGGGGGCGACGCGTCACGAGCGTCGACGAGCAGCCCGACGGGACGTACGTCGTGACCTCGCGACGTGTTGCCGACCAGGCCGTCGAGACCTGGCACGCCCGACACGTCGTGCTGGGGGTGGGCACCGAGCCGCGCCTCCCCGAGCCGCTGCAGCACCTCGCCGACCGGGGCGACACCCACGGCCGGGTCGACGCCCACGGCCGGGTCGTGCACAGCGCCGACTACCTGACGGCCCGCGACCGCCTGCGCGCCGCCGACTCGGTGACGATCGTCGGCAGCGGACAGTCGGCCGCCGAGATCTACCGCGATCTGCTCGACACGACCCGCGTCGGCGACCGACCGGGGCACCGGCTCGACTGGGTCACCCGTTCGCCGCGGTTCTTCCCGATGGAGTACACGAAGCTCACGCTCGAGCTCACGAGCCCGGAGTACACCGACCACTTCCACTCGCTGCCGCGCGAGACCCGCGACCGCCTCGGCCGCGAGCAGCGCAGCCTCTACAAGGGCATCAGCGGCGACCTCGTCGACGACGTGTACGACACGCTCTACCGGCTGAGCGTCGACGGGCCGGTCGACTCGACCCTGCTGACCGAGACCGAGCTGGTCGACGCCCGGTGGGTCGACGCCGACGAGCAGCTCGAGATCACGGTCCGGCACGCGCAGCTCGGCACGACGACCACCCGCCGCACGGACGCGCTCGTCGTCGCGACGGGCTATGCCGCACGACTGCCGTCGTTCCTCGACGCCCTCGGCGACCGCGTCGACCGGGACGACCTCGGCCGCCTCGCCGTGGCCCGGGACTACTCGATCGACGGGGGCCGGGGACGGCTGTTCGTCCAGAACGCCGAGGAGCACACCCACGGCCTCACCGCCCCCGACCTCGGCTTCGGCGCCTGGCGCAACTCGAGCATCATCGCCTCGATCACCGGCCGCGAGGCCTACCCGATCGAGCGCCGCATCGCCTTCCAGACCTTCGGCCGGCCCGACGGGCCGACACCGACAGCGACACCGACACCGACACCGACACCGACCGAGGAGGCGCGGGTCACCCGATGAGCACCACCCACGACACCGAGGCGCTAGCGCCCGAAGCCTCCCCCGCGGCACCCGCAGCGCCCGCGGCATCCGCAGCGCCGTCCCGCACCGACGAGGGGGCGACGGGCGTGGCGTTCTCGCGCCGCGCCTCCTGCGGGCTCGTCACGATCGAGCCGTTCGCCGCGGACCCCTACGCCGTCTGCCTCCGCCGGTGGTTGGCGCACCCGGCATCGGCCGCCTGGCAGATGGCGGGCCTCAGCACCGACGAGGTGCGCGCCTACCTGGCCGCGATCGACGCCGACCCGCACCAGCAGGCCTGGCTCGGGCGGGTCGACGGCGAGCCGACGTTCTTCGTCGAGACCTACGACCCGGCCGAGGTGCTGCTGACCGAGGTGCACGACGCCGAGCCCGGAGACGTGGGCATGCACCTGCTCGTCGCTCCCCCGCGCGGGCAGCGGGTGCACGGCCTGACCAGCGCCGTCATGGCGAGCGTCGTCGACTTCGTCTTCGAGATCGAGCGGGCGAGGCGCATCGTCGTCGAGCCCGACGTGACCAACGACCGCATCGCGGCGAAGAACGACGAGGTGGGGTTCCGGGCACTCGGCGACGTCGAGCTGCCCGACAAGACGGCGCGGCTCTCGGTCCTGACGCGACACGACCGGGCGGCGGCGCACCTCGCGCCCGGCCCCGTGGACTGGGCTCATCGGCACCTGGTGACCAAGGCGCTGAGCGAGTTCGCCCATGAGCGGCTGATCGCCCCGGTGGCCGACGACGACGCCGCGACCGCCCCCGCAGTCGATGACGACGCCGCGACGGACGGCACCTGGCGGGTCGCCCTCGACCACGACGGCCACCGGATCGACTACCGGTTCACGGCCCGCCGGCTGGCCCTCGAGCACTGGGCGATCGACGACACGACGGTCACCCGCACGATCGACGACCGCCCCGAGCCCCTCGACGCCCTCGCGTTGGTCGTCGAGCTGGACGACCTGCTCGGCATCCCCGAGTCGCTGCTCGCCACCTACCTCGAGGAGGTCTCGTCGACCCTGGCGAGCGCCGCCTACAAACGTCACCGGGGCGGCCCGACCGCCGAGCGGTTGACCACCGCGGACTTCCAGACGGTCGAGGCGGCGATGACCGAGGGGCACCCGGGCTTCGTCGCGAACGCCGGGCGCATCGGCCTCGGACTCGACGAGTTCCACGCCTTCTCCCCCGAGGCCGCGGCTCCCGTCCGGCTGGTCTGGTTGGCGGCGCGTCGGTCGGTGACGCACCTCGCACTCGGGGCAGGACTCGACGAGAGGACGCTGTGGCAGGCCGAGCTGGGCCCCTCGACCGTCGCCCGGTTCGACGCGACCCTCGCCGCGAAGGGCCTCGACCCGGCGGGGTTCCACTACCTGCCGGTGCACCCGTGGCAGTGGCAGCACCGCGTCTCGATCTCGTTCGCCCCCGACGTCGCCCGGCGTGACCTCGTGCTGCTCGGCGAGGGCGACGACACGTACCAGGCGCAGCAGTCGATCCGCACCTTCGCGAACCGCAGCCGGCCCGACCGGCACTACGTCAAGACGGCGCTGGCGATCCAGAACATGGGCTTCGTCCGCGGTCTCTCGCCGGCCTACATGAGGCCGACGCCCGCGATCAACGACTGGGTGCACGACCTCGTGCACACCGACGCGACCCTGCAGGAGGCGCGGTTCCGGGTCCTGAGGGAGCGCGCCTCCGTCGGCTACACCGGTGACGCCTACCACCGGACGACGACGTCGTCGCCGCACCGGAAGATGATCGCCGCGCTCTGGCGCGAGAGCCCGGTGCCGCTGGTCGGCCCGGGTGAGCGGCTCGCCACGATGGCGGCACTGCTGCACCGCGACGGTGCCGGCGACGCACTCGCCTCGGCCCTCGTGAAGGCCTCGGGGCTGTCGGCCGAGGACTGGCTGCGGTCGTACCTGCACGCCTACCTCCGACCGGTGGTGCACTGCCTGCGGGCGCACGACCTGGCGTTCATGCCGCACGGCGAGAACGTCATCCTCGTGCTCGAGGGGTGCGTGCCGACGGCCGCGTTCATGAAGGACATCGGCGAGGAGATCGTCGTCGTCGCCCCGCGCGAGGTCCCCGAGGCGGTGCGGCGGACCGTGCACCCGGTCGACGACCGCGAGAAGGCGTTGGCGGTGTTCACGGACGTGTTCGACGGGGTGTTCCGACACCTGGCCGCCATCCTCGACGGCGACGGCGTGCTGCCTGCGGCCCGGTTCTGGGCGCTCGTGGCCGAGTGCGTCGACCGGCACGCCGACGAGCACCCCGACCTGCCGGGGTCGGTCGACCTGCGGGCGGCGCGCTTCGACCACTCCTGCCTCAACCGGCTGCAGCTGCGCGACACGCGCCAGATGGTCGACCTCGCGGCGCAGTCGTCGTCGCTGATCTTCGCCGGGACGCTGGCGAACCCGATCGCGAGGTAGGGGCGGCGCCCCGGGGCGGGGGCGGTCGGGCCGCCTCCGCCCTTGGGAGGTGGCGGTCGATTCACGGTCGACCACCACCCGATCCGCGCAGGGCCACGGGCCGTGCGGGCCGCCGCCGATCACAGGGGGAGAACCATCGGCGGCGGGTCGAGCTGCTCGAGCGACGATACCGCCGTCGAGTTGCTTGGGTTTGAAGATACTCGCCCGACAAGGGGAAGGCAACGACCGAGCGCTGGGCATTCGCTGCACGGGGCGGGTGATTCGAAGCTCGAACAACTCACTCGGCGAGGTATCGTGGCCTCCGTGGCGTCCGTCGCCGCGCCTCCTCGTCTTCGCTCCGTCCTCGCGTCGCCGTCCCGCCAGCAGAGAGCCCACCATGTCCGACGTCTCCCCCCAGCCGCCCGCCGGCTCCCCTCCGCCCCTCGACGACGAGGGCCAGTTCGACGTGACCCTCGTGCTCTCGGCGTACGCGTCGCTGCAGCGACAGGGCGAGCGCGTGCAGAAGGTCGTCGCCGACCACTTCGGCATGGGCACCACCGACCTCCGCTGCCTGACCTTCATCGCCACCGACCACGACACGACCCCGAAGCGCGCCGCCGAGTTCCTCGAGCTGTCGACCGGGGCGACGACCAGCCTGGTCGACCGGCTCGAGAGCGGCGGGTACATCTCGCGCCAGCCGCACCCCTCCGACCGGCGGAGCGTGCTGCTCGAACTGGCCCCGGCCGGGCGCGAGGCGATCGACCAGATCCACGACTTCTACCGCAGGGCGTTCCGCGACGCGGTCGACCCGAACCACCTCGACTTCCTCGCGGCGGCGATGCGCGCGATCGGCGACTCGTTGACGCGCGCGGCGGCCGGCGACGACGCCGTCGGCTGAGCGGCCCCCGCCGCCACCGCCGCCACCGCCACCGCCACCGCCACCGCCGGGTCGAACCACCGATGTGGCGTCGAACCACCCACTCCGGTGGTTCGACGCCACATCGGTGGTTCGGTGCCGTCGGGATGGTCCGCGCGACCTGCACGGGCGCGCGCGGCCGGTCGTAGGGTGGGTCGATGACCCCCTCGGACGTCCTCGTCGAAGCCTTCTCGCGCCTCCCCGCCATCGCTGTGCGGGCAGTCGCCGACCTCTCGGTCGACGACCTCGCCTGGCGCCCCGACGACGAGGCGAACACGATCGCCTGGCTCGTCTGGCACACCGCGCGGGGGCAGGACGTCCAGATCGCCGACCTCGCCGCCTCGGAACAGGTCTGGACGGCCGACGGCTGGGCCGAGTCGTTCGCGCTGCCGTTCTCGTCCGCCGAGATGGGCTACGGCATGTCCCCGGCCGACGTGGCTGCGGTGCGGGTCGACGCCGAGCTGTTGATCGGCTACCTCGAGGCCGTGACGCTGCGGACGCGCGGCTACCTCGACGACCTCGACGGCGCCTCGTACGACGACGTGGTCGACGAGGCCTGGGACCCTCCGGTCACGGCCGGCACCCGTCTCGTCAGCATCCTCAACGACTGCGTGCAGCACCTCGGCCAGGCCTCCTACGTGCGCGGCCTGCTCGACCGCCGCTAGCCCCGCCGGCTGCCGGCCGCCCGCCGCACCGAGACCCCGGACGTCGCCGAAACCCCACCTCGCGCGCGGGTATCTCGGCGACCCCCTGGGGTCTCGCGGGAGAAGGAAGCGCGCCCGCACGACGAAGAACCCCGTTCCGAAAGATGCACCCACGCGATGCGGGGTCCGTCGTCCGGAACGGGGTCCGTGAGCAGGAGGCGCGGTGTGCGCCCCCGGGGGAGGCTCGCTACGCCTGCACTCCCGCGAGCTCGTCGATCAGACGGTCGCCGGAGCGGGCCTCGATCATCTCGGCGTCGATCTCGGCGCGGTCGAGCAGCTCTTCCATGCGACGGCGGCGCTGACGCGTGATGAGCGTGACGACGGTGCCCTCCTTGCCCGCGCGGCCGGTGCGGCCCGAGCGGTGCATGTAGGTCTTGTACTCGTCGGGCATGTCGGCCTGGACGACGAGCTCGATGTCGTCGACGTGGATGCCGCGGGCGGCGACGTCGGTCGCGACGAGCACGTTGACCTTGCCGCTCGTGAGCAGCTGGAGGTTGCGCGTGCGGCGGGCCTGGTTCAGGTCGCCGTGCAGGCTCGTCGAGCGGATGCCGGCGTCCTCGAGCTGGTCGGCGAGCTGCTCGGCGAAGGCGCGGGTGCGGGCGAAGACCAGGGTCTTGCCGCCGCCCGAGGCGAGCTGCTCGATGACCGCGGTCTTGTCGCGCTGCTCGATCAGGAGCACGCGGTGGTCGATCGTGGCGCTGGCCTGGTCCTCGCCGGCGACCTCGTGGACGGCCGGGTCGACCAGGAACTCGTCGACGAGCTTCGCCACGCCCTTGTCGAGCGTCGCGCTGAAGAGCAGCTTCTGGGCGCGGGCGCCGTCGGGGCGGACCGTCGCGGTCTCGCGGATGATGCGCTGCACCGGCTCGAGGAACCCGAGGTCGCACATGTGGTCGGCCTCGTCGAGCACGGTCACGACGACCTCGCTCAGGTCGAGACGACCCTGGTCGATGAGGTCCTCGATGCGGCCGGGGGTGCCGATCACGATGTCGACGCCGCGGTTGAGGGCACCGACCTGGCGCTGCTGGGGCACGCCGCCGTAGACCTGCGTGGTGAACAGGCCGACCGAGCGGGCGATGGGCTGCACGGTGCGGTCGATCTGCATGGCGAGCTCACGGGTCGGGGCGAGGATCAGGGCGCGGGGCTTGCGGCCCATCTTGCGGTTCTTCGCGCCGTTGTTCTCCATCAGCTTCTCGACCAGGGGGGCGCCGAAGGCGATCGTCTTGCCCGAACCCGTGCGGCCACGGCCGAGCACGTCACGACCGGCGAGCACGTCGGGGATCGTCGCGGCCTGGATCGCGAACGGAGCCGCGGCACCCATCGAGGCCAGCTGACGCTCGATGTTGTCGCCGAGGCCCAGGTCGCCGAAGCTCACGCCCTCGACGTCGGCCGCGGTGACGACCTCGGCCTTGAGCTTCTCGAGCTTGACGTCGTCCTCGGGCGAGTAGTGAGTCGCCGCGTCGCGCTTGGGGTAGAAGTCGCTCGAGCGGTCGCCGACGCGTGCCGGGCGGTCGGGGCGGTCGGTGCGGTCAAAGCTGCGGGGCGCGCGGTCGTCGCGAGCCGGGCGGTCGCTGCGGTCGAAGCTGCGGGCCGGGCGGGCGTCGCGGTCGACACCACCGGAGGCGCGGCCACCGCGCTCGGGACGGTCACCGTACGGACGCTGGGCGCGGTCGTCACGCGCCGGGCGGTCGCTGCGGTCGAACGAACGAGGGGCGCGGTCGTCGCGCGCCGGGCGGTCGTTCCGGTCGTACGAACGAGGGGCACGGTCGTCGCGAGCCGGGCGATCGTTCCGGTCGAACGAACGAGGGGCACGATCGTCGCGGGCCGGGCGGTCGCTGCGGTCGTAGCTGCGAGCGCCACGGTCGTCGCGGGGAGCGCGATCGTCGCGTGCGGGGCGGTCCGAGCGGTCCCACGAGCGGGGTCCGCGGTCGGAGCCCCGGGCGGCGTCGCGGCCACCGTCGCGGCCGTAGCCGCGGGCGGCCTCGCGACCACCGTCACGGCCGAAGCGGGGAGCGGCGTCGCGGCCACGCTCGCCGTTGCGGCTGTCGAAGTCGCGGTTGCCGAAGCGGTTGCCGCCGGCCGGCTTCTCGCGGGGCTCCCAGTTGGGGCGGCGGTCGTCGGAGCGGGCCGCGCCGGGGGCACGGTTGCCGCCACCGTCACGGGTGCCGAACTCGCGGCGTCCGCGGTCGGCGCGCTCGCTGGCGTCCCAGCGCTTCTTGGGGGCAGGGGCCCCGGCCTCGTCGGCGCGGTGGCCGCGGTGCTTGGGGCTCTTCGAGCCGGCCTTGGGGGCACCACCGGTGCGGTCGGTGCGCGGGCGGGAGTTGTCGTAAGGAGACATGGAGGAGTTCTTTCCGGGCTTGTCAGAGATGACGCGAAGAAATACCCGGGCAGCCATTGACCAGGACCGTTCACAATCGTGAATTCATCCCGTCGTGACTCGACGGGAATCCGGCCCACAAGACTTACAAACCCTCGTGCTGTTCAAAGCTGTGCATGATCGGCACCTCCAGGTGCCGATGTGCTCGCGCCACAGGCGCGGTGTCTTGAGCCGACCCACCTACGATACCCGAGCCTCCCCCGAACCGGAAGCCCCGCCTCCTCGGGCACGCCGACCGAGGTCACCCCCGGGCGGCAGCCGTCTCGGCACCCTCGGCACGCTCGGCACCCGCGGCGCCCTCGCCCGACTCCGCCGCCCGTCGGTCGGCCCGGCGTTCGCCGATGCGCTCGAACAGGTAGTAGATGACGGGCAGCACCACGAGCGTCAGCAGGGTGGACGACACGAGCCCGCCGATCACGACGATGGCGAGCGGCTGCGAGATGAAGCCGCCGTGCCCGGTCACGCCGAGCGCCATCGGGGTGAGCGCGAAGATCGTGGCCGCCGCCGTCATGAGGATCGGCCGCAACCGCCGCGACGCTCCCTCGAGCAGCGCCTCGCGCACGCGCAGACCCTTCTCGCGGTACTGGTTCACGAGGTCGATCAGCACGATGGCGTTGGTCACCACGATGCCGACGAGCATGAGCACGCCGATCAACGACGCCACCCCGAGCGGCACCCCCGAGGCGAGCTGCAGCAGGATCGCCCCGGTCGCCGCGAACGGGATCGACACGAGCAGCAGCAACGGCTGGATCAGGCTGCGGAACGTCGCCACCATGACGATGTAGACGATCAGGATGGCGATCAGCACGGCGAGACCGAGCTGCGAGAAGGCGTTGGCCTGGTCGGCCGTCGCCCCGCCGATGGTCGCGTCGGTCCCGTCGGGCAGGTCGACGGCGGCCACGGCGTCGGACACCTCGGTGCCGGCGGCCGAGAGGTCGTCGCTCGACGGCGTGATCGTCACGGTCGCCGAACGCACCGCGTCGGTCGTCGTGACGGAGGTCGGCCCGGTCGTCTGCTCGACCGTGGCGATGGAGTCGAGGCGCACGGGCCCGGTCGGGCTCGGCAGCTCGAGGGCCTTCAGCTCGTCGATGGTCGCCGGCGGCGTCGGGTCGACCGTGTAGACGTCGACCGAGCTGTCGTCGATCTCGAGCAACCCCACCCGGAAGGGCTGGATGGCCTGCGACACGATGCCCCCCACGGCGACCTCGCTGTAGCCGAGGGCCGCGGCCGCGACGCGGTCGACCTGCACGCCGATGACCGGCTGGGCCGCCTGCAGGTTGGAGCTGGCCTCGGCGGTGCCGGGAAGCCCCTGCACCTTCTTCAGCACGGCGTCCGTCGCGGTCTGCAGGCTGTCGGGGTCGGGTGCCGTGACGTCGACGGTGATGTCGTTGCTCGTGCCGAAGCCGCTCGACGCCGAGACCTCGATCTCGCCCGCGTCCGTGACGTCGTCCAGCCGGGACCGGACGTCGGCCTGCAGGGCGTCCTGGTCGGCGCTCTCGTCGGTGGTGATCGAGTAGGTGACGGTGCTGTCGCCCGATCCTCCGAGGAAGCTCGCGATCGACGTCCCGCTCGAGCCGATGGTCAGCTGCACCGTCTCGATGCCGTCGACGCCCTCGAGCACCTGCTCGACCCGGTCGGCGGCGTCGGACTGCGTCTGCAGGCTCGACGCGGGCGGCAGGGTCTGCGTGACGCTGAACGTGTTCTGCCCGCTCGCCCCGAGGAAGTTCGTCTTCATGAAGGGGATGACGGCGCCCGTGCCCACGAGGATGAGCAACGCCACGAGGATCGTCACGACCGGACGCTGCAGGGTGCCCCGCAGCACCGGGACGTACGCGCGACGCAGGCGGTCGAGCGGTCGGGTGTCGGACGGGTCGGAGGCGCGGGTCGTCAACGACTCGACCGTCGCCCCCTCGACGGCGGCGGCCTCGCCCCCCGGCGCGTGCTTGTGGGCCTTCGGTGCCCGGAGGAACCAGTACGCCAGCACGGGCACGATCGTCAGCGCGACGAAGAGCGACGCGACGAGCGCGATGGTGACCGTCAGGGCGAACGGCCGGAACAGCTCGCCGGTGATGTTGCCGACGAAGGCCAGCGGCAGGAAGACCACGACGGTCGTGACCGTGGACGCGGTGATGGCACCCGCCACCTCGCGGACGCCGACCTTGATCGCCTCGAGCCGGTCGACGCCCGCGGTGAGGTGCCGCTTGATGTTCTCGATGACGACGATCGAGTCGTCGACCACGCGGCCGATGGCGATCGTCAGCGCACCCAGGGTCAGGATGTTCAGGGTGTAGTCCGCCGCCTGCAGCCCGATGAACGTGATGAGCACGCTCGTCGGGATGCTGATGGCGGTGACGATGGTCGACCGGATCGACAGCAGGAAGACCAGGATGACGATCACGGCGAACACGAGGCCGAGCAGCCCCTCTTCGGCGAGCGCGTCGATCGACTGCTGGATGAACGGCGCCTGGTCGAACACCACCGACAGCTCCACGCCGTCACCCAGGTCGGAGGCGAGGCCCGGGATGGCGTCGCGCACGGTCTGCGACACGTCGACGGTGTTGGCGTCGAGGGTCTTGGTGATGGCGACCGTGAGGGCGTCCTGCCCGTCGACGCGGCTGATCGAGGTGACGGGTGCGCCGGTCAGCTGCACGTCGGCGACGTCGCCGATCGTCGTGGCCGAGGTGCCGCCGAGGAGCGGCAGGGCACGGATCTCGTCGACGCTCGTGAGTCTCTGACCCGCCTGGATGGACAGCGTCTTGCCGTCCTGCGTGAGGGTGCCGCCGGGGATCAGCGTGCCGTTGGCGTCGAGGGCGTCCTGGAAGGCGGCCGTGGTCAGCCCCGCGGCGGCGAGCGCCGTCTGGTCGGGCGAGATGGTGACGCGTTGGCCGGCGTCGCCGTAGATCGAGGCCTCGCGGACGCCGTCGAGCTTCTGCAGGTCGGGCACCGTGACGGTGGTCAGCCGGTCGACGAGGGCCTGCGAGTCGGCCGAGTCGTAGCCGGTGACGGCGATCTGGATGACGGGCAGGTCGTCGAGGCTGCCCGTGACCACCTGGGTGTCGACGGAGTCGGGCAGCGAGAGCCGGTTGATCGCCGACTGGATCTTCTGCTCGGCCGAGTCGAGGTCGGTGCCGTAGGTGAACTCGGCCGAGACCGTGCTCTGCGAGGTGCTCGAGGTCGCCGAGGTGCCCTCGAGCCCGGGGATGATCTGGACGGCCTGTTCGATCGGGGTCGAGACGTCCTCGTTGACGACCTCGGGCGTGGCCCCCGGGTACGAGCTGACGATCGCGATCTGCGGGAACTGCACGTTGGGCGCGAGCTCTTGCTTGAGCGAGGTGAGGGCGATGCCGCCGAAGACGGCGACGACGATGGTGACGAGGGCGATCAGCGCGCGGTTGCGCAGGCTGAAGACGGACAGCAGGTGCACGGTGCTCCGGTGGTGAGAGGGAGAGCGGAGGAGGCGCGGTGAACGACGTGCACCGCACCTCCATTGTCACCAGCCTCTCTGGGAACTGGCGGCGGTTCCTTTCACGCTGTGCAGATCGCTGCCCGGTCGCCGTGACGGGGACGAGCCGACCGCAGGACCCGGCTCAGACGACCTCGGCCAGCAGGGGCGAGGTCGGCGCCTGCACCCCGTCGACCCCGTCCCACGCCGCGCGCAGGGCGGCGAGCGCCCGGTCGGTGTCGCTGTCGGCGTACGAGAACGGCACGCGGAGGAACCGCTCGAACGCCCCGTCGATGCCGAACACCGGGCCGGCCGCGAGCAGCAGGCCCTCCCGGCGGGCCGCGAGGGTGAGCTGCGAACTGACCGGCGCCCCGAGCCCCACCCAGGTGGTGAGACCGCCCGCCGGCGACGGCACCTGCCACGACGGGAACGCCTCCCTCAGGCCGTGGACGACGCGGTCGCGACCTCGTCTCAGGTGGCCGGCCCGCGCCTCCAGCACGCGGTCGAAGTCGCCGAGCAGCTCGGCGACCACGAGCTGCTCGAGCACGGGGGTGCCCAGGTCGCCCGCCGAGCGGGCGCGCACGAGCCGCTCGACGAGCGGGCGCTCGGCACGGATCCAGCCGATGCGCAGCCCACCCCAGAGCGACTTGCCGACCGAGCCGATCGTGACCGCGCGTCCGTACGCGGCCATCGGCGAGGGGGCGTCCCGACGGTCGTCGATCGCCATCTCGGCCATGGTCTCGTCGGCGATCACCACGGTGCCCTCGGCGGCCGCCGCCTCGAGCACGCGCACCCGCTGGTCGGCGGGCATCGTCGCGCCCGTGGGGTTGTGGAAGTCGGGCATCAGGTAGGCCACCGGCGGGCTGGTGCGCCGCAGGGTCTGCATCAGCGCCGCTTCGTCCCAGCCGTCGGCGACGGTGACGCTGACCGGCACCAGGCGGGCGCCGGCGCCGCGGAGGGCCTCGAAGGCGTGCGGGTAGCCGGGTGCCTCGACGACGGCCCGGTCGCCGCGCGAGACCAGCACGCGGGCGAGCAGCGCGATCGCGTGCTGCGCCCCGAGGGTCACGACGATCTGGTCGGCACTCGTCTCGAGCCCCCGCCGTCGGTACCGTTCGGCGATCGCCTCGCGCAGCACCGGTCGCCCGACCGGGTCGTAGCCCGGGTCGTCCAGGTACGCTCCGAGCCGCCCCGCCGCCCGCTGCGCCGCCTCGGCGATGCCGTCGACCGCGGGCAGCGCCGCCTTCGTCAGGTCGAGCAGCCCCTCGGTCGTCGTCGGACGCGGCACCGACGCGCGGGCCGGCAGCCGGACGACGCTGCCGCTGCCCCGCACGCTGTCGACGTGCCCCGTGTCGCGGAGGGCGGCGTAGGCCGCGGCCACGGTCGTGCGACTGACCCCGAGGTGCGCGCAGAGGTCGCGTTCGGACGGCAGGCGGGTGCCGACCGGCAGCCGGCCGTCGAGCACGAGCAGACGGATGCGGTCGGCGAGCGCCAGGTAGCCGGGAACCGAGGAGGCGCGCCACGAGTCGAGCAGGACGCCGAGCGCCCGCGACGAGACCGTGGTGGCACCGTGGTCGAGGTTGGTCACGCGGCCACCCTAGGCGGATTGGACCCTTGCCACCAGGCCAGTCGAGCGATTGGATCGACCCCATGCTCCTCTCGCGTCGCCTGCTGCAGTTGTTCGTCGGCCTCACCGCCTACGGCTTCGCCATCGCCCTCATGGTCCGCGCGGGCATCGGCGTCGCCCCGTGGGACGTGCTGTCACAGGGGCTCGTCCGCCACACCGGGCTGACGTTCGGCACCGTCACGTTCGTCACGAGCCTCGTCGTGCTCCTGCTCTGGATCCCCCTGCGCCAGCGACCCCGCTTCGGCACGATCGCCAACACCCTGATGATCGGTCCGGTCGCCGACCTCGGCCTGCGCGTCCTGCCGCAGCAGACCGAGTGGTGGGCACAAGGCCTGACCTTCGCGGGCGGCCTGCTGTTGCTCGCCGTCGCGAGCGGCCTCTACATCGGAGCCGACTTCGGGCCGGGCCCTCGCGACGGGCTCATGCTCGGCCTCCATGCCCGGTTGGGCTGGCGGGTGGGCGTCGCGCGCACCGTCATCGAACTCACGGTCCTCGCCGCGGGGTGGCTGCTCGGCGGGCAGGTCGGCATCGGCACGGCGGCCGAGGCCCTGCTCATCGGCCCGCTCGTGGCGATCACGTTGCCGCTCTTCGCCCGGCGCCGGGTGGCGACCTCCGTGGTCGCCCCGGCCCGCGCCTCCTCGCCCGCCTGAGCCGCGGCCGGTACGAACCAGTTCGGACCGACCCGCGCTGACCGGGAATAAATCGTCCACGAGCGAAGTTGACAGGCCCTCGCACGGGAGTAGAGTCGCCGCTCGTGACCAACGACACCCGGTCGCCGAAGCGTTGGCTGATCGGTGAACCCCTCCCCTCGGAGAAGCTCGAGGGGCAGCTGCTCCCGAAGCACCTCGCACTGCCGATCTTCGCCAGCGACCCGCTCAGCTCGGTGGCCTACGCGCCGCAAGAACTGCTGATGATCCTGCTGATCGGCGGCCTCGGGTTCCTGACCCTCGCGCCGTGGGTGGCCGTCGCGGTCGTCGTCCTGCTGCTGGTCGTGGTGGCGTCGTACCGTCAGCTGATCAAGGCGTACCCGTCGGGCGGCGGCGACTACGAGGTCGCCCACAAGAACCTCGGCGAGAAGGCCGGGCTCGTGGTCGCCTCGGCGCTGCTCGTCGACTACGTCATGACGGTGGCCGTGTCGGTCGCCTCGGGCGTGGACAACATCATCTCGGCCGTTCCCGAACTGGCGCCGGTGCGCGTCGAGCTCGCGATCTTCTTCGTCGTCCTGCTGGCGGCCGTCAACCTCCGGGGCGTGCGCGAGTCGAGCAAGGCCTTCGCGATCCCCACCTACCTCTTCGTGTCGAGCGTCTTCGTCATGATCGTCATCGCCCTGGTGCGCACCGCCCTCGGCGACCCGCCCGTCGCCGAGAGCGCCGAGTACACGGTGCAGGCCGACCAGCTGACGCAGGCCGCCTTCATCCTGCTGTTGCTGCGGGCGTTCTCGAGCGGCTGCTCGGCCCTGACCGGCGTCGAGGCGATCGCCAACGGCGTGCCCGCGTTCCGGCGGCCCAAGGTGCAGAACGCCCAGAAGACCCTCGTGCTGATGGGCAGCATCGCCATCGTCCTGTTCGCCGGCCTCGTCGCCGTCGCCTTGATCGCCAAGGTGCACTACGCCGAGGACGCCTGCGACCTCCAGGGGTTCGTCGACTGCGCCACCACGCCGCAGCGCAGCCTCGTCGCGCAGATCGCGAGCGCGGTCTTCGGCGGGTCGCTGTTCGGCATCCCCTTCTACGTGATCCAGGCCTGCACCGCGGCGGTGCTGTTGCTGGCGGCGAACACGGCCTTCAACGGGTTCCCCTTGCTCGGGTCGATCCTGGCCCGCGACCAGTACGCCCCCAAGGCGCTCAACACGCGCGGCGACCGACTGATCTACTCGAACGGCGTGATCGTGCTGGCGCTGGTGGCCTGCGCCATCCTGCTCGTCTACCAGGCCAGCGTCACCGGGCTGATCCAGCTGTACATCATCGGCGTCTTCGTCTCGTTCACGCTCGGCCAGACCGGCATGGTCGTCCACTGGACCCGCATGCTGCGCGAGGGATGCGCCGACCGTGGAGCGGTGTACCGCGCCCGCGGCATCAACGCCTTCGGCGCCCTGCTCACGGCGTCGGTGCTGATCGTCGTGACGGTGACCAAGTTCACGCACGGCGCCTGGCTGGTGTTCGTCATCATGCCGATCCTCTTCGTGCTGATGCTCGGCGTGAACCGCTACTACCGGGACGTGCTCGTCGAGATCGAGCCCGACGCCACGACGCAGTTCGGCTCGCACGGCGACCACGCGATCGTGCTGGTCGGCACCATGCAGAAGCCCGTGCTGAAGGCCCTCGACTACGCCATCGCCGCACGCCACGAGTCGCTCGAGGCGATCCACGTGGGCATCGACGACGAAGCAACGGCGCTCCTGCAGCGTCAGTGGGCCGAGCAGGACATCGAGGTGCCCCTGCGCATCGTCGCCTCGCCGTACCGCGACATCAGCATGCCGCTGATCAAGTACATCAAGGCCCACCGTGAAGAGCACGGCAGCGAGGTCGTCACGGTCTACACGCCCATCTACATCGTCGGCCACTGGTGGGAGGCCGCGCTGCACAACCACAAGAGCCGCCGCATCCGCCAGAAGCTCATGCTCGTGCACGGCGTGACGATCTCGCTCGTGCCGTGGCTGCTCGACTCGTCCGAGGTGCTCTACGGGCGTCGATCGCGGCCGATCCCCGGCCAGGACCGCCGTGGCGAGCCGATCCGCCCCCGCCCCGTGCCGCGCCGCGTGCTCGAGCCGGCCGGTCGCCGGTCGGGCGCCGCCGGCGGGGCCCTGGGCGCCGACGCGGGCCCGGACGGCCGCGCCGGGGCGGCGGTCGAAGGAGGCGCGGTGCAGCGGGGCCTCGACGTCCAGCCCGCGCAGAACGGCACGAAACCCGGCCCGAAGCAGACCCCGCGCGCACCGGGCTCGGCGGCCGGCAACCGCGGAGGCGGCGCCGCCGCACGCAAGGCCCGCTCGGCCGCCCGCAACTCGACCGGCACCTCCCCCCGCAAGAAGAAGTAGCGCCGGCGCCCGGGAGCGTCAGCGCCAGACGGTGCGGGGCCGCAGCAGCCGGTGCCGCGGCTCGCTGTCGTCGAGCAGCAGCGAGAGCACGGCTCCTGCGACGTCGACGAGCGGTTGCTCGACGCTCGACAGGCCGAGCGCCGAGGCGACCGGGGTGTCGTCGTAGCCCACGACCGGCACCGATGACCCCAGCACGACCGATGCCCCGAGCGCGAGGGTGTCGCTCGCGCACACCACGGCGTCCACCGCGACTCCCGCGTCGAGCACCGACCGGACCGCAGCCGAGGCGAGCGGCACCGAGTCCTCGACGGCCAGGTCGAGCGCGTCGATCGAGGCCGGGTCGAGCGTGCCCCGTGACGCGAGCGCCTCGCGCCACCCGCGCCTCCGGTCGTCCCCGGCGCCCGAGCCGGCGGGCCAGCCGAGGAAGGCCACGTGCGTCGCACCCCGGTCGAGCAGGTCGTCGGTCGTCGAGGCGAGGCCGGCGCGTCCGTCGACGTCGACCCAGCGGTGTTGCGGGTCGCCCATGTCGTCGATCCCCCAGGGCCGACCGAAGGTGACGAAGTCGGCGCCGGCGTCGATCAGCCATTCGGTGCGCGGGTCGTCGAAGAACGTCGAGGTGAGCACGAACCCGTCGACGTCGGCGCCGTCGAGCAGGCGGCGGAACTGGGCGATCTCGTCGTCGGGCCCGGCCGCCGTGTACAGCAGGATGCGGTGGTCGCGAGCGTCGGCCTGCTCGGTGACCGCGTGCAGGAACCGGTCGAGCACCGCGCCCGAGATGCCGTTCTGCACGGGGTCGAGCCGGATGCCGATGGTCGAGCTCTTGCGGGTGCGCAATCGACGCGCCGACGCGTGCGGCCGGTAGCCGAGGTCCGCGATCGCCCGCTCGACCCGGCCCCGCGTGTCGGGTCGGACGATGTCGGGCGCGTTCAGCACGTTCGAGACGGTCTGCCGCGACACCCCCGCGACCGAGGCGACGTCGCTGACGGTCGGGAGGCGCGGTGTCGGAACCCGAGTCATCGTGCCCTCCACCCCGGCGCCGGTCGGCGGCCTCGGGTCACGTTACCCCAGCGCCCGGGTGCCTCTCGGCTCTCCGGTCTTGACACCCACGGGGCGGCCTGCCTACTCTGACGACACGGATTTGATCGATCAAATCGCACGTCCGCCCCCGCTCCATCCCGAGGCGCCACCCCGGCACCACACCCCGGCACCACACCCCGACCACAGCACCCGCACCATCGCAACGACGCGACGAGAGGCCCACCATGCGACGACGCACGACCCGCCTGGCGGCAGCAGCCGCCCTCACCACCATCTCGGCCCTGGCCCTCACGGCCTGCGGCTCCGGCTTCAGCGAGGGGTCGGGCGCCGCGAGCGACGGCGCCCTCACCAGCAGCGACGACTCGCTGACCGTGCTGATCGGCTCGAGCGGAGACGCCGAGACGAAGGCCGTCACCGAGGCCGTCGCGAGCTGGTCCGACGACTCGGGCACCGGCGCCGAGGTCAGCGTGGCCTCCGACCTGCCGCAGCAGCTCAGCCAGGGCTTCGCCTCGGGCGAGCCGGCCGACGTGTTCTACGTCTCGACCGACACGCTCGCGGGCTTCGCCGGCAACGGCAGCCTGCTGGCCTACGGCGACCAGCTCGCCAACGAGGGCGACTTCTTCCCGACCCTCGTCGACAGTTTCACGCTCGACGACCGGTTCTACTGCGCGCCCAAGGACTTCTCGACCCTCGGCCTGATCATCAACACCGACATGTGGGCCGCGGCCGGCCTGACCGACGCCGACGTCCCGACCGACTGGGACTCGCTGAAGGCGGTCGCCGCGAAGCTCACGACGGCCGACCACGTGGGCCTGGCCTTCAGCCCCGAGTACGCCCGGGTGGGCGCGTTCATGGCGCAGGCCGGCGGCGCGGTGACCACCGCCGACGGCACCGAGGCGACGCTCGACTCGTCCGAGAACGTCGAGGCGCTGACCTACGTGAAGGACCTGCTGACCAGCGGCGACGCCGCGTTCTCGAGCGACCTCGGCGCGGGCTGGGGCGGCGAGGCCTTCGGCACGGGCAAGGCGGCGATGACCATCGAGGGCAACTGGATCACCGGCGCACTCACCAACGACTACCCCGACGTGTCGTACCAGGTGGCCGAGCTGCCCGCCGGCCCCGGCGGCCAGGGCACGTTGCAGTTCACCAACTGCTGGGGCATCGCCGCCGACAGCCCCAACCAGCAGGCCGCCGTCGACCTCGTCGAGCAGCTGACGAGCACCGACCAGCAGCTCGCCTTCGCCGACGCGTTCGGCGTCATGCCCTCGATCCAGTCGGCCGCCGACACCTGGAAGTCCGACAACCCCGACCAGGCCGCGTTCCTCGACTCGGTCGAGTTCGCCCAGGGCACGCCCACGCAGGACGGGTCCGCCGCCGTGATCAGCGACTTCAACTCGCAGCTCTCCGGCCTGAAGGACGGCGACCCGAAGACGATCCTCGAGTCCGCGCAGAAGAACTTCGAGGCGATCCTCCAGTAACCCTCGGGGCACCGCGCCTCCCCCGGCGCGGTGCCTCGCACTCCCCACCCGACGGGGGCGGCCGGGGCCGCGACGCGTCCTCCCCAGGGCGGTCGCGCCTCCGTCCCTCCCCGGTCCTGCTCCCCGCCTCCCCTGCGGCCGCGCCTCGTCGGCGATCATCCGAGGAGGCGCGACCCATCGACCCGAGACAGCGCACGAAAGGCAGTCCCCATGACCGCGATCTCGACCAAGGCCCCCCGCCGGCGCAGCGCCGTCTCGCGCGGCGAGGGCCTCTCGGGCTGGCTGTTCGTCTCGCCCGTGCTGATCGTCCTGGGCCTCTTCCTGGCCGTGCCCGTCCTGATGGCCCTCTGGGTCAGCGTCTCGGACTGGACCGGCCGGGGCTCCCCCTTCGCGGCCGGCGTCGGCTTCGTCGGGGCGCAGAACTACCGAGACCTGCTCGGCGGCGGCGGCCTGGCCGAGCGCGACTTCGGCCTGAGCCTGCGCAACAACGCCTGGTACGTGATCCTCGTCGTGCCCATCCAGACCGCCGTGGCCCTGCTGCTCGCCGTGTTGGTGAACCGCCAGGTGCTGCGCGGCCGCGGGTTCTTCCGCACCGCGTTCTACTTCCCGTCGGTGACCAGCTCGGTCGCCATCACCGTCCTGTGGCTGTTCCTGTTCTCGCAGAGCGGCGCGGTGAACAAGCTGCTCTCGTTCGTCGGCATCACCGGGCCCGCGTGGTTCAACGACGCCAGCGGCGTGCTGCACAACCTGCTCGCCGTCGTCGGCGTCACGCAGCCCCCGGCCCTGCTGGCCGACCACACCGCCCTCGGCGTCAGCTGGTGGGACTGGCTGGCCGGGCCGTCGGTCGCGATGTCCGCGTTCATCCTGATGGCCGTCTTCACCACCAGTGGCACGTTCATGCTGCTCTTCCTGGCGGCCCTGCAGAACCTCGGTGGCGACGTCCAAGAGGCCGCGATGATGGACGGCGCGAGCGGCTGGCAGCGCTTCTGGCGCATCACGTTGCCGCAACTGCGACCGACGCTCTTCACGGTCCTCACCCTCGGCCTCATCGGCACCTGGCAGGTCTTCGACCAGATCTACACCGGCACCCAGGGCGGCCCGCAGAAGACCACGCTGACGCCCGCCTACCTCTCGTACACCTCGGCGTTCGGCGAACAGGAGTGGGGTCGCGGCGCGGCCATCGCCTTCGTGCTGTTCGTCATCATCGTCGCCTTGACGATCCTGCAGCGCATCGTGCTGCGCGAACGGGCCGTGTCGAAGAGACGCACCCGGCTCTACACGACAGGAGTCGAGCGATGACCACGACCGCACCGATCGCCGACCGGACGAACCCCTCCTCGCCGGTCGCGCCTCCCCCGGCCCCACCTCACCCGGCCGGGCGCGAGCCCCGCAGCACGCGACGCATCGCCGGCACCTCGGTGCTCTACGCCGTGCTGATCGTCATCGCGGCGATCTACATCCTGCCGTTCCTGATCAACGTGGCGACGTCGTTCAAGACCGACCCCGAGGCGGCCTCCGACCCGCTGGCGTTGATCCCGATCACGCCGACGGTCGCCGCCTACCGCCAGCTGTTCCTCAACAGCGACTTCCCGACCTGGTTCCAGAACTCGGCGATCGTGACGATCGTGGTGACGCTCGGGCGGGTCTTCTTCAACTCGCTCGCCGGCTACGCCCTGGCGCGGCTGCAGTTCCGGGGGCGCAACGTCATCTTCGTGCTGCTGATCGGCGTGATGGCGGTGCCGACGGTCGTGCTGCTCATCCCGAAGTTCCTGGTGATCAACCAGCTCGGCATGTACGACTCGTACTCGGGCATGATCATGCCGCTGCTGACCGACGCCGCCGGGGTCTTCATCATGAAGAACTTCTTCGAGTCGATCCCGCGCAGCGTCGAAGAGCAGGCGCGCATCGACGGCGCCGGCACCTTCCGGGTCTTCTGGTCGATCGTCCTGCCCATGGCTCGCCCGGCCCTCGTGACGATCATCATCCTGTCGTTCCAGGGGTCGTGGAACGAGCTCTCGCACTTCATCGTGTCGACCCAGTCGCCCGAGCTGACCACCCTCACCAAGGGCGTCGCGAGCCTCGCCTCGGGGCAACTGAGCCAGGGGTCGCAGTACCCGATCAAGCTCGCGGCCGCCGCGGTCATGACGATCCCGGTCGCCATCGTCTTCTTCGTCTTCCAGCGCCGCATCATGAACGCCAGCGCCGGGGCCGTCAAAGAGTGATGCACGCCGCGACGCCCACCCCGTCGCACCCCACGCCCGCCACCCGGAGCCCCAGGAGCCCCCGATGACCCAGACCTCCCCCCTCGATTCCGACCACGCCGACCGGTCGACCCCGACACCCGGCCTCCAGCCGTTCCTCGCCGCCGAGACCGTCGTGCTGAGGGCTCCCGTCCAGGCGTGGTCGGCCGCCGACGGGTCGATGGGCGCGGCGACGATCCACGGCGTCTACCTCGGCGACGTGCGTCTCGTCGCCGGGCACGGCGTCACCGTCGACGGTCTCGTCCCCGAGCACGTGGCCACGGTGCCCCTCGGAGCCTCGTCGGTCCGCTTCGAGTCGCTGCTGCGCGGCCTCGACGACGCCGGAGCCGACCCCGACGTCCGCCTGAGCTCGCTCCGTGACGTCACGACCACGGGCGTCCACGAGCGCCACACGGTCACCTCCCGGCTCGACCGCGAGCTCACGGTCACCCTGGCCGCGACCCTCCGACCCGACGCCTCCCCCATGGACCACGTGAAGGCCGGGATCGTGGGCGCGCCCGTGCGCGACGCGACGCTCACGTCCGACGGCACCCGCGCCTCCTGGCGGGCAGAAGGAGTCCGGGTCGACCTCGAGGCCCGAGGAGGCGCGGTGCGGGACACCCCCGCCGGCCTCGTCGTCGAGTGGGTCGCCGTCGTCCCCGCCCGGGGTTCCGTGACGGTCGGTCTCGACCTGGTCGCGACCGCCCCCGACGCCGTCGTCCGGGGCGTGCGGACGCCGCCGCACTGGGCCGACCTCGACCCGGCGCCGCGTGACGACCGGCTCGCCCGCTGGGTCGACCGTGCCCGCGACGACCTGGCGGCGCTCCGGCTGACCACGACGACGGCACCCGACGACGTGTTCTACGCCGCAGGTGCGCCCTGGTTCTTCACGCTCTTCGGCCGCGACTCGCTCTGGGCCGCCCGCTTCACCCTGCCCCTCGACCTCACGGTCGCGGGGGGCACCCTGCGGGTGCTGGCGGGACTCCAGGGCACTCGACACGTGCCGGGGACGGCCGAGCAGCCGGGCAAGATCATGCACGAACTCCGTCAACGGACGTTGACGATCCCCGGTGAGGACGTCAGCCTGCCCCCGCTCTACTACGGCACCGTCGACGCGACCGCGCTCTGGATCTGCCTGCTGCACGACGCCTGGCGCTGGGGCCTGCCGCGGGCCGAGGTCGAGGCGCTGCTGCCGCACCTCGACGCAGCCCTCGCCTGGATGCGCGACTCGGGCGACAGCGACGGCGACCTGCTGCTCGAGTACGTCGACGAGACCGGCCACGGCTTGGCGAACCAGGGTTGGAAGGACTCCGGGGACAGCGTCCAGTGGCGCGACGGAACCCTCGCCGAGGGGCCGATCGCGCTCTGCGAGGTGCAGGCCTACGCGTACGAGGCGGCCGTGCACGGGGCCGACCTGCTCGACGCCTTCGGTCGGGCGGGCGGCGACGCGTGGCGCGACTGGGCGGGGCGCCTGCGCGACCGGTTCCGCGCCTCCTTCTGGGTCGACGACGACGCGGGCGCCTACCCGGCGATCGCCCTCGACGCGGCCAAGCGGCCGGTCGACACGGTCACGAGCAACCTCGGGCACCTGCTCGGCACGGGTCTGCTCGACCCGGACGAGGAGGCGCTGGTCGCGTCCCGCCTCGTCTCGCCCGAGCTGTCCAGCGGTTTCGGCCTCCGCACGATGTCGACCGACAGCGCCGGCTACTGGCCCCTGAGCTACCACGGGGGCAGCGTCTGGACCCACGACACGGCCATCGCGGTGCAGGGCCTGGCCCGGGCCGGGTTCGCCGACGAGGCCGCGGTGCTCGCCGAGGGCCTGCTCGCGGCGGCGCCGACCTTCGACTACCGGATGCCCGAGCTCCACTCGGGCGACCCGGCCCGCGAGGTGCCGTCGCCCGTGCCGTACCCCGCCTCGTGCCGCCCCCAGGCCTGGTCCGCCTCAGCCGCCGTCGCCGTCTGGTCCGCCACGCACGCCGTGCGCCCGCCCCGCCACCCATGACCGCTCGCCCCGCTGGCCCCGCCGCCGATGGTGCGCGCACCCTCCCGCCGAACGCGGGCGAGCCCGCGCACGGGCATCGCCTGCGTCACCCCTGCCGTCGGCGCTCGGCGTCGCTCTCCGACAACCGCGCGACCACCTGACGGGCGATCGCCCGGCCGGCCCGGTTCGCCCCGATCGTCGAGGCCTGCGGCCCGTAGCCCGCGAAGAACAGCCGCGGGTCGAGGGTGGAGGCGCCGCCCTCGACGCTCACGCCCCCGTCGGCCGAGCGCAGTCCGAGCGGCGCCAGGTGACGCAGCTCGGGCCGGAACCCGGTCGCCCAGACGATCGCGTCCGCGTGGGCGGAGGTGCCGTCGGCCCATCGCACCCCGTCGGGTTCGACGGTCGCGAACATCGGCCGCTCGACCAGCACGCCGCGCTCGATGCCCGACACGAAGCGCCGGGTGCGGGGCACGCCCGTCCCGCTGACGATGCTCGGCAGCGCCTGCCCCGCCCGTGCCGCGCGGTCCTGCGCGGCGACCGCCGCGACGGCCGACTCGACGTCGAGCTCGCCCTGGTCGAGCCAGTCGACCGACCGGCGGGTCACCCACGTCGTCGAGGCCGCGACGCCGTCGAGCTCCAACACGAATCCGATCGCGCTCGTGCCGCCGCCGACGACGACGACGTCGAGCCCCTCGAGCTCGGAGGCCGCCCGGTAGTCCGAGGTGTGCAGCTGGCGCCCGCGGAAGGTGTCGCGCCCGGGGTACCACGGCACGAACGGGGCACCCCAGGTGCCGGTCGCGTTCACGACGACCTCGGCCCGCAAAGAGCCGGACTCCGGCCCGGTCCCGACAGCCGGAGCGACCCCCGAGGAGGCGCGCCCCGCCCACCGCACCGAGAACCCGTCGCCCAGCCCGGTCACCCCGGTCACCTCGACCGGGCGCCGCACGTCGAGCCCGAGCGCGTCCTCGTACCGGGCGTACCGGTCGGCGACGACGTCACGCGCCGGGGCCGACCGGTCGGCGTCGGCGAACCCCAGCCCCAGCTCGGCCATGCCCGGCAGGTCGTGCACCCGGTGCGCGGCACCCAGCCGCAGGCTCTCCCAGCGGTGCTGCCACGCGCCTCCGGTTCCGGGGCCCCGGTCGAGGACGACGAGATCGCGACCCACCTCGAGTCCGAGCCGGCGCAGGTACCACGAGACCGACAACCCGGCCTGGCCCGCACCGATCACGAGGACCCTCGTCCGCTCGCCTTCGCCCCCTGCAGTCATCCGGACCATCATGCCCGTCCGAGGCGGCAGCCGGGGCTAGGGGTACATGATAAGATCGGTCCAGTTTTTCACCAGCATCCTGTCGGCAGTTCCCGGGTCGTCCGACACCGTTTCCGGGCCGAGTTCAGAGGGGGTCACGCATGGGGCGCGGCCGTCAAAAAGCCAAGCACACCAAGGTCGCCAGAGAGCTGAAGTACTTCAGCCCTGACACCAACTACGGTGCACTCGAAAAAGAGTTGGCGACGAAGAACGACTCCGGCGACGAATACGTCGACAAATGGGCCGACGACTTCGACGACGAATACGACACCGAGCACGACCAGAACAAGAGCGCCTGAGGCCGGCCGGCTGATGACCTCTCCGTCCTCGTCCCTCGCCTGGGAGCAGGTCGTCGTCGATGCGAGCGACCCGTCCGGGCTCGCCCGTTGGTGGGCCGACGCCCTCGGGTGGGTGTTCGTCTCGGTCGACGACGACGAGCCCGAGATCCGTCCGACGGCCGACACGCTGCCGGGGCTCCTCTTCGTGAGCGTCCCCGAGGCCAAGACGGTCAAGAACCGTCTGCACCTCGACTTCCGTCCGACGCCGGTCGACGGCCAGAGCCGCGAGGCGACGCAGGCCGACGAGGTCGCGCGGCTCGAGTCGCTCGGGGCCGTCCGCGCACAGGTCGGCCAAGACGACACGGACGTGTCGTGGGTCGTCCTCGCCGACCCCGAGGGCAACGAGTTCTGCGTCCTCTGAGTCCGCACCACGCACGCCACACGACGACGGCCCCTCGATCTCGAGGGGCCGTCGTCGTGTGTCACCAGCTCACCGGGTGACGGGCCGACCGGGCGCCGGGGCCACGGTCAGGAGGCGCGGCTCAGCCGCCGACGAGCGTCGCGACCGCGGGCAGCAGCCCCACGACCAACAGCAGGATCATGCCGCCGGCCGTGAGAGCAGCGACCTTGCGCCCGCCGGTGACGGGTGACGCGGACGAACGCAGCGGCGCGGGCTGGGCGGGGACGCGGCTGATCCGGGCGCTGCGCGGAGCGGCGACCGCCGCGCGCGAGACGGTGGAGAGGGGGATGCGGGTGGTGCTCATGGGTCGACTCCTTCGTCGTCCGGTCTGACGTCGTCGTCAGGACGCCCGGCAGGGGCGTGGCTTCATCGTACGTCCGCCGCCGGACGAACGCCACGCGACGTCGCCGGTGATCAGCCCGCGTAGGACCCGACGAGCCGCACCGCGCCTCCGTCGACTCCCTTGGCGCCCTGTTCGAAGCCGGACAGGTCACGCGCCCGGGTCGAGACGGTGCCGACGGGCCACGTCGCGATGCCGTCGGCCTCGAGGGCCGCGGTGACCGAGTCGGCCTGTCCGGCGGCCACGACGGCGATCATGCCGATGCCGAGGTTCCAGGTGCCCTCGCTCGACTCGAGGGTCGAGCCGGCCAGGTCGCTCAGCACCCGGAAGACGGGCAGCGGCGACCAGGTCGAACGGTCGACCTCGGTCCACGACCCGAGGGGGAGCACGCGGGCGAGGTTGGCGGCGATTCCGCCCCCGGTGACGTGGCTGAGCGAATGGATCGCGCCGTCGAGCGCAGGGTCGTCGAGCACGCGCAGCAGGGGCGAGGTGTACAGGCGCGTCGGTTCGAGCAGTGCCTCGCCGACGGTGCCCGAGAACTCGGGCAGGGTGTCGTCGTAGCCGAGGTCGCGTGAGGCCAGGATGTGGCGCACGAGCGAGAAGCCGTTCGAGTGGACGCCCGACGAGGCGAGGGCGAGCACGACGTCGCCGTCGCCGACGAGGTGCGGGCCGAGCTGGCGCCCCGACTCGACCGCACCCACCGCGGCGCCGGCCACGTCGTAGTCGTCGGGCCCGAGCAGGCCGGGGTGCTCCGCCGTCTCGCCGCCGACGAGGGCGGTACCCGTCGCGCTGCAGGCGCGGGCGATGCCCTCGACGATCGAGGCGATGCGGGTCGGCACCACGCGGCCGCAGGCGATGTAGTCGGTCATGATCAGCGGCCGGGCGCCGACGACGACGATGTCGTCGACGACCATGCCCACGAGGTCCTGCCCGATCGTGTCGTGCTTGTCGAGCGCCTGGGCGATGGCGACCTTCGTGCCGACGCCGTCGGTCGACGTCGCGAGCAACGGCTTGTCGAAGTCCTTGAGGAACGACACGTCGAACAGCCCGGCGAACCCGCCCACGCCACCGACGACACCGGGGCCGTGCGTGGCGCCGACGGCCGCCTTCATCAGCTCGACCGCCCGGTCGCCGGCGGCCGTGTCGACCCCCGCTGCGGCGTAGGAGGCGCTGGTCGAGTGGGCAGAGGAGGTCGCCATTCGTTCATCCGTTCGGTGTCGCTCTAGACTGTCGCGGTAACCCCAACTCTACGGTCTGGAGCCAGATCCGCATGTGCGGCATCGTCGGTCTCGTCGCGCACGAGCCAGCAAATCAACTCGTCTACGACTCGCTCCTCCTGTTGCAGCACCGAGGGCAGGACAGCACCGGCATCGCGACCGCCGAGGGCGGCATCTTCCACGTGCACAAGACCAAGGGGCAGGTGCGCGAGGGCTTCCGGACCCGCGACATGCGCGCCCTGCTCGGCAACATGGGCCTCGGTCACGTGCGGTACGCCACCAAGGGCGCGGCCAGCAACGAGCAAGAGGCGCAGCCGTTCTACGTGAACGCGCCCTACGGCATCGTGCTGATCCACAACGGCAACCTGACGAACACCCGCGAGCTCACCAGCGAGCTCTTCCACGTCGACCGTCGCCACCTCAACACAAACAGCGACACCGAGCTCCTGGTCAACGTGCTGGCGCACGAGCTGCAAGAGCAGGTCAACGGCAGCGAGCTCGACCCCGAGCAGATCTTCGCCGCGGTCTCCCGCGTGCACGACCGGGTGCAGGGCTCCTACGCGGCGATCGCCATGATCGCGGGCCACGGCCTGCTGGCCTTCCGCGACCCCTTCGGCATCCGCCCGCTGGTCCTGGGCCGCCGTCTCGCCGCCGACGGCGTCCGCGAAGAGTGGATCACCGCCTCCGAGTCGCTCGTCCTCGAGTCCGGCGGCTACGAGATCGTCCGCGACGTCGCCCCCGGCGAGGCCGTCTTCATCTCGCTCGACGGCCAGATGGTGTCGAAGCAGTGCCACGCCAGTCCGCGCCTCATCCCCTGCTCGTTCGAGTACGTCTACCTGGCCCGCCCCGACTCGATCATGAACGGCATCTCGGTCTACGACGCCCGCCTGCGCCTCGGCAACCGGTTGGCCGACACGATCGCCGCGCACTCGCCGATCGGCGACATCGACGTGGTCATGCCGATCCCCGACTCGTCACGCCCCGCGGCCATGCAGGTCGCCCAGAAGCTCGGCATCGAGTACCGCGAGGGCTTCTACAAGAACCGTTACGTGGGCCGCACCTTCATCATGCCGGGGCAGGCCGAGCGCAAGCGGTCGGTGCGCCAGAAGCTCAACGCGATGTCGAGCGAGTTCAAGGGCAAGAACATCCTGATCGTCGACGACTCGATCGTCCGCGGGACGACCTCGCGCGAGATCGTCGAGATGGCCCGCGCCGCCGGAGCGAACAAGGTGACGTTCACCTCGGCCGCTCCCCCGGTCCGGTTCCCCCACGTCTACGGCATCAACATGCCGTCGCGGCACGAGCTGGTCGCCCACGACCGCAAGATCCCCGAGATCGCCCGCGAACTGGGTGCCGACCACCTCATCTACCAAGAGGTCGCCGACATGCAGGCGGCCATCACCGAGGGCAGCGACGTCACCGAGCTCGAGATGAGCTGCTTCACGGGCGAGTACGTCACCGGCACCGTCAGCCCCGAGTACCTCGCCTGGGTCGAGGCCAACCAGCTCAGCTGAGTCGCGCCGCCGTCGCCACCCGCACCTCGCCCCTGCTTCCACCCGCCGGGGGAGGTGCGGTGTCGGCAGGCGTCCCTAGGCTGGGGGCCATGAGCGACGTCGGCATGCCCCGCCCCGAACCGACCGCGACGCCCCCGGCGTCCGCCCTGCAGATCACCGGTCTGCGCAAGGCGTTCGGCGACAAGGTCGCCGTCGACGGAATCGACCTGACCGTGCCGACGGGCTCGTTCTTCGGCCTCGTCGGCCCGAACGGCGCCGGCAAGACGACCACGCTCTCGATGGCGACCGGTCTGCTGCGTCCCGACTCGGGCAGCATCGCCGTGCTGGGCGTCGACGTCTGGTCCGACCCGACGCACGCCAAGTCGCTCGTGGGCGTGCTGAGCGACGGCATCTCGCTGTTCGACCGCCTCACCGGCGAGCAGCTCGTCACGTACCACGGCCTGCTCAACGGCATGAGCCGCGAGACGACGGCCCAGCGGGTCGGCGACCTGCTCGACCTGCTCGACCTGCGCTCGGCCGGCGGCACGCTCGTCGTCGACTACTCCGCGGGCATGACCAAGAAGGTGGCGCTCGCCTGCGCGCTCGTCCATGCCCCGCGCCTCCTCGTCCTCGACGAGCCGTTCGAGTCGGTCGACCCGATCTCGGCCGCCAACATCCGCGACATCCTGCACGGATACACGCAGAACGGCGGCACGGTCATCGTGTCGAGCCACTCGATGGACCTCGTCCAGCGCATGTGCGACCACGTCGCCGTCATCGCGGCCGGGCGCGTGCTCGCGGCCGGCACGACCGACGACGTGCGCGCCGGCTCCACCCTCGAAGACCGCTTCGTCGAACTCGTCGGCGGCCGTCAGCACAACGAGGGGCCGTCGTGGTTGCGCACCTCCTGAGCCTGCGCTGGCGGGTGCTGCTGAACGGCTTCAAGCGCAGCACCTGGCAGATCGTCGCGGCCGTCATCGGCGGGCTCTACGGCCTCGGCGTGCTCGCCGCCGTCGTGGTCGGCCTCGTCGCCCTCTCGTTCGCGCCCGAGCGCTGGGCCTGGACGGCCGGCGTGCTCGGCGGGTCCCTCGCCGTCGTCGGCTGGATCGTCGTGCCCTTCGTCGCCCGGGGCTACGACCAGACCCTCAGCGTCTCGAAGCTGCGCCCGTTCCCCCTGCCCGCCGACAGGCTCCTCGTCGCCCTGTTCGTCACCGGGTTGCTGGGCATCCCGGGCATCGTCACGCTCGTCGCCGCCCTCGCGACGACCTTCAGTTGGCTGCACCACCCTCTCGCGGCCGTCCTCGCGCCGTTCTGCGGGGTGCTCGGCGTCTTCGTCTGCGTCGCGGCGTCCCGCGCGGTCGAGACCGCCACCAGCGCGCTGGGTGCCAAACGTCGCTACCGCGAGTTGATGAGCGTCGCGATCTTCGTGCCCCTCATCCTGGCCGGGCCGCTGATCGGCCTGGTCGGCCAGGGGCTCAGTTCCGTCGGCGACGACCTGCCCCGTGTCGCCCACGCCCTGTCGTGGAGCCCGCTCGGCGCCGCCTGGTCGATCCCCGGCGACGTCGCCCTCGGCCGACCGGGCGAGGCAGCCCTCAAGGCCCTCATCGCCCTGGTCACCCTGGGGGTGCTCCTCCTGCTCTGGCGACGTGGACTGGCGACGGCGCTCGTGGCTCCCCCGGCCGTCACGGCCACCGCGGCGTCCAAGGGCCTCGGGCCCTTCGCCCGGTTCCACGCGACGCCGACCGGTGCGGTCGCCGCCCGGACGGCCGTCTACTGGCTGCGCGACCCGCGGTACGGCGGGTCGCTGATCGTCGTCCCGCTGATGCCGGTCCTGGCGATCTTCCTGTCGTTCTCCCTCGAGACGACCTGGCCGCTGTACGCCATCGGTCCGGCCGTGGCCGCGCTCCTCGCCATCACGCTGGCCGCCGACGTCTCGTACGACGGCACGGCCTTCGCAGCACACCTGTCGACCGGCTTGGCGGGTGCGGCCGACCGCGCAGGTCGCGTCCTCACCCTCTCGCTGTTCGCGGTGCCCTCCGTCGTGCTCGCCACGCTCGTCCCCCTGGCCGTGGTGGGCCGATTCGACGTGGCCCCGGCCCTGCTCGGCATCGGCCTGGGGCTGCTGCTCACCGGGTTCGGCGTGTCGAGCGTGGCCTCGGCGCTGTACCTGATGCCCGTCCCGGCGGCGGGCGAGAGCCCCTTCAAGTCACCGCCCGGGGCCAACGTCACCTCGACCCTCGGGCTCTACGCCTCGTGGGCGATCGTCTTCGTGCTGTCGCTGCCCGAGCTCGTGCTCGGAGTCGTGGCGCTGGTCCAGGGCTCGGTGATCCTCGGGCTCGCGACGCTCGTCGTCGGCGTCGTCCTGGGTCTCGTGCTGACGATCATCGGCATCCGACGCGGCGGCCGCCTCCTCGACGCCCGCGGCCCCGAGCTGCTCACCAGGTTGCGGCGGGCTCGCGGGGCCTGACCCGGGCCGTCAGCCGGGCACGCGGCAGGTAGGCGAGGCCTGGCGCGGCTCGGTGAGGCCTGGCTCGGATCGGCTCGGCGAGGCCTGCCTCGGCTCGGCTCGGCGAGGTCAGTCGCGGTCGTGTTCGCCGTCGGTGACCTGGCGGGGCGCCGTGTCGACCTCGTCGTCGATCGGCATCTCGAGCCGTTCGCGTTCGACCTGGACCCGCTTCGCCCCACGGCTGGTCACCTGCTCGGCGACGATGGCCACGACGCAACCGACGGCCCCGCCGATGGTGAGCCCCCAGAGCGAGATGTACCCGTAGGTCTGCGCGACGCCCTCGCCCGAGTCGAACGGGAAGAGCGAGGTGACTATCAGCGACACGACCACGCCGAGCGCCGCACCCATGATCAAGAACACGGGCACCTTGGGAGCCCGGCGCACGGTGACCTCGTCACGTTCGACGATCGACTCGACTGCGCGATCGGCGGAGGGCTCGACGACGGGCTCGGGTCGCTGCTGGTCGTCGGGTGCGTTCGTCACCCGCCCATCATCCCAGAGGAGGCCGACCACCGCCGCCGCCCCTCTCGACGTCGAGCAGGGCCCTGGCAGGGCGACCACGGCGGAGGCACCGCCGAGGAGGCGCGGGTCAGCCCCGCTGCCAGGCGATCGGCACGTAGCCGGTCAGGTCCGCCCTGCTGCCGGAGGCCGACACGAGGGCCCCGGCCCGCGCCTCCTGCCAGCTGAGATCGCCGGTGGCGAGTCGCACGAAGGTGGCGGCGTCGGTCTCGACGACGTTCGGCGGCGTGCCTCGCGTATGACTGAGTCCTTCGCGGAACTGCACCGCGCCGAACGGTGGGACGCGCACCTCGACCGTCGCGCCGGGTTCGCCGTCGGCGAGCACCTGCAGCAACCAACGGACGGCCATGGCGGTCACCGGCCGTGGCGCGGTCTCGTCGGCGGCGAGCGCCGCCCGCACCTCGCCCACCGCGGCCGATCCCGCCGCGTCCTCGATCCGTGCCCTGGCCATGCGCCCACGCTACCCGCGCCTCCTCGTCGCGCCCCGCTCCGGCCCGCCCGCCCCGGCCCGGCCCGCCCGCGCCAGCCCTCCCCGGCCCGGGCGACGGACTCGGCATCGCCGCACGCCCTCGGTAGGCTGTGGCGCGTGCGAATCCTCGTCCTCGGTTCCGGTGCTCGCGAGCACGCCATCATCACCGCCCTGCTGCGCGAAGACGCGGGCCACGAGATCACCGCGGCCCCCGGCAACGCGGGCATCGCCGACCAGGTCGGCATCGTGCACCTCGACCCGTCGAACGGCGCCGTCGTCACCGAGTACGCCCTCGAGAACGACGTCGAGCTGGTCGTCGTCGGTCCCGAGGCACCGCTCGTCGCCGGTGTCGCCGACGCCCTCCGCACCCGGGGCATCCCCGTCTTCGGGCCGGGCAAGAAGGCCGCGGCGCTCGAGGGCAGCAAGACCTTCGCGAAACGCATCATGGACGAAGCCGGCGTACCGACCGGGCGGGCCACGCGCGTGGGCACCCTCGACGAGGCCCTCGGCGTGCTCGACGACTTCGGCTCCCCGTACGTCGTCAAGGCCGACGGGCTGGCGGCCGGCAAGGGCGTCCTCGTCACCGACGATCGCGACGCGGCGGTCGAGCACACCACCTACTGGCTGCAGCACGGGCCCGTCCTCGTCGAGGAGTTCCTCGAGGGTCCCGAGGTCTCCCTGTTCTTCCTCAGCGACGGCCACACGGTCGTGCCGCTCAGCCCCGCGCAGGACTACAAGCGCCTGCTCGACGGCGACGCCGGTCCCAACACGGGCGGCATGGGTGCCTACTCGCCACTGCCCTGGCTCGCCGACCGCTTCGGCAGCGAGAAGGACTTCGTCGACGAGGTCCTCGACGCCATCGCCACCCCGACGGTGCGGCAGCTCGAGTCCGAGGGCACGCCGTTCATCGGCCTCCTCTACGCCGGGCTCATCCTGACCGAGCGGGGCGTGCGCGTCATCGAGTTCAACGCCCGGTTCGGCGACCCCGAGACGCAGGTCGTCCTGCCCCGTCTGGTCACGCCGCTCAGCGGGCTGCTGCTCGCCGCGGCGACCGGATCGCTGGGCAACCACGAGTCGCCGCGGTTCTCGCCCGACGTCGCGGTGACCGTGGTCCTCGCGAGCGAGGGCTACCCCGAAGGCGCCGTGAGCGGTCGCCCGCTGCGGGGTCTCGACGACGCGACCGCCGTCGCCGGGGTCCACGTCGCGCACGCCGCGACGGCTCGCCTCGACGACCAGCTCATCGCCACCGGAGGGCGCGTGCTCAGCGTCGTCGCCGAGGGGGCCGACTTCACCGAGGCCCGGGGTCGCGTCTACGAGGCCCTCTCCCGCATCGAGCTCGAGGGCGGCCAGTACCGCCACGACATCGCCGAGCGGGTCGCCCGATGACCGCCCCCGACGGCACGACGCCCTCCGCCTCCGACCTCGACGCCGCCCCTCGCCACCTCGACGGGTGGACGCCGGTGTACTCGGGCAAGGTCCGCGACCTCTACGTCCCGGCACCGGTCGCCGGCTCGGTCGGCGACGCCGCCACCCTCGCCGACACCGAGTACGTGCTCGTCGTCGCGAGCGATCGGGTCAGCGCCTTCGACCACGTGCTCGAGCCCGGCATCCCGGGCAAGGGCGCCCTGCTCACGCAGCTCAGCCTCTGGTGGTTCGCCCAGCTCACCACCGTGCCCAACCACCTCGTCGACCCGACCACCGCCCCCGTCTCGCTGCCCGCGCAGGTCCGGGACCGCGCCATGCTCGTGAAGCCGCTCGACATGTTCCCCGTCGAGTGCGTCGTCCGCGGATACCTGGTCGGCAGTGGCTGGGCCGAGTACCGCGAGCACGGCACCGTCTGCGGCATCCCGCTGCCCGAGGGACTGTCGAACGGCGACCGGTTGCCCGAACCGATCTACACCCCGGCGTACAAGGCTCCGCTCGGCGAGCACGACGAGAACATCTCGTTCGAGCGCACCGTCGAACTCGTGGGGGCCGAGACCGCGGCGGCCCTGCGCGACCGGTCGCTCGAGATCTACCGTCTGGCGTCGGACGTGGCCGAGGCCCGGGGGGTCGTCCTCGCCGACACGAAGTTCGAGTTCGGCGCCGACCGGGCCACGGGCGAGATCACCCTGGGCGACGAGGTCCTCACGAGCGACAGCAGTCGCTTCTGGGACGCCGAGGTCGACGCCTCGGGCGACCGCACCCAGAGCTTCGACAAGCAGATCGTCCGCGACTGGCTCTCCGCGCACTGGGACGGCACGGGCGAGGCCCCCGCCCTGCCCGACGACATCGTCGCCCGCACCTCCGCCCGCTACCGCGAACTGATCGAGCGCCTGACCGCCCGCTGACCCGGCCCCACACCGCGTTTCGTGCACGGCACCGCATCGAGATCCGGTGCCGTGCACGGAACGCGGTGCGCCGTCGGTCGGGAATGCCCGGCCCGAGCGGCCGGTTCCTGTCGATGACACGTCACCGACCCGGTGACCACCCGACCAGACCGAGGGCCCCCATGACCGACACCTCCGCGACCGACGCGACGCGCGCCTCCTCGTCCGACCTGCTCGCCGCCGACACCGGCATGGGAGCCGTCACCCTGCGGGTCGCCGACCTCGACGCGATGACCGCGTACTACCGCGACGCGGTCACCCTCACGGTGCTGACCGCCGAGCCGGACGTGGGCCGCGTGGTGCTCGGTCGAGGGGCGACCCCGATCGTCATCCTCGAGCACGCTCCCGAGCTGAAACACGCCGGGCCGCGTGACGCCGGCCTCTTCCACACGGCGATCCTGTTCGAGACCGAGGCCGACCTCGCCGCCGCCGTCTACAGCGTCGCGACCCGTCACCCCGGCACGTTCACCGGCAGTGCGGACCACCTCGTCAGCAAGGCGTTCTACTTCACCGATCCCGAGGGCAACGGCATCGAGCTCTACTGGGACCGCAGCCGCAGCGAGTGGTCCTGGACCCACGGCCAGGTCGACATGGCCACCCTCGCCCTCGACCCGAACGCGTTCGTGCAGCAGAACGTCACCGAGGAGGCGCTGGCCGGCTCGGCATCCCGTCCCGCCACGGTCGGCCACGTCCACCTGAGCGTGGGCGACGTCGAGTCGGCCCACCGGTTCTACGTCGAGCAGCTCGGCTTCGAGACGACGACGCGCTTCGGGCCGCAGGCACTGTTCGTCAGCGCGGGCGGCTACCACCACCACATGGCGATGAACACCTGGAACAGCGCCGGCGCCGGGCGCCGTCAGCTGGCGCTGGGCCTCGGCCTGGTGCGCATCGAGGTGCCGACGGCCGACGACCTGGGCGCCCTCGGCGAGCGCCTCGGGCACCACGGCGTCACCACCCGCGACGACGGGCGTGTGCTCGGGTTCGACGATCCCTGGTCGAACCAGCTCCAGGTGACCGTCCGACCGCAGTCGGCCTAGCCCTCGGTCGCAGGCTCCCTCGGCGCTGGCGTCGCAGAGCCGCTGGCGCGGCTCCCTCGGCGACGCCGATGGCTACGGTGGTGAGCATGCCTGCAGCCGACTCCCCCACCTTCTCCACGACCCCCGAGGGCGACCTCACGCTCGACGACCACGAGGCCGTCGCGGCGATGCTCGCCCGGGCCTTCCCGAGCTACGACCACTGGTACGCCGGGGCTCGCAGCTGGGCGGGCATGCAACCCGAGCTGCGGGTCGTCGCGCGTCAGGGCGACGTCGTGGTCGCGCACGCCGGTCTGCGACGTCAGTTCGTCACCGTCGGCGACGCCGACCTGCTCGTCACCGCGGTGGGCATGGTCGCGGTCTCACCGGCCGTCCAGGGCACCGGCCTCGGGGGCGAGCTGTTGCGCCGGGTGGACGCGGCGCTGACGTCGCTCGACAGCGGCTTCGGCGTGCTCGAGACCGGGGACGACGTCCAGGGCTTCTACCGACGCGGCGGGTGGCTGCCGCTCGACGGTCTCACGGCGCACTACACGGCGTTCAGCGCCGACGGCGCCGGCGTGCTGGTCACCCAGGACCACGGCTGGCTGCTCCGCGAGGGCACGCGCACCCTCGCCGACTGGCCGCAGGGCGAGCTGCACTGGAACGGCCAGATGGTCTGACCCGCGCGGCACCCGAGACCGCGCGGAACCCGGAGACGCCGAGGAGGCGCGGTGACCGACGAACGGTCACCGCGCCTCCTGCGGTCTGTCGCGGCTCGCGGCTACGCCGGGACGCCGACCTCGGCCGGGTCCTCGTTCGAACCGGGAGCCTCGGGCTCGACGCCCTTGCGGACGCGCAGGCCCAGGGTGGGGTCGACGTTGGTCCAGTACTCGTAGACCCGCTCGCGCAGGGCGGGCTGGGTGACCTTCGAGACGTGGCCCACGATGTTCTGCACCAGGCGGTCGCGCTCCTCGTCGTCGAGCACCTCGCGGACGAGCGTGCCGGCCTGGCCGAAGTCGTCGTCCTCGGGGTGCAACGTCACGGACGAGCGGACGAGCTCGCCGTCGCTCTCCCAGCCACCGGTGTCACCGGCGGCCTGCGGGTCCGCCGCGGGACCGCCGACCGAGTTCGGTGCGTAGACCGGCGCCGTCGCCTCGCTGAAGTGGTACCGCGCGGCACCGTCCTTCGAGTACGAGTGCACCTCGGTCTTGGGCGTGTTCACCGGCAGCTGCTGGTGGTTGACGCCGATGCGGTAGCGGTGGGCGTCCGCGTAGCTGAAGATGCGGGCGAGCAGCATCTTGTCGGGGCTGGTCGCGATGCCGGGGACGAAGTTCGACGGGGCGAACGCGGCCTGCTCGATCTGCGCGAAGTAGTTCTCGGGGTTGCGGTTCAGCGTCATGGTGCCGACCTCGATGAGCGGGTAGTCCGCGTGCGGCCACACCTTCGTCAGGTCGAACGGGTTGAAGCGGTACGTGGCCGCCTCGTCGTAGGGCATGACCTGCACCGACAGCGTCCAGGTGGGGAAGTCGCCGCGGTCGATGGCCTCGGAGAGGTCGCGGATGTGGAAGTCGGCGTCCTCTCCCGCGATGCGGTCGGCGTCGTCCTGCGTGAGGATCTTGTTGCCCTGGTTCGTCTTGAAGTGGTACTTGACCCAGAAGCGCTCGCCCTCGGCGTTGATCCACTGGTAGGTGTGCGAACCGAAGCCGTCCATGTTGCGCCACGAGGCGGGGAGGCCGCGGTCGCCCATCAGCCAGGTGACCTGGTGCGCCGACTCGGGCGAGAGCGTCCAGAAGTCCCACTGCATGTCGTGGTCGCGCAGGTGCGAGCCGGGCAGGCGCTTCTGCGAGTGGATGAAGTCGGGGAACTTGATGCCGTCGCGGATGAAGAAGACGGGCGTGTTGTTGCCCACGAGGTCGTAGTTGCCCTCGCTCGTGTAGAACTTCAGCGCGAAGCCACGGGGGTCGCGCCACGTGTCGGGGCTGCCCTGTTCTCCGGCGACGGTCGAGAAGCGGGCGAGCATCTCGGTCTCGACACCGGGCTGGAAGAGCGCGGCGCGGGTGTAGCGCGAGACGTCGGCCGTCGTGACGAACGTGCCGAAGGCGCCGCCGCCCTTGGCGTGGACGATGCGCTCGGGCACCTTCTCGCGGTTGAAGTTGGCGAGCTTCTCGACCAGCTTGTGGTCGTGCAGGACGATCGGGCCGTCGGCGCCGACCGACTGCGAGAACTCGTCACTGGCGGCGGGGGCGCCGTTGTCGGTGGTGGTGATCTTCTTGGCGTCGGTCATGTGTCCTCTTTCGTTCGTGGTTCGTCGTCGTGTGAGATCAGGGGGGCGGGCCGGTCAGGCCGCCGGGACGGCCGCGTCCACGCGGTCGGACGAGGAGGCGCGGGTCGGCTCGTCGCCCTCCCCACCCTCGGACTCGGCCGCCCGGCAGGCCGGGCACAGGCCCCAGAAGGTCACCTCGGCGGTCTGCACGAGGTACCCCGAGTCGTGCGAGGGGGTGAGGCAGGGGGCGTGGCCGACGACGCAGTCCACGTCGGCGACCGAGCCGCACACCCCGCAGACCACGTGGTGGTGGTTGTCACCCGTCCTCAGCTCGTAGAGCGCTGCCGAGCCCGCGGGTTCGATGCGACGCACCAGCCCGGCACCGGTCAGCGCGTTGAGGACGCCGTAGACCGCCTGCACCGACGTGCCGGGCAGGTCGAGGGCGACCCGGGCGAAGACCTGCTCGGCGGCCGCGTGGGGCGACGGCTCGAGGGCGCGCAACACGGCGAGCCGGGGCTCGGTCACGCGCAACCCGGCGGAGCGCAGTGCCTCGCGGGGGTCGTCGGTCGGATGGGTCATGCATCAAGTGAACCACTCTTTTGATCAGATCAAAACAATCCGGGCCACCTCGGAGGACGTTCCCTGGTTCGGCGCGCCGCACCTGTGGACAACCACACCCGAGCGGCCACGGGTCGCTACCGTCGTCGACATGAGCACCGCCGCCCCGACACCGCCGTCCGTCGTCGTCCCCCCGGGCCGCGACCTCGTGGTGGATCTCGCCCGCGTCTTCTGCGTCCTGCTGGTCGTCGCGATCCACGTGATGATGGTCGGTGTCGCCGTCGACGCGACGGGCGCCGTCGTGGCGAACCGTCCCCTGCAAGAGCAGTCCTGGTTCCCGCTCTCGACGTGGGCCGGGCAGATCATGCCGCTCTTCTTCGTGGTGGGCGGGTTCGCCAGCGCCACGGCCTGGGCCGGGGCACGGCGCCGCGGCGCCGACGCCGGCGACTTCGTCCGCGGTCGCCTCCTGCGCCTCGCCCGGCCCGCGAGCGCGGTCTTCGTCGTCCTCGCGATCGCCCTCGCCGTCGCGACCCTGCTCGGTGCCGATCCCGAACTGCTCGACGTCGTGGCGACCGGTGTGGGCTCCCCGTTCTGGTTCCTCGCCGCCTACGGCATCACGCAGCTGCTCGTGCCGGTGATGGCCCGGCTGCACACGACCCGCCCGTGGGCGACGCTGTTCGTCCTGGTGGTCGCCGCGGTCCTGGTCGACGCGGTGCGGTACGGCACCGGCGTCACGGCCGTCGGCCTCCTCAACCTCGCCTTCGTGTGGCTCTTCGTGCAGCAGCTCGGCTTCGCCTACGCCGACGGGCTGTTCCGTCGGACCCCTCGGGCCGTGCTGCTCGTCGTCGCCGTCGTGGCGTACGCCTCGCTGGTCCCGCTGACGACGGCCGGGCCGTGGTCGGACGACATGCTGAGCAACCTCAACCCGCCGACGGTGCCGCTCATGGTGCTCGGGGTGGCGCAGATCTGCGTCCTGTCGCTCGTGCACCCCGCCCTGGCGCGTCTCATGTCCACGTCGGCGGCCCGCGCCGTCGTGTTCGCCGTCGGCAGCCGCGGCATGACCATCTACCTCTGGCACCTCCCGCTGTTGATCGCCGTGCTCGGGGTCCTCTTGGCCGTGGGCGGGCCGCTCCCCCAACCCTCGACCGCCACCTGGTGGTGGACGCGCCTCCCGATCTGGGCCCTCGTCATCGGGCTGACCTGCCTGGTCTCGCTGGCGACCGCCCGGTTCGAGCTGCCGCCGCGAGCGTTCGCCGAGGGGCGGCGCCGCGCCTCCTGGTGGTCGATCGGGGTGGCGGCGGTGCTCGCCATCGGGCCGCCGTTCGACGTGATGCACGAGGGCCTCGACCTGCGCAACGCGATCGCGGGCGCGATCTGCCTGCCCCTGGCCGTCTGGCTGCTCGGCCGGTCGCGCCCCGACGTCGACCCGGAGTCCGCCCTGAGGGCCGCCGACAGACCCGCGGACGCAGCCCACACGGGGTAGACGCCCGGCCGACGGGGGGCTCGGCCGGGCGTCCGGCGGTCTCGGAGCGGATCAGGAACCCCGGGACCGGACGCGGAACAGAAGGCCCGATCACGAGGCCCGCGCTCTGTCCGCTGAGAACACTCTGCGGCGCGAACCAATGATCCGGCTGACAGGTGGCCCGCATTCCGCTGACCATCGCCGCGACGGCCGATGCCTCCACGACGACGGCACCACCAGGAGGCGCGCGCGGCTGCCGTAGACTCGTCGCGTCCACCCGTTGACGCCTCTGCAGGAGTAAACCAGTGCCCACAATCGTCGTCGAGGTCATGCCCAAGGCTGAACTGCTCGACCCCCAGGGCAAGGCTGTCGCCGGTGCCCTCTCCCGTCTCGGCAAAGGGGCGTTCACCGACGTCCGCATCGGCAAGCGCTTCGAGGTCACGGTCGAGGGCGAGGTGACCGACGCCGTCCTCGCGGACGTCCGCGAGCTCGCCGACGACATGTTCTCGAACTCGGTCATCGAGGACGTCGTCTCGATCACCGTCGCCGACGCTCCCGCCGCCCTCTGATGCGCGTCGGCGTCGTCACCTTCCCAGGCTCCCTCGACGACCGTGACGCGCAGCGCGCGGTCCGACTCGCGGGCGGCGAGCCCGTCGCCCTCTGGCACGGCGACCACGACCTGAAGGGCGTCGAGGCGATCATCCTGCCCGGCGGCTTCAGCTACGGCGACTACCTGCGTGCCGGCGCGATCGCCTCCTTCTCGCCGATCATGGCCGACGTGGTCGACGCCGCGAATGCGGGCATGCCCGTCCTCGGCATCTGCAACGGCTTCCAGATGCTCGCCGAGGCCCGCCTGATCCCGGGGGCGCACACCCGCAACGCGCACCAGCAGTTCATCCGCCGCGACCAGCGTCTCGTCGTCGAGAACGCCCGCACCGACTGGACGAACGGCTTCACCGAGGGGCAAGAGATCACCATCCCCCTCAAGAACGCGGACGGGCGCTTCATCGCCGACGCCGAGACCATCAAGCGCATCGAGGGCGAGGGGCAGGTCGCCTTCCGCTACATCGGCGTGAACCCGAACGGGTCGATGGACGACATCGCCGGCGTCACCAATGCGCGCGGCAACGTCGTCGGCCTCATGCCGCACCCCGAGCACGCCGTCGAAGAGGGCTTCGGCCCCGACACCCCCGCCGCGATGTCGAGCGGCGTCGACGGCCTGACCTTCTTCACGTCCGTTCTCGAGAGGGCCCTCGCCAAGTGACCGACCAGACCGACCGCGCCCCGCACGACGCCGAGATGATCGACGTCCGCCCCGAGGGTCACGTGCCCGACACCGTGGCGAACGCCGCGGCGACGCCCGATCGCGAGCAGCCCTACGGCGCCCTCGGCCTGAAGGCCGACGAGTACGCGAAGATCCGCGAGATCCTGGGGCGTCGCCCCACGAGCGGTGAGCTCGCCATGTACTCGGTCATGTGGAGCGAGCACTGCTCCTACAAGTCGAGCAAGATCTACCTCCGGCAGTTCGGCCAGAAGGTCTCGCCCGCCATGAAGAAGAACCTCATGGTCGGCATGGGCGAGAACGCCGGAGTGGTCGACGTGGGGGGCGGCTGGGCCGTCACCTTCAAGGTCGAGTCGCACAACCACCCGAGCTACATCGAGCCGTTCCAGGGGGCGGCCACCGGCGTGGGCGGCATCGTCCGCGACATCATCTCGATGGGTGCCCGCCCCGTCGCGGTCATGGACCAGCTGCGCTTCGGCGACATCGACGCGGCGGACACGGCCCGCGTGGTCGACGGCGTCGTCGGTGGCATCAGCTTCTACGCCAACTGCCTCGGCCTGCCCAACATCGGCGGCGAGACCTACTTCGACGCCGTCTACCAGGGCAACCCCCTGGTCAACGCACTGGCCGTGGGCGTCCTGCGCCACGAAGACCTCCACCTGGCCAACGCCCGGGGCGTCGGCAACAAGGTGGTCCTGTTCGGTGCGCGCACCGGCGGTGACGGCATCGGCGGCGCCTCCATCCTCGCCTCCGACACGTTCTCGTCCGGCGGGCCCACCAAGCGTCCTGCCGTCCAGGTCGGCGACCCGTTCGCCGAGAAGGTGCTCATCGAGTGCTGCCTCGAGCTGTTCCGCGACGAACTGGTCGAGGGCATCCAAGACCTCGGGGCAGCCGGCATCAGCTGCGCCACGTCCGAGCTCGCCTCGAACGGCGACGGCGGAATGTTCATCGAACTCGACAACGTCCTGCTGCGCGACCCGTCGCTCACCGCCGAAGAGATCCTGATGAGCGAGAGCCAAGAACGCATGATGGCCGTCGTGCGTCCCGAGAAGCTCGACGCGTTCCTCGCGGTCGTGGCAAAGTGGGACGTCGAGACGAGCGTGCTCGGCGAGGTCACCGACACCGGCCGTCTCGTCATCAACTGGCACGGCGAAGAGATCGTCAACGTCGAGCCCCGCACGGTCGCCGTCGACGGCCCGGTGTACGAGCGTCCCGTCGCCTACCCCACGTGGATCGACGCCCTGCAGGCCGACAGCGCCTCGTCGCTGCCCCGCCCCACGGGCAACGCCGTTCTTCGCGAGCAGTTCCTCGAACTGCTCGGCTCGCCCAACCTGGCGGACAAGAGCTGGGTCACGAACCAGTACGACACCTACGTGCTGGGCAACACCGCGCTCAGCTTCCCCGACGACGGAGGCATGATCCGCGTCGACGAAGAGACCGGTCTCGGCTTCGCGATCGCGACCGACGCCAACGGGCGCTACTGCCAGCTCGACCCCAAGCAGGGCGCACGCCTCGCCCTGGCCGAGGCGTACCGCAACGTCGCCGTGACCGGTGCCGTGCCCGCCGCCGTGACCGACTGCCTGAACTTCGGCAGCCCGGAGGACCCCGAGGTCATGTGGCAGTTCTCGCAGGCCGTCGAGGGGCTGGCCGACGGGTGCCTCGAGCTCGAGATCCCGGTCACCGGCGGCAACGTGTCGTTCTACAACCAGACCGGCACGCGTCCGATCCACCCCACTCCCGTGGTGGGCGTCCTCGGCGTGATCGACGACGTCGCCAAGCGCATCCCGTCCGGCTGGCAGGACGAAGGCGACAACATCTACCTGCTCGGCACCACGGCGCTCGAGCTCGACGGATCGGCCTGGGCCGGCGTGGTCCACGACCACCTCGGCGGTCGACCGCCGGCGGTCGACCTCGCGGCCGAGGCGCAGCTCGCGCAGCTCCTGCACGCAGGTGGCGACCAGTCGTTGATCGCGGCGGCCCACGACCTGAGCGACGGCGGCCTGGCACAGGCGCTGGCCGAGGCCGTGCTGCGCTTCGGAGTCGGTGCTCGCGTCTGGCTGGGCGAGATCATCGAGCGGGACGGCATCGACGTCGCGACCGCCCTCTTCAGCGAGTCGACCGGTCGCGTGATCGTCTCGGTGCCCCGCGAGGACGACGTCCGCTTCCGCGGCCTCTGCGAGGGTCGTGGCTACCCGGTGGCCCGCATCGGCGTGACCGACGGCGAGTCGGGGTCGCTCGAGGTACAGGACGTCTTCACGGTGTCCATCGACGAGCTGGGCAGCACCCACCGTGGCACTCTGCCGGCCCGCTTCGGAGCCACCATCGGCGACTAGTCACCATCCTGCGACGACTCGAAGGCCCTCACCGCAGGTGAGGGCCTTCGAGGTCGTGGGAGGCAGAACCCCAAGGCTGCGCATCGTCTGCATGTAATATGTTTCATATGCCGACCCCGATCCTGTCCCCTGAGGCACCCCTCCGCGATCGCGAACACTTCTCGGGCATCCAGGGCCTCCGGTTCGTGGCAGCCCTCCTGGTGGTCGTCACCCACACCGTGTTCTACGCCCACGAACGACTCGACCCCTCGTTCCGCCCGTGGAGCTACGGATCGGTCGGGGTGGACGTCTTCTTCGCGATCAGTGGGTTCGTCATGATGCACACCGTCCGTCGCCTCGAGGGCACGCCGCGAGCCTGGGCCATCTTCGCGCGTCGCCGACTCGATCGCATCGTCCCGCTCTACTGGCTCGCGACGACCCTCAAGGTGCTGACGTTGGTACTCGTCCCTTCGGCCGTGCTGCACGCCACCCTCGAGCCGGCCAACACGCTCGGGTCGTACTTCTTCATCCCGACCCGCAACGCCGAAGGCAACATCGAACCCGTCCTCGGCGTCGGCTGGACCCTCGTCTTCGAGTGTGCGTTCTACGCCCTCGTGGCCCTGTGCCTGGCCCTCAGACTCAGAGTCCTGCCCACCGTCGGAGCGGTGCTCGTCACCTGCTCGGCGCTGTGGTGGGCCTTCGACGCCGCACGCCCGGCATGGGCGGTCTATTTCGACCCCATCGTCCTGTTCTTCCTCATCGGCATGGTGATCGCCGAGCTGACGCGTCCCGCCCGCCGTGGCTGGTTGTGGGCCGTGCTCGCGGTCTCCCTGGTGGCCCTGGCGGTCGTGCTCGCCACGTCCGTCGGAGACGGGGGCTTCGGGCGCAACGCACCAGCCCGATTCGCGGGCGTCACGGCTGTCGTGGCGGCGACGGTGCTGGCCGAAGGTCCCCTTCGCCGCGTGACGCCGACCTGGGTGCTCACCGGCGGTGCCGCGTCGTACGCGCTCTACCTGTTCCACCCCTTGGTGGCCCCGGCCGTGCCCGAGCTCTTCGCGCGCCTGGGTTGGATCGACGGCTGGCTGTCGGTCGCCGTGTCGGTTCCACTCCTGGTGGCCTTGTCGTTCGTCATCCACCGTCGCGTCGAGCGCCCCATCGCCAGGGTTCTCGCCCGACGAGGACGCGGCCCACGGCGCCCACTCGGCTCCGAGTCAGAAGAGCCCCAACCGGCCTAGCTGCTGACGCCCGACGGCACACCGACCACTCCGCCCGAGGCGCGAGGCGCGACGCGCGACGCGCGACGCGGGGACGATCGCGTTCGGCGAAGCCGAGAACGCCGTCGGAGGCGGACAGACAGGCCCGAACAGCAATTCCCCCGGGCCACAGGGCCGTCACGATGGCGTTCGGCGAAGCCGAACACGTCGCCGGAGGCGGACAGACAGGCCCGAACAGCAATTCCCCAGGGCCGAAAGGCCAGGGGGAACAAAGTTGCTGGGGTACCTGGACTCGAACCAAGAACAACTGAACCAGAATCAGTCGTGTTGCCAATTACACCATACCCCAATGATGACAACCGTCAGGTCTACATCACTGTCGGCCCATCATCTGGACCGACGTCTACTGTACAGCATCTGCCAGGTGTTCGAGGCCACCGATGAGGTCCCGGTTGATCACGGCAGCGACACGGGCGCCGTCGCCGGCGGCAACGATGAGTTGCTGGGGGCCGGGCGCGGTGCTCTCGCCGGCGGCGTACAGCCCGGGAACCGACGTGCGACCATGGTCGTCCACGACGAGCAGTCCGTCGCCGTCCAGGTCGGCCCCCGTCGCCGAGACGTAGTCCAGCGCAGCCGACCACTCCGGGCGGACGAAGCCACCGGCCCGAGGCACGACCGTGCCGTCCTCGAGCACGACGCCACGCATGCCGTCACGATCGCCGTCGATGCTCATGACGCGACGACGATCCACGGTGATCCCCCGGGCGGCCAACGCAGCCTCGTCCGCCGAGGTCACCACGTCCGAACCGTGCGTGAAGACGATGAGGTCGTCGGTCCACTGCGAGAGCAACAGGGCGCGGTCGACGAGGTCGGGGTGCTCACCGATCAGGGCGAGCGGCTGGTCACGCTTGTCGTACCCGTCGCACTCGATGCAGCTGTGGACGTACGTGCCGTAGAACGCTCGGAGTTGGGCGATCTCAGGCAGGGTCTCGCTCAGCCCCGTCGTCACCAGCACGGTCCCTGCCAGCGCGGACGACTCCTGCCCACGGAACGCGCACGAAATCTCGAACCCGCCGTCGACCGGGACGACGTTCGTCGCCAGGGTCTGCCGGTGTTCGGCCCCCTCGTACCCCAGGAACTCGTCGCGTCCGAGCTTGCGGAGCTCGAGCGGCGAGATGCCGTCGCGGGTGAGGTACCCGTGCGAGAGCAGCGTGGCGGAGTTCCGCGGCCGGTTGCTGTCGATCAGCACGACGCGTCGGCGGGCGCGGACGAGGTTGAGCGCGGCGCTCAACCCTGCGGGGCCGCCCCCGATGACAGCGACGTCGTAGCGTTCGGTCATGAGCGGTCGGCGAGAGCCGAGAGTCGGGCAAGGGTCGACTCGCGGCCGAGGATCTCCATCGACTCGAACAACGGCGGACTCACGCGACGCCCGGACAGCGCCACCCGCAACGGGCCGTAGGCCACGCGGGGCTTGAGGCCGAGTCCGTCGACGAGCGCCTCCTTGAGGGCCGCCTGGATCGACTCGTGCGTCCAGTCGGCCAGGCCCTCGAGGGCAGCCAAGGAGGCGCGCAGCACCTCGGTGGACCGCTCGCCCAGCGAGGCCAGCGCGTCGTCCTCGTGGACCAGGTCGTCGTCGGCGACGAACAAGAAGCCGAGCATGCCACGAGCCTCGGACAGGAGGGTCATGCGTTCTTGGACGAGGGGCGCCGCCTGCACGAGCACGGCACGCTCGGCCTCCGTCGGCGGAACGCTGACGACCCCGTCGAGGTAGGGCAGCAGTCGCTCGGTGAAGTCCCCAACGGACAGCAGTCGGATGTGGTCGCCGTTGATCGACTCGGCCTTCTTCACGTCGAACCGCGCGGGGTTCGGGTTCACGTCGACGACGTCGAACGCCGCGACCATCTCGTCGATCGAGAACACGTCCCGATCGTGAGTCAAGGACCACCCCAGGAGCGCCAGGTAGTTGACGAGGCCCTCGGGGATGAAGCCGCGGTCTCGGTGGTGGAACAGGTTGGACTCGGGATCGCGCTTCGAGAGCTTCTTGTTGCCGTCACCCATGACATAGGGCAGATGGCCGAACCGAGGGACGAACGTGGTGATGCCGAGCTCGACCAGCGCCTCGTAGAGGGCGATCTGGCGGGGAGTGGACGAGAGGAGGTCCTCACCGCGCAGGACGTGGGTGATGCCCATCAGAGCATCGTCCAGCGGGTTCACGAAAGTGTAGAGAGGCACTCCGTTCGGTCGGACGACGACGAAGTCGCTGAACGATCCCGCCGGGAACGTGATCTCACCACGGACGAGGTCGTCGAAGCTGAGGTCGCGGTCGGGCACTCGCAACCGGAGCGCCGGCTGACGCCCCTCGGCTCGGAACGCCGCACGTTGCTCGTCGCTCAGCTCACGCTCGAAGTTGTCGTAACCCTGCTTGGGGTCTCGACCGTTGGCGATGTTGCGAGCCTCGATCTCCTCACCCGTGGCGAAACTCTCGTAGAGAAGCCCCCGCTCGAGCAGCTGATCGATGACCCCGCGATAAATGTCGTGGCGCTGAGACTGACGGTAGGGGCCATGAGGCCCACCCGCGTCGACGCCCTCGTCCCAATCGATCTTGAGCCAGCGCAGGCCGTCGAGGATCTGCTCGTAGCTCTCTTCGCTGTCTCGGGCCGCATCGGTGTCTTCGATGCGGAAAACGAGCTTGCCACCCGTGTGTCGGGCGTAGGCCCAGTTGAAGAGGGCGGTGCGGATGAGGCCGACATGCGGCGTTCCGGTGGGCGAGGGGCAGAACCGCACGCGCACGTCGGTGCCGGTGGCGGTGGAGAAGGGAGCTGACATCGCTGACGATCTTACCGGGGTTGGTGGGTGGATCAGCGTTAAACGCAGAAAGGCCCCTTCCGAGGAAGGGGCCTTTCTGGTGTTTCGTGTGCTGTTCGCACTAAAAGGAGTCCGGCGGTGTCCTACTCTCCCACAAG